>JAOZRT010000434.1 GCA_029940035.1 Desulfobacterales bacterium
ACTTTTTCCCCCTTCGCCATCCGGGGGGCGCACGGCAACCACATTGTTTTTGTTTTTGTAAGTCCAGGGTACCCTGGCAAACCCAGGATGATCGGCTAACAGGGATTGATCGATCGGGATCAAGACAGGGGAGAAGGATAGCTTTTCGAGTTCCTTTTTCATTAAATCGACAGCTGAGGCTTCGTTGCCCAGTATGCTGGGTTCTTTAACAAGTCGGCAGGTAAAATCGATAATGTCATCTGCCAGGCTTTCGATTGTTTGATTAATTTTTTCTTCTTGCTTGTTCAATTTGACCTCTCAAATCCCGTGCAATTTATTAAAACCGGGGCAACTCGCCATCAGGGACCATTAGTGGCGCATCTGTCTTTTCAACGATTTCTTCCAGCGTTGCTTCCTCGGCAATTTCCACAAGCTTTAGTTGATCGTCTACCACATCGATAACGGATAGCTCGGTAATAATCCTATCTACGCATGCCTTAGCCGTCAATGGCAGCGTACATGACTCTAAAATTTTAGGTTGGCCTTTCCTGTTGGTATGCAGGGTCGTGATGATTAACCTTCTGGCCTTTTGAGCCAGTTCCATGCCCCCACCGATTCCAGGCGTGTATTTTCCCGGTATCATCCAGTTGGCCAGATCTCCCCTGGCTGATAACTCCAGTGCGCCTAAGAAGGCGATATCCAACCGTCCGCCTCTCACTAGGGAAAAGGAAAGTGAACTGTCGAAAAATGATGCCCCCGTGACGAGGTCGATGTACCCGCCGCCGGCATCGATCAGGTTCCTGTCGGCAGTTTCTCTGCTGCAATGGGACTTCATACCGAGGATGCCGTTTTCAGAGTGGATCTGTACACGCTTTTCCCAGTCTAAATACTTTAATATTAATGTGGGTATGCCGATGCCGAGATTGACAATTTGGCCGGCGATAATTTCCTTTTCAGCCCGTCTGGCAATCTTATCCCTTGCATTAGAAACAGTCAGTCGTTTTTTAGTCAATTTCAATGCCTTAAGGTTTGACACATTACGAAACGATTACGCCGATACTTGTTTCTTATGTAAAGACATGATGCTCCAATATCCCGTACTCGTCCCGTAGTTCTCTGATTTCAACAACATGGTCTACAAATGCACTTGGTGTGTGGATCGCGTCAGGATTCAAAGAACCCGTGTTGACTATAGATTCCACTTCGGCGATTACGATATCGGCGGCGGTTGCCATGGCCGGATTGAAATTCCGGGCGCTCTTTTCATAGACCAGGTTCCCGAGGTCGTCCCCTACAGCGGCATGAATCATGGCCACATCGGCGCGCAGGGCTGATTCCACAATCCCCTTTTGGCCATTCAGAGTGATGACCTGCTTGTGCTTGCTCAAAACCGTGTCTATGCCGATATCAGAGATGAATCCGATCAGTCCGGCACCGCCGCAGCGAATTCTTTCGACCAGAATGCCTTGAGGATTGAACTCCACCGCGATCTTTTTGTCGTTCATCATTGCCAGTACCGTGGTATTCAAGCCGAGGTGCGAGGTGATCAACCTGTCCACCCTTCCGGCCTCGATGAGTTTGGAAACCCCCAGATGGGGTTCATTTGCTTCGTTTTTTATCAGCGTCAAGTGCCTGGTCCCCTGTTGCAGCAAAGCATCTATCAGCATAAAAGGCGTTCCCGGCACGCCAAATCCACCCACCATGATGGTCTGACCATCTTTAATAGTGGATATTGCATCGTTTATATTGGTGACTTTATTCATTGTTCCCTAAAAAGGCTGTTGAATTCATATTTTTACAGTTCTTCGATGCGCTTAACGGTTTGTTCTAGTGCTTTTTCAAACATGACCAGAATTTCATCTACTTCCGATTCAGATATAATCAGTGGTGGGGCAACCAAAACGTGATCACCGGACATCCCATTAATCGATCTGCGAGGGTAAATAATCAATCCGTTTTCAAATGCGATGTCGGTCAAGAGTTGCCCTGCATTGACGTCGACGGGATATGGTTCTTTGGTGTCCGGATCTCTGACCAGTTCTACCCCTAAAAGCAGCCCTTTGCCCCGTACCTGCCCGATGACCGGGATCCTCCGCGCAATTGCCTCAAGGCCTTCTTTGAGGCGTGTTCCCATACGGTGTGCATTGGTACACAGATCTTGACCTAATATATAATTTAATACCTTTAGCCCCACAGCACATGCCATGGGATTTCCCGCGTAAGTGTGGCCGTGCTTGAACCCGCCACTGTCTAAAACGGTATCGACAATGGACTGTCTGGCGAGAATAGCTCCCAAAGGGAAATAACCAGAGGCCATGCCTTTAGACAGGGCTACGATGTCCGCTTCGATGTTCCAGTGTTCGTAGCCAAACAAACTTCCTGTTCGTCCAAAGCCGGTCATGACTTCGTCAAGGATCAGCATGATGCCGTACTGACGACAGGTAGCCTGAATGATATCGAAATACCCTTCCGGAGGGACCAGGGCTCCCGTACTGGCACCGCCGATGGGCTCGGCAATAAAGCCGGCAACGTTTTCCGGGCCTTGCGATAAAATGGTCCTTTCCAACTCCCTGGCACATTCCAAATCGCAATCAGGGTACGAAAGATTGTAAGCACAACGATAACAATACGGTGCGGGGATCTTGGGATAGTTTTTTATCAGGGGGCGATACGGGGCTTCCAGTGGCGCATAGGCGGTCAATGCCAGGGTTCCGAGCGTACAGCCATGATATGACGGCACACGACTGATGAAAATGTGCCGGGAGCCCTGATTATTGTCGTAAAAATATTGACGACAGAGTTTCATGGCTGATTCTACTGCTTCGGACCCTCCGGATACGAAAAATACCCTATCCAGATGTTGGACGGAGTTCGCCACCAGGGCTTTGGAGTAATCCAGGGCTGGCTTGTTTTCAAAGTGAAGACGGTAGGCAAAAAAGGTTTTCTGGGCTTGTTCTTGAATGACCTCATTTATGTTGACCTGACCATAGCCTATATTAGAAATGACGGCTCCGGAACACGCATCGATGTATTCTTTCCCTCCTGTATCCCAGATCCTAATTCCTTCAGCATGATCTACAACCGGCAATCGGCCTTTCGCAATATAGAAATTGTAATTCGGTTCTGTCTTCAAGATATTAAACAACCTTTATTATAATGGAGTCTTGGTATATGCTTATGCTATACCTTGCAGCTTGCAGCAACGGCTATGTGCCTCAATCATCGGTGAAGCCGTTCAGAAATTGCTGCCGCCGTTTCAATAATGAGATCAGCGAATTTTTCCTCGACCTCGTCGGCACTATTTTGGAGAGTTGAATAATCAAAGGATACAGCCCCAATGCCTTCGCCGGTGACCGGGCTGATTAACGGTGCTCCGATAGTGATCAAACCGGGAAGATACTCCTCCACACACATTGCATAACCACGGCTGCGTGTTTTTTCAATTTCTGCAAGAAGTTGTTCCTTATCGGACATTGTTTTTTGGGTCTTGGCGTGAAAGTAAATCCGGTCTATCGTCT
>JAOZRT010000107.1 GCA_029940035.1 Desulfobacterales bacterium
TGACCAGCTGGAGATAGTCGGCAAGGGAGATGGTCTTGTCCACACCGGGCAGGGTTTCCATGAACTGCTGGATTTTGTTTAGGTCGGCGATGGCCTGGGCATCCTCGAAGAAATCCTCCTCCCGGCCGTTCAGGGTGACATTGATGGGGAAGCACCCGGAAAGATTTTGATATATGTCGTGAAAGTTTTGGCTGATCTCGGTCGTGTCCTTGAAATACCCCACCGGATTGCTCTCCACGGGCACCTTGAAGATGCCAATCACGCAAAAAACGATCACCCCGCCGATCAACGGCAGGGTGAATTTCTGGTATTTGATGTCGATGGTGGCGATGGTGTCGAGCAGCCGGTCAAGCAGGCTGTCCTTGTTTTGCCCGGTTGCGGGTGCTTCCTTGGTTTCCGGCTTTTTTTCGTGTTTGGGCAGCGGAATCAAGGCCATGACAGCCGGCAGAAAGGTAAGCAGGATGACAAGGAAGCTGGCAATGCCCAAACAGGCAAAGATGGCGAACTCCTGAATGGCCGTAATGCGGTTGACCATCAGCGATCCCAGCCCCACGAGGGTCGTCGCCACGGCCAGGGTCGTGGGCAGGGTGATGCTGCGAAAGGTCTCGATGGATGCCTGCCCGGGCGAAGACGCTTTTTTCGACCACACGAGATACTCGGATATGATGTGCAGGCAGTAAGCCGTGCCCACGGCGATCAGAAACACCGGCACGATCATGGTGAGCATGGAGAGCGGTATGCCGGTAAGGGACATGAGCCCGAAATTCCAGACCAGGGCAATGCCGACGCATGTCAACGGCAGGACCACATATATCACCTTGCGGTAGAGCAGAAAAAGCACCAGGGCGATAAGCAGAAAGGTGATGGGCGGGAGTCTGAAAAAATCCCGCTGCGTGAGTTGGGCCAGTGCCTGTGAAACCAGCGGCATGCCGATCTGATAAAGGGAAAGGCTGGCCGGCGTTTTGGCAATCATCTCTTTGACCGCCGCAATTACGGCATCGGGATCAGCCCCGTCTTCGAGCACCAACGTCAGGATGGTAGATTTACCATCCGGTGAATACAGGTTTTTTCTGAAAAGCGCGACATCGTCCAACACATCTGAAAATTTGCTCAGCTCCCACTTGCCGGAAAGATCCACTGCTTTTTTAACACCGGGCAGGCTGATCACGCGCCGGACACCTTCTATTTTCTCAGCCGTCTCAACCAGTGTTTCGATCTGTTTGAAGGTAACCGCATCAAACAGATTTTTCCCTTTTACAACCACCCGGATGAGTTCGTCTGATCCAAAAATTTCCTTAAACGCCTCATAACGGGCTGTCTCGGGCAGGTCTTCGATGATCAGGTCATAGACAGATGTTTTGAATGAGAGATAGGGTACTCTCCAGGCGAACAGGGCCGTGATCAGCAGGACCGCCAGTATCACGGCAACAGGTCTCTGGAGCATGCGCTCCAGCAATTGACCGCTGGTAACGGTTTTCAGATATTGTTTTATCATATGTCAAGATAATGCTGGTTTGAATGGGGGTGACGATTGGACTTAGACTTCCATATATGATGGAATTGGCTCTGTCAATAAATCCGTTTTACTCGGAAAACGTTCTAAAACCGGAGCTTGGAAAGTCCCTCAAGTTACCATCCGGGTCCCGGATAATAATCAATCCCTCAACCCCGGGAAGCTGTTCAATGAGGGCTTTTCCCTTCTCAATCCCCATGACGACCACGGCCGTGGCCAGTCCGTCGGCCATGGTACAGTCCGGGGCGATGATCGTCACGCTGGCCACATTGTTTTGAACCGGGTACCCAGTCCTGGGGTCGATGATGTGGCTGTAAACGACATTGTCCTGCTCGATGAAGTTCCGGTAGTCGCCGCTGGTGGCCATGGCCCGGTTGGAAAGTTGAACCACGCTGTAAAGATCCTGAAAAGAGGCCTTTTTGTCCGGCAGGTTAATCCCGACCCGCCATGTTTTGCCATCCTTCCGGACGCCTGCTGCAAACACTTCCCCGCCGATTTCAACGATAAAGTTGTCCATACCGCTGTTTTCGAGTAGCCGGGCGAGTTGGTCCACGGCATACCCTTTGGCTATCGAGGCAAAATCAAGGGTTATGAACGCCCGCTTTTTTTGGATTGCCCCCTGGCCGGAAATATGGATGTGTTGGAAACCCACGGTCCCCAGCGTACGGCTGATAATCGCGGCGTTCGGCAGATGACTGTTTCCCTGTGCGTTGCTCCCAAACCCCCAGAGGTCCACCAGCGGCTTGATGGTGCCGTCCCAGGCGCCCCCAGTGAGGGCATACAGCTGTTGAGCCTTTTTAAATACCTGGAAAAAGTCATCCTCCACATGGAAAGGCCGGCGGGTATCTGTCGATCGATTGAAGCGGCTGATCTCACTGTCGTGGATATAGGTGGACATGCTCTGGTTGATGGCTTTAAGACGCGCATCGATTGTGTCCTGCAGGCCTGATGTGCGTTTGAAATAACCGGTAACCGCCTTGATATGGTAGGTGGTGCCCATGGTCCGGCCGCTGAAGACGACCTCTTTCTCGACGCTGCAACCCTGGGGCAACAAAATAAAAAACAGACATAACCCAACACACAGCAGACGGATATCCTTGGAAGGATAATAATCTGAAGGTGATTTTTTTAAAAACGGAAAATTATAAAAAGAAATTTTCATTCTTTTCAATAGTAAGGCTTCCAGGGCACTTCGAATTGTGTTGCTACACCACAGAAAATCGTATCATGTTAGAAATTTCTTTTTAGCAGATTCGCGGCAACTGCTCCCCGGTCAGCATATCCACAATGCGCAGCCCGCCGATGCGGGTCTCCATGAAGACCTGGCCGGGATTCTCGGCCGTGACCTCCCCGATGATGCAGGCGTCTTTGCCAAATTCATCTTCCTGCATCACGGCCAACACGGCATCGGCATCCGCAGGCCCCACAAAAGCGATCAGCTTACCCTCGTTGGCCAGGTAAAGGGGATCAAACCCCAGTAGTTCACAAATCCCGGACACCTCCGGCTTTACGGGGATCATTGTCTCTTCTATGCGGATGCCCACATTGGCGTTCTGGGCGATTTCGTTCAGGGCTGTTCCCGCACCGCCCCGGGTGGGGTCCCGCAACGTGTGAATGGCGTGTCCCGCAGCAAACATTTTTTTGACCATCTGGTTCAAGGGGGCAGAATCACTTCTGACCGGGGCGTCGAAGGTCAGGCCTTCACGCTGGGTCAGAATGGTAACACCGTGGTCGGCAAGGGTTCCGCTGAGAATGATCTTGTCCCCCACACGAGCATTTTTGCTGCACACGTCGATTCCCTTAGGGATAATGCCGATCCCGGACGTGTTGATAAAAATTTTGTCGGCAGCCCCTTTGGGCACCACCTTGGTGTCGCCGGTGACCACTTTGACCCCGGCTTGGGCTGCTGCCCTGCCCATCTCATCCATGACCTTTTCAAAATCGTGGATGGGAAACCCTTCTTCCAGAATCAGGCCCACGCTCAGATAGAGGGGCGTTGCACCGCACATGGTCACATCGTTGACCGTCCCGTTGATGGCCAGGTCGCCGATGCTGCCGCCCGGGAAAAAAATCGGATCCACCGTGTAGGTGTCCGTGGAAAATGCGAACCGTTCCTGCCCGATTGTGAAGATGGCACCGTCATCAAGGTCCGCCAGAATGGGATTGTTGAATATCGGCAGAATGAACTCAGTAGTCAGGTGGTGGGATATCTTGCCGCCGCTGCCATGATCGAGAATGATTTTGTCAGGTTTTTTCATATACATCTTCCTAATTCTTTCAGCTATTAGCCTAGGCTACCGGCCACCTGTGCCTCACCCGTGATACCGGTAATAAGCCGCGCAGGTGCCCTCGCTGGAAACCATGCAGGCCCCCACGGGATCCATGGGGGTGCAGCGGGTCTTGTACAGGGGGCAATCCGGCGGGGTCTTGACACCGGTCAAAATCTCGCCGCAGGCACAACCCTTGGGCTCTATGGGCTCCGGCAGGACAAGGTCGAATTTTTTTCCGGCATCGAAGGCCGCAAACAGGTCTCGAATGACGAGCCCGCTCTGCGGAATCACCCCGATCCCCCGCCAGGCCACATCAGACGTTTCGAACACTTCGTCCAGCAGCGCCTGGGCTTTTTCATTGCCTGCGGAGGTCACGGCCCGTCCATAGGCATTGCTCAATTGCGGTGTCTGGTTTTCTATCTGCTCCACGAGCATCCAAATGGCCTGCAGAATATCGGCCGGTTCAAACCCGGCCACCACACAGGGCGTGTGGTGGGCCTGAAAAAAAGGCTCATAGGCGTACGTCCCGATGACCAGAGACACGTGCCCGGGCAAAATGAACCCGTCTATACCTGTCAGCTCCGAGGACATCAGGGTATCCAGGGCCCGGGGCACTGTTTTGTGCGCCGCGTAGACTGAAAAATTCGCCAGCTTCATCTGCTGCGCCGTCTTGATGGCGGCGGCTATGGTGGGTGCTGTGGTTTCAAACCCCACTCCGGGAAAAATGACCTCCCGGTCCGGATGCTTCACGGCCAGGTCGATGGCATCCATGGTCGAGTAAACCACCCGGACATCACGGCCTTCGGCTTTTTCTTTTTGCAGGGAAGATACGGTTCCGGGCACCCGCACAAGGTCGCCGAATGTGGTCAGAATGGCGTTATCCACCCGGGCAAGCGCCACAAACGCATCGATCTCCTTTTGATCGGTTACGCATACCGGGCATCCAGGACCGGAAAGCAGGGCAATGGTCTCGGGAAGGACCGAACGGATGCCGCTGCGGAAGATGGAAACCGTGTGTGTCCCGCACACTTCCATCAGGCGGATCTTGCTTTTTGAACTGGCTTTGATTTTTTCCACCAAGCTGCGGGCAATATCCGCATCCCGGTACTCTTCCATATATTTAAGACTCATATAGCGCCCCTAACTTAACTAAAGTGAGCGTTTCAATTTTTAAGCATGACTATATTTTAGTTATTTGAAACCTTTGTGATCTTTGTGTCTTTGTGGTTTATCATTTTCTATTCAGCATGGCATCCGCGACAACCGCCTGCCCCAGGGCAATACCACCGTCATTGGACGGGACCTCTGTGTGGCTCAGCACCTCAAACCCCTTCTTTTCCAGAGCTTTAGTCAGACCGGACAGCATGATGGTATTTTGGAAAACACCGCCGCTCAAGGCCACCTGGGTGAATCCTGTCTGCCTGCGGATGCCGGTACAGGCCTCTGCAAACAGGCATATCAGGGTGTTATGAAATTTCATACTGATTTCAGATGGGTGGACCTGCCTCTGGATATCTTCGACAACCCCCCGGATGATGGGTTCCACGGGTATCTCCATTGACTTATCCCGGGGGAGCGCATATTCGTAAACACCCTTTTCGGAAAGATCGGCCGTCATTTCCAGCTCCATGGCCGCCTGGCCTTCGAAGGCTACCTTTTCCCGCAGCCCGACCATGGCGGCAACCCCATCGAAAAGCCTTCCCACGCTGGATGTATAGGGTGAATTAATCCTTTTTTCAATCATTTCAATGATAGTTTCAACTTTATGGGCCTGTACGGTTTTGAAAAAAGGCAGGTCCAACGGCAAAAAGTCCCTGCCATACGCCTGGAACAGGTAGCTGGCAGCCATCCGCCAGGGCTCACGTATGGCGGCTGCCCCGCCGGGCATGGGCACATAGGCCAGATGTGCGGTACGCTCGAATCGATCGAAGCCCGCCAGCAGGATTTCACCGCCCCAGATGTGGCCGTCCGTGCCAAAACCGGTCCCGTCAAAGGCCAGCCCGATCAACGGGCCCTCCACCTGGTTCTCTGCCATGCAGGCCGCAATATGGGCATGGTGATGCTGTATTTCCAAAACGTCGATCCCGGTCTGCTCCCTGGCATACCGGGTGCTCAGGTAATCCGGGTGCATGTCGCAGGCGATATATTCGGGTTTGATATCCAGGATGCGTTTCAGATGCCCGATGGCTTTTTTAAAAAAATTAAAGGTTGCCAGATTCTCGAGATCACCCACATGCTGGCTCAAAAACGCCTGATTCTCCCTTGTAAGGCAGATCGTGTTTTTCAGTTCTGCCCCGCAGGCCAAAATGGATCTCACCGGCTTTTTCAGGAAAACAGGCCGGGGCACGTACCCCCTAGAACGCCGAAAAAAACGCGGGCCATGGCCAACCATTTTAACCACGGAGTCGTCGCTGCGCAGGTAAATATCGCGGTTGTGCAGTAAAAAATAATCCGCCAGCATCCCCAGCCGTTCGAGAGCCTCCTGATTGTCGATGGCAATGGGCTCTTCGCTCATGTTGCCGCTGGTCATCACCAGGGCCCGGAAACTGTCCTTTAATAGCAGGTGGTGCAGGGGCGTGTATGGCAGCATGACCCCGTAAAAACGGCTGTGCGGCGAAACGTCTTCCGCCAGTATTTCCGGCTCCTTTTTAGGCAGCAGCACAATGGGGCGCTGGGGTGATATCAGCAGCTGTTCTTCTGCGGGTGTAGGGGCTGCATATTGGCGGATGACATCCAAATCACAGGACATCACCGCCAGGGGTTTTTCTTCGCGATGTTTGCGCTGCCGCAGCCTTTTTACGGCCGCCTGGTTTTCCGCATCCACTACCAGGTGAAAGCCCCCCAGCCCCTTGACGGCCAGAATATGGCCTGATTTCAAAAGGGTAACACCATCTGCAATCGGATCTTTCGACACCATTGTTGCACCGGTGCTGTCCAGCAGTTGCACCATGGGCCCGCAAACCGGGCAGGCATTGGGCTGGGCGTGAAACCTACGGTCCATGGGATCGTCATATTCGGCCTGGCACAGGTCACACATTTGAAAAAGGCGCATGGATGTCTGGGGCCGGTCGTAGGGAATGTCTTCAATGATGGTGTAGCGGGGACCGCAGTTGGTGCAGTTGATAAAGGGATATTGATAGCGCCGGTCCCCGGGGTCCAGCATCTCTTTCAGGCAGTCATCGCAGGTGGATACGTCCGGTGCAATCAGGGTAAACCGCTGTCCCCGGGATTGGCTTTTTCTGATGGAAAAATCCCCGTACGCTTTTAGCCGGGTTTCCTTTATGTCGATTTGCGTGATGTGGGCCAGGGGGGGCGGGTTGTCCGTCAACTCCCGGGAAAAATTCTCGATGGCCGGAGACGGCCCTTCAATATGAATGAAAACGCCGCTGGATGTGTTGGCGACCCGGCCTTTGAGCTGATGGGTTGCGGCCAGCTGGTAAACAAAGGGCCTGAAACCGACCCCCTGTACTATACCGTTTATATTTATTTTTTTAGCAAGCAATCACAGCCTACTGTTCATTTTCTTTTTTTTCGGCAAAAGCCGCCGCTTCCTTGAGAATTCGCAAAGATTCCATGGCGTCGGCCTCGTCGATTTTATGCAGGGCAAAACCGGCATGCACGATCACATAATCCCCCACGGTCGCATCTTCCACGAGAAGCAGGCTAGCTGTTCGCTGAACACCGTCCACATCGATGGTCCCCATACCGTTGTCAATTTTAACTATCTTAGATGGGATTGCCAGGCACATGTACACCCCTCCTCTGCGTATAGGGGACATTAAGCCGGTCCAGTTCGGCCAAAACCATCTGGATCATATCATCGACCTTTTCTTTGGTGACAGGTGTCAGGTCAATACTCAGCGTTTCAATGTCCTCGGGTTCAATACCGACGATGACCGTTTCCGGAACCTTGTCCAAGGCCGTGCAAAGGGTCAACGCTTCCAGAAAATCAACCTGGTGGAGCGAATTCTTGGCCCGGATTCTTTTGGGAATCTGATCTCCGGACAAACGGTACAGGTCGCCGGGATTGCCTTTGTTGTGGATGGCATCCACCACGATCAGGTGGTCGGCCGTGGAAATAACGCCCAGCAGGTTGGTGCCCAGGACTCCCCCGTCTACAACCGAAACATTGTCCGGGAATTCATAGTTATCTTCGATCTTCTCGATGACACGGACACCAAACCCCTCATCGGCAAAGAGGATGCATCCGACACCCAGTATCATAATGTGATCATTGTTCTTGTGTGTAACCATCTTTTGCTTTCATCCTGCACGACTCTGCAGGCCGTCCATGCCATAACCACAAAGACACAAAGAAAAACAGAAGGAATGCCCTTTGTGTCCTTTGTGCCTTTGTGGTTTAGAATGACGAAATATTTTAGATGTTCAGTTTAGTCTAAAGCACTTTGACTTTATACACCTGGTTGGAATCAGGATCGATCACATGGACGCCACAGGCGATACACGGGTCAAAGGAGTGCACGGTACGCAGCACTTCCAACGGCCGCTTGGGATCGGCAATGGGCGTTCCGATCAAGGCTTCTTCCACCGGACCCAGCTTGCCTTTTTCGTCTCTCGGGCCGAGGTTCCAGGTTGACGGCACCACATACTGGTAATTTTTGATCTTCTTGTCCTCGATCTCGATCCAGTGTCCCAAAGACCCCCTGGCAACGTCGTTGAGGCCGACGCCCATGCCGGTGTCCGGCATTTCCCACGACTGGTAGGTCTTGGTGTCGCCGCCTTTAATGTTTTCCACCAACTCGTCTATCCAGCCCGGCATGGCCTGGCCGATGGCAATGGTCTCAAGACCCCTGGCCGCCGTTCTGCCCAGGGTTGAAAAAAGTGCCTGAACCGGAACCCCCAGCTTCTCGAGAGTGCCGTCCACCAACGCTTTGATCTTTTCATTTCCATAGCCATACGCCACCAGAACACGGGCCAAGGGTCCAACTTCGCAGGGCTCGCCTTCATAACGCGGCGCCTTGAACCAGGAGTATTTGCCGCCGCCCGGGCGGTATTTTGGATCTTCCTGGACCGGCTTGGTCTCGCCCTTGTAGGGATGCTTGGGGCTGCCGTCTTCATACCAGGCACGGGACACATGTTCGGTAACCTTGTCCTGCTCGGCCATCTTGACGCCACCGACGTTGCGTTTCATGATTACGCCGCGAGGCAGAAACAGACTTTCAGGCTCCTTGTCGCTCATAGGCAGGTCGCCCCAGGCCAGGAAGTTGGTGCATCCGCCGATGCCGCCCCAATCCTTGTAAAAAGACGCCACCGCCAGAAGGTCCGGGATGTAGACGTTTTCAATAAACGACTGCGTCTCCTTGGTAACGTACAGGAATTCGGCAATACGGTCCGGGGTCAGATCTTTCACCGATGTTATGCCACCGACCACCAGAGACTGCAGATGGGGATTTTTGGCTCCGAAAATGGCATGCATCCTGGCAGCCTTGGCCTGGAGCCGCAGCGCCTCGATGTAGTGGGCTGAGGCCATCAGGTTGGCTTCCGGTGGCATCACATAGGCCGGGTGGCCCCAATATGCATTGGTAAAGGGTCCCAGCTGCCCGCTGTCCACAAACGTCTGGAGCCGGGCCTGAACGTTTTTGAAATAATTAGCACCGCCCCAGGGGGCATTGCTGACATTGTCCGACAGCGTGGCTGTCTTCTTCGGATCCGCTTTGAGGGCGCTGACAATGTCCACCCAGTCAAGGGCATGCAGGTGATAGAAATGAACAATATGGTCGTGCTGGAATTGGGCTCCATGGAGCAGGTTTCTGATAATACGTGCGTTCTCGGGTATTTTTACGCCGACCGCATCTTCGACTGCCCTCACCGAGGACAGAGCATGTGTGTACGTTCAGACGCCGCAGGAGCGCTGCACGAAGTGATGTGCATCACGGGGATCTCTTCCCTGGAGGATAAGCTCGATTCCCCGGAACATCTGCCCGGAACTCCAGGCATTTTTTACCTTGCCACCCTCGACTTCGACCTCAATGCGAAGATGTCCTTCAATGCGTGTGATCGGATCAATCGTAATTCGTTTTCCCATATGTCTCCTCCCTTTTTTCTAAAAAGGATTGTTTGCAGGTAATATTGTTATTTACATCTCTTCGTAAAAGGGGCTCATGCTGTCCCAGAAATCAGGTTCGCTGCATCCGATGCAGGGATGCCCGGCTTCCACAGGCCAACTGGTGCCGTCATTGAACTTGACGATGGGACAATTGTTGAAGGTTTCCGGCCCGCGGCAGCCCATTTTGTACAGGCAGTAGCCCATGGCAGCCTCTTCAGAGCCAAACTCTTCCACGAATTCATCGTTTTCAAAATGAGAACGCCGCGGACATTTGTCGTGGATGGTGTTCCCATAAGCAAACAACGGCCTGCCCAGGTTGTCCAGAGCGGGAAGCTTGCCGAGGAGGAGATAGTTGATGACAGTTCCGACAAAATTGATCGGGTTGGGCGGGCACCCGGGAATATTCAGGGTTTTGACACCCAGGGCATCGCCAACACCCTTATACCCGCCCGGGTTGGGCTTGGCGGCCTGTACGCCGCCGAATGCGGCACAGGTGCCGATGGAGATGGTGGCAGCAGCCCTGGGCACAACGTCTTTGGCGATCTCGAGAAACGTCCGACCCCCGACCTTTCCATAACCGCCGTTGAACTTGGTGGCCACGGCGCCCTCACAGACGCAGATGAACTGGCCTTCGTATTTCCGGATGGCAGCATTCAGGTTTTCCTCTGCCTGATGGCCGGCTGCGGCCATGATGGTTTCATGGTACTCCACGGATAGAATCTCGAGCACCAGCTCATCGATAAATGGATACATCGACCGCAGAAGCGCTTCCGAGCATCCCGTACACTCCCCGAAATGGAGCCACACCACCGGCGGTCGCTGGGCCGGTGCTGCGAACACTTCCGCCACCTTCGGTACGAAAGAAGATGACAGCCCCATGGTCGCCGTCAGAAATGTACAGTACTTCATGAAAGCCCGTCGCGAGACTCCTTTGCTTTCCAACCTCTCATAAAACGCTTTTTGCTCCTTGTCCATTGGCACCTCCTGATGCAGTTTAGACGTTTAGACGCCCCAAAAGAGCTTCATTAACCCTTTGCAGCCTGGTTTTAAACACGGAACTGTCTATAATGAGTTGAATAGCTTTGCTTATGGCAAATCTGGCCGAATGTCAAGGCAAAATCCTGAGGAGCCTTCAAGTTATCGTATGTTTTCGCCTATTTATTCTGATAAAAAATGCCTTCCCGCAAGACTGCAGGAAGGCATGGCATATGGACCGTAAAGGGGGGCTTACAGGTATGTTATTGAAGTTCGTCTGGGAACCAGGTCACACATCGTCGTCCGTATCGGCAGCGTCCTCATCCGCCACTTTCAACGTTGATTTGAGGTCTTTGGTAATCTTTTTTTCCTCGTAAACCTCATCGATGTCATCCTCGAGCACGGAGTCGATATCATCGTCATCACTCGCAACTGCCTCTTCTTCCTGGGGCGCGCCGACGTCGTTGCTTTCGAAAAACTCCTTGTCATCCAACATGATCTCTGTTGACTGCTCACCGTCGGAACCGTAGAACGCAATGACCAGATCGGCGATGCTGTTGGCAAAAACACCCGGTGGATACATATTGCGTGTCCGCAGGACCTTGATCAGGGCTTCCTTACCCTCTTTGATCGCCGCCAGGATCACATCTTCCGGATAGGCCTCTTCACACAAGAGGGTGAGGATCTCTTTGTTAAGCTCCCCATATTCCTTGATCACGAGTTTCTGTTGCTCGGTGTCTTTGTGAATCGAATATTTCTGTTTCATTCATAACTCCCTGATTGAAATGTCTGTCCGCCTGCGGGCCGGCATTTCAATTCGTTAAATGCATATTTCTAATGGTTAAACCGGCATGCACCGGCTGCGGCCCATGAGCCCTTATTTCACTTTTTCCGGAAATCATATATGTGACGGCATGTCAACATGCAATTATATATTGACCCGAAAAATACGAAATGGTATGTGACTGTTTTTCTGGAGGGATGGCCGAGTGGTTGAAGGCGGCGGTCTTGAAAACCGTTGAGCGAAAGCTCCGTGGGTTCGAATCCTACTCCCTCCGCCAGTAACTAAACTGCGCTTTGTTACGGAACGCGGCTGCGCCGCATTTCACAACGTTTCACTAAAAAACCGATCGTGTTCTGACGTGTCAGAACCCCGGAGAGATGGCCGAGCCGGCTGAAGGCGCTCGCCTGCTAAGCGAGTGTGTGGGGAAACTTGCACCGAGGGTTCGAATCCCTCTCTCTCCGCCAATAAAAAACACCTCCCGACCTCAACAGGTCGGGTTGTGTTTTTTATATGATTTGTTATTGAGTTGACAGCCTCAAGTTAATGCAATCTCTCCGCGACGTATCAATGAAATCGTCCATGGCAAAAGGAGCGTGACCGCAGACACCGCTCTGCGCCTATCGATCTTTTTCGGCAATTCCGCATCATTTTGGCTTGGGCTTCAAATTGATTATGATCTTGATGTCGCACAAGGCACGTCGCTGGATAAAATCAAAAAGGAAATCCAGAATATGGCTGGGGCATAGGAGGCAGGTTACATGGATCAAAGAGCAATCTCGGTCAATCCCCAGACCGGTGCTTCGCACTATGAAATTTTCTCAACCTTAATCTTAAGTATTTTGGCCATACGTTTGGCCATTGCCGAAGAGAGCCGACGCTTGCCCCTTTCATAGTCACTGACCATATTCTGGCGGATGCCAAGTTTCTCGGCAAGCCTAGATTGCGACAGACCCGCCTTAAGCCTGGCAGCCGAAAGAAGGTTGCCAATTCTGTTTGACTGCATTTCTTTCCAAAAATCGGTATCCTCAATCGCAACACTATCAGAATTATCGGAAGCGAGAATACTCACTTCAAATTTTTTACCAATCCATTCGATAAGCTCGTCAACACGCTCACCTTGGAGCGATATTTCAATACGGGGCTTTTTCACGAGAGCCAACATAATACACCTCGATTATGATTTCCCCTTGTCTGGAAGTCCAGCACGCCACATAGCGATAATTTAAATGGCAGTGGTATGTTTCTTTACCCAAGGGCGAAAAATTGTGCCAACTTTTTTGTATCGGGCCATCTGCTTTGAGGTCTTCAATCAACAAAAACAGCAACTTCTGCACATTGATCGGCAGCTTTTTCAGATTGCGAAGGGCTTTCTTTTTGATTCTGACCTCGTATTGTATTTGGTTATATTATTACCCAATAAAGTTATAGTCAAGTAATATTT
>JAOZRT010000435.1 GCA_029940035.1 Desulfobacterales bacterium
GCCGAACCCATGCCCACATGCAATAAAGAGATTCCGCTCTCTTCGGCTAGTTTCAGCAGCGGCGCCAGATCATTCTGGCTGATGCCGAATTCAGGGGACATTTCAGACCCGGAAATCCGTAAGATCAGCGGCAGGGCAGGAGCCCCCTTTTTTACCGCCCCCAAAACCCGTTCGGCAAAGAATAAACGGTTTTCACCGTAACCATCGTTTCTTTGATTGATCCTGCTATTCAGAAATTGCGACAGCAAATACCCGTGGCCGCCCTGTATCTCAAGCATGTCGATACCGGCTTCAACAGCCTTGAGGGCAGCATACCGGTATCCGTCGACGATCGAGTCTATTTCATCCTCATTGAGCGCTTCTGCCGTCTGACCGGAGCTTGGGCAGGTGATGACAGCCGGAGCCTTAGGTTTGGCGCCGGTTGCCTTTGGGTTGGCGGCCGCGCCGGCATGATTCAGGTGCAGGCAGACCAGGCGGTTTTCAGCATGGATGACCTCGACGATTTTTTTAATTTCATTGACACTTTCAGGCTGGTGAATGCATAGCTGTTTGGGGTGCTCCTTTCCATCTGCGGTCACCGCCACCGGCTCCAGAATCAAAACCCCGGGACCATTGGATGCGATTTGTCGATAAAATTCAAGAAGGCCTTCGGTCACCATACCTTGGGGTGTTCCCAAGGCTGTTTTTACAGGTGGCAATACAAAACGGTTGGCCAGGGTAAGATCACCTAATTTAAACGGTTCATACATCTGTTCCATATTCATGAGATCCTCCTTCATGCGTGACGCTATATCCGGTTTGCTGTGACTTGTTGATAATAAGAGAGCAAGATCGGTGCCAGGACTGGTAGACCAATAAAACACAGAGAAATTATCTTCACGGTGGAGGCAAGCGGTCGGGGAAAAGACAGGTTTCTAATGGACGTTAATTTTAAATCGTTTCATCTGACTCCAGACGCTTGTCCTGGAAATACCTAAAATTCTGGCTGCCGCGGATTGGTTGCCCCCGGCTTTGTTTAGCGCACCTACAAGACGTTGCCGTTTAATTCCATCCAGGCTTTGACCCGTTGTTGATGCCATTTCAAGCGGTACGGCATCCCGGTCAATACCGGCTGGAAAGTGCTCCGGCAAAAGGGTTTGACCGTTGCAGGAAACAAAGGCATATTCAAAGGCACTCTTGAGTTCGCGTACGTTTCCCGGCCACCGGTATTGCATCAGGGATTCAAGTGCTGCCTTGGACACTTCCTGAATATTCTTTCCGCTTTTCATCTGCATTCTTCTGAAAAAGGTTTCCGCTAAAATAGGGATGTCGCCGAATCGTTCGCGCAGGGGAGGAACGTTTATGGGAATGACATTTATTCGGTAGAAGAAGTCTTCACGGTAGGCACCCTGCTCCAATAGTTGTTTTAAATTGCGGTTGGTGGCTGAAATGATGCGGGTGTCGATGCTAATGGGGCGGTTGTCACCGACGCGTTCCACGACTTTCTCTTCCAGCACCCGCAGCAGTTTGATCTGCGTGGCCAAGGGCAGGTCCCCGATTTCATCCAGAAAGATATCACCGCCTTGGGCAGCTTCGAAACGACCCTGCCTGGTTTTATGGGCCCCGGTGAAGGCGCCTTTGACATGACCAAACAATTCGCTATCGAGAAGCGATTCATTCAGGGCGGCACAATTGACCTTGATGTAGGGTTTGCCCTTTTTATTCCCGCCGTCATGGATCGCTTTAGCCACCAGTTCTTTGCCGGTTCCGCTTTCTCCGTAGATAATCACCGGCGCATCCGACCGGGCGGCGTTGGCTATCAGATCGAAGACGTGCTGCATGGTTGAAGATGAGCCCACCATGCCGTGAAAACGGTCTTCGGCTTTAAGTTCACGGCGAAATTTTTCGATTTGTACCTCTTTGTCGATAAGGTCGGTGATATCGGTAATGGTTTCAACGGCGCCGGTGACATTTCCATCACTATCCTCCAGAACAGAGGCGTTTTTAACGACGTTCACCGGGCTGCCATCTTTGCGTAGCATGGTACATTTTTGCTTGCTCAGTTTGCCCCGCTCGAACATGACGCACCAGTGACAACTGCCCCCCTCCCGCACCAATTCACAGGTGTTGCAGTTTAGTATGGAACAGAGTTGCCCGATCGCTTCTTCCGGCTGAAATCCCGTGATGTTTTCAAATGCCCGGTTGACAGATATGATCCGCCCTTCCGTATTGACGATCATTACACCGTCCTGGATGGTATTCACCACCGTTTCCCAATAATTGTTCAATTCTTTTTCAAACACACTGTTCTCCTGTTCAATAGTTGGACACCAAACCTGTTCATAAAGTTAACGCATTGAACGCAAGTTGGCAAGTCTCTTTTTAGTTAGCCTCCCAGACCATCTGGAGCCGCTATCAACATATGCTGATGGATTCGTAAAAAGTCAAAATCTACAGGGTTTTCCAATTCAGTATTATGACAACAAGCTTAAATAATACGTAATTCCTGAGTTTCTCTTTTCCTATATCCATGAAAAAAAGACTTTTTACATAGTTATAATATTTTGTGGCTGAACAATAATGGCATTCAACTTGCAGGAAAGAAAGCATTTCAAACAAAGCACGGCGGGGTTGTAAAGGTGATGGTGAGTCTTGATCTTAGAAATATGATCATTCCGTTTTGTCTCTTAAAGGCGAGCAATGCATTTCGGTCGCTCGAGCAAGATGAGGTATTGGAAATTATATGCAATGACCCGGAAAATATTCAAAATCTAATGAAAATTATTCCTCCCGATGAATGTCAACTCATATCGGTTGAGGATTTAGAAGGTACAGAGTCAACTTTAAAGGTCCGACTGAAAAAGATTAACCCTTAACCATAAACAGGAGGCTATCATGGCAGATTTAGACTTAGGTGCAATTGAAGTGTCAAGTACGGTGGATGCAAGGGGCAGCGCATGTCCCGGACCCCTTTTGGAAGCAAAAAAAGGCATAGGCAAAGTCAAGGTCGGAGAAATATTGGAGATCTTCTCTAACGATGCGGGTACGCGCAAGGATATCCCGGCCTGGTCCAACAAAGTCGGTCATGAGTATATGGGCGTAATGGAAGCCGATGGTTATGACAAGCATTTCGTGCGCAGAAATAAGTAAATGGGGGCAATATGTCAACCCAGACGGACACCATGAAAGAAAACAAGATACTGATTCTGGCAACCGAAGCCTGCGCCTATCCCGGTGCAGACTCGGTTGGACAGGCCCACTCCACCTATCCGACCAATACCTATATCGTAAGAGTGAAGGCGCCTGTTCTTTTTCCGGAGCATTTTTATCTGGATTGTTTCAAAAAGGGAATCAGTGGCATTATCATCATGTCCTGTGGTGAAGAATGTCCCTATGAAGGCGCTTATAAAGCCATGGCCCAGCGTCTAGACAAGGTGTACGTCATGATGAAGGCGCAGGAACTGGATATCCGTCGTTTGCGATTGACCGCCATCTGTACGGTTTG
>JAOZRT010000108.1:0-6229 GCA_029940035.1 Desulfobacterales bacterium
CGGCCTGCTGTTTTCAGGGCCAAAGGCTGCGAACATTGCTTCAACACGGGCTACCGTGGCCGCATCGGCATATTTGAAATTCTCGAAATGGAAAACAAGCTTAAAAGCCTGATTTTAAAATCGTTCGATGCCAACCGCATTCAGGAAGAGGCCATGCGCATGAATATGGTTTCTTTGCGAAGGGATGGAATTCAAAAAGTATTGGCCGGCACCACGACGATTGAAGAAGTGCTGCGCGTCACCCAAAAATGATTTAGGGATGATCGCCCACGGCGAACATCCCTAAATCATTTTGCTACGCGGCTTCGCCGCTATTTAATAATGAAATTGAAAAGACCACGAATTATTACCATTTTAGGCCTATTTATTATAGCCATCGCTTATTCACCGGGTTTTGGCGATGAAACCACTATTGGGCCTGAAATTCCGGAGGAAGATACCGGCCCAATGGCATTTGCCCTAAAATTTTTCAGTAAGACGGTTTCCCGGGCAGACGGACGCCGCTGCATGATGTATCCAAGCTGCTCACACTACAGCGGGCAGGCTTTTAAAAAACACGGCTTCATCAAAGGCTGGGTCATGACCTGTGATCGCCTGCTGCGCTGCGGCCATGATGAAATACACATTTCCGAACAAATCATTGTCGGCAATCAAACGTATATTTTTGACCCCGTGCAGCGCAACGATTTCTGGTGGAGCCGTCCATGAATCGAGTCTTCCAGCGCTTGACGATCTTTTCTTTTTTTCTTTTCATCTCTTGCTGGTGTTTCCCGAATACTGTCCAGGCAGGGCAGACCGCAAACGTTGATGCGGGTGTCCAATTGGAATATGCCGGCAGCCTTTATGCAGGCGAAGACTTCCTTATGGCGGCCGGTGAGTATAAACGCTTTATGTTTCTCTTTCCCGACCATACCCGGGTCGAGGAGGCCGCCTACCGTGTGGGGTTGTGTTACCTTTCCGCGGGGCTGTCTGCGCGTGCGATACAATCATTCAAGGAATGCCTGCGCACATACCCGGACGGCCGTTATGCCGATCAAGCCCAACTCAGGATGAGTGAAGGCTATCTTCGCAGCAATCAAACAGGTGCCGCCATCACCAGTTTGCAGAACCTGGCCATCATTACCGACGATGTTGAAATAAGGGATGAGGCCTTTTATCGCATGGGATGGACCTACATCGGCATGGCCCAGTGGGAGCAGGCCCAGATGGTGTTTGCCAAGATGAGTCAGGAGGGACGACATACCTACCGGCTCGAGGAGCTTTCCAGGGCCTTGGATGAAGAACCGAAAATGAATCGAAAAAGCCCCGGCCTGGCAGGGACCCTGGCTGTGCTACCGGGAGCGGGCTACCTTTATTGCGGACGGTATCAGGACGCCCTGATTGCATTTTTAGTCAACGGCGGATTGATCTGGGCGGCCTATGAATCTTTCAGCAATGAACTTTATGCTTTGGGCAGCGTAATAACATTTGTGGAAATCGGATTCTATGCCGGCAATATATATGGATCTGTTGCCAGCGCACACAAGTACAACCGAAAAAATGAGCGTCAATGGATCGAACATCTCCGGAAAAGGCTGAAGGTGAATCTGGCATCACGGCCTGAAAACAGGGGCGTCGAACTTTCTCTGCGTTATGCATTTTGATCGCTACCGGTCGTCATAGAGATATTTCAATCCGACATTTAGAAGGGGGGCAACTTCTTTCGTAGATAGCTAAGTCATTTTAGCCTAGGTTAAACACGTATTATCAACCCATAACGTCTTCGATCATCAGTTGTATGTTTTCTTGCCCGTTCCAACGGTTCAATTGCAGGTGAAAAGCGATTTTCTCGAAAAAATCAAGAATAGCCACATGAGGTTCAGGGTTGAAATGAATCGCCTGGAAACTCCGGCCATGCGCCTGCTGCAAAGTCATCCGGCGGTGCCCGCCGGACAACGTTTTGGAGTTTGTGACGCGCACATTCTCTGCTGAAAACAGGGGCTCCGGGTTCTTCTCGCCAAAGGGTTTCAGCAATTCCAATTCATCGATGAGCGCCCTGGAAATCTCTTTGAAATCCATTTGGGTATCGATCATCAAAGACGGTGTCGCCATACCTTGTGCCATGATGGTTTCAAGCTTTTGCTCAAGATCGTCCCTGAACGCCTCGATTTTATCCACATGCAATTGAAGTCCGGCGGCCATGGCGTGTCCGCCATGGGACATCAGATGCCGGGAACATGCTGCAAAAAGCCGGGCAAGGTCTATGCCCGGGATGCTGCGCGCCGATCCCCTGGCGATATTGTCCTCCAGGGTGAGTATGACAACAGGACGCGCAAACCGGTTCACCAGCCTTGAGGCAACGATACCCAGAATACCCACATGCCATTCCTGACCATACAGCAGGACAATTTTGGAACTTGTCTTGAATGGGTTTCGGTCTATATGGGCGTCGATTTCCTCGAGGATCTCCTGCTCCATTTCACGGCGTTTCCGGTTCAATGCATGCAGATGGCCTGCATGTTTGGCAGCATCGCGGGGATTGTCAGCCTCCAGGAGGGCCATGGCCGCATCGGCATGGGCAAGCCTGCCGGCGGCATTCAATCGCGGGGCCAGTTTGAAGGCGATGTCCATGGAATCCATGTAACGTTTATCGATTCCGCACTGCTCCATTAGCATCCGTATGCCTTCATTTCCGCTGGTATGCAGAACGTTGAGTCCTGCCCGTGTCAAAATTCGGTTCGTGGTGACCATGGGCACCACGTCTGCCACCGTACCGAGTGCTACCAGGTCGCAGAACATTTTAAGGTTGGGTTCCTCTTTTTCACGCCAGTGCCCGATTTGGCGCAACTGCATACGCAGGCTGATAACCAGGTAGAAGGCCACACCGACGCCGGCAAGACTGTCGAGAAGTCCAGCAGCGTCCCTTCTTTTCGGATTTACGACGGCCAGGGCTTCAGGCAATTCTTTGGGCAATACATGGTGATCGGTTATAATTACATCAATGCCGTGTTGTCGTGCTTCGCGAACAGCCTCGTGACTGGACGACCCGCAATCCACCGTTATGATGAGCTTGGCTTTGCGACTCAGGGCACAGGATGTAATGTGCATTGGTTTCAGCCCGTAACCTTCTGTAATCCTGTTGGGGATGTAATAGGAAACACGGGCGCCGGCATTGTGCAGGAATCTGTATAGAAGAGCGGTAGCTGTAATGCCGTCCACATCATAATCGCCGAAAACAAGAATTTCTTCTTTCTTTTCAAGTGCAGCGACAATTCGTAGGCTGGCCGCATCAATATCCTTGAGCAGGGAAGGCGGGGGCAGGTCTTTGAAAGAGGGTCGTAAAAATCCCCGGGCCTCCTCCAGGTCGTATATGGCTCTGTTGTTGAGCAATTTTGCGGTTAAAGGCAGCAGCCCCAGTTGTCGTGTCAGCATGGAGACGGTATCCCGGTCTGGTTGCCTTTTTTCCCATTTGAGTTTCATAAGTCAGGAACTCTATAACACAACAAATGCGCTTTACAACTTAGATGTTTTTATTTAAACTCAACGGCGATGCAATGCCAAAAAAAATACCTGCGTGTCGACAGACGCCAAATCGGCTTTATAAAGTTTATCCTCGAGGCGTATGACGGCATCGCCAACCTTACGACTATCGACGCCGGACTTGGTATTGTATCAATAAATATACCAGAAGGTTGTATTGATATAGTTGATAATTTACTTGAAATATTGGGACGCGATATTTTAATTGAACCGCTGGAAGAAAGGGGATAGTATGAAGCGCAAGTTGTCTGCCAGCTTATTTGTCTGGATATGTTGTTTGACCCTGGGGATGGGAAGTATGGGGGACCCGGTATCGGTCAAGGCTCCTGAGCCTGACAAAAATATCGTTGCCACGGTGGTAGACCAGGATGATGTTTCATTGGAGCTGGAGAAATTTTCATGCGACGGAAACACCTATGTCACCGGTAAGATGGGAAAGGCAGACCTGTCCATTGACTTTGAAAAGATTCGTTCTATTTTGTTTGTGGAGCAGGAGGGACGCCTAAAGGCTATGGTGACCCTTGAGGACCACAAACAGATTGAGCTGTATTTGGAGAAGGATATCCCCTGTTTTGGGACTTCTTCCTTCGCAGATGTGCGCATTGCCACGGGGGACATTAAAAAGATCGTTCTACACGGGAAGAAGCAGGCAAATGGGGGGTCATGAGTAAGCGGGTATACATCAATACCATTGGTTGTCAGATGAATGTTTATGATTCGGAAAGAATTGTAAACAGCCTGATTCCGTTAGGGTATGAAACCACCCCTTCTGTGGAGTCCGCCGACCTCATCATCACCAACACCTGCACCATAAGAGAGAAAGCCGAACAAAAAGCGTTCAGTTTTTTAGGCCGTCTGGCAAAGCTCAAGCGGAAAAACAAAGATCTGATTATTGCGGTGGGCGGCTGTGTCGCCCAGCAACAGGGACAAACCATATTGAAACGGATGTCGCATGTGGATCTTGTTTTCGGTACCCGGGCGCTCGGAAGACTCCCCCTGGCCATTGAAAAAATTGCTAAACAACGTTGCCGGATCGTTGATGTGGATATGTCGTCATCCCTGGAAGATGAAGCCCTGCAATCCCATGTATTGAAAGCGGATACAGTTTCAAAATTCGTCACCATTATGCGCGGTTGCGACAACTTCTGCGCCTACTGCGTCGTTCCCCATGTGCGGGGACGGGAGATAAGCCGGGACCCGGCGCTTATCATCAAAGAAATAGAGCAACTGGTTAACGAAGGTGTCAGGGAAGTGACGCTCCTGGGGCAGAATGTAAACAGCTATGGCAAAAAAGAAGGGCTCTGCACCTTTGTAGAGCTTCTATCCCGTATCAACACCATAGAGGGCCTTTCCAGGATTCGGTTCACCACTTCACACCCCAAGGATCTTTCGGGTGAGTTGATCAATGCTTTTGGCAGCCTTGAAAAATTGTGCAATCATCTCCACCTGCCGATCCAATCCGGATCGAACCGGATTCTCAAGCGGATGAACCGCAAATACACTCGCGAAGCTTATCTCACGAAAGTAGCGGAGTTGCGGGTTGCGTGTCCGGAAATATCAATCACCACGGATATTATCGTCGGGTTTCCCGGGGAGACGCTGGCTGACTTTGAAGACACGTTGTCCCTGATCCGCCAGATGCGGTATGACAGCCTGTTTGTATTCAACTATTCAGACAGACCGTTGGTGCCTTCACGGAAGTTTACTCCAAAAGTTCCAGAAAAAGATAAAAATACAAGGCTTCAGCAGGTTCTCGATGTTCAGAAGACCATCACGGAAGAAATACACGCAGCCAGGGTGGGTCAAACAATGCCTGTGCTGGTTGAAGGGCACAGCAAGCGGCAAAAAATGGAATATTCAGAAAGAATTGACACCCCCCTGCAGTGGTCCGGTCGCACGACTTGCAATAAGATTGTCAATTTCATTGCAGATGGATCCACAAAAGCAGCACCGGCTGATTTCACAGGAGAAACAGTCTGTGTATCCATTGAGAGAGCTTTGTCGCATTCACTCTGGGGCAAATTAAAGGAAAAGGCCTCTGACTGTTCGGCGTTGAAAGGAGACAGGAGTTATGCTGCATAAGGTGAGTGTGGCCGGTCTGACCATGGATCCGGCGTCGAATACGCCGATCATTATACTTAAGGCTGACGATGACGAGCAGACCATCCCCATCTGGATAGGGCTGTTGGAGGCGACCTCGATTGCGTCAGCGCTTCAGGATATCAAATTCGACCGCCCCATGACCCACGATCTTTTCAAAAATTTCAGTCAAATTCTAGACGCGGTCGTTACCCGTGTCGAAGTTTGTGATCTCAAAGACAACACCTTCTATGCCAGGATTTATTTTCAATCCGGGGACAAGTCCTTTGATCTCGATGCCAGACCCAGCGATGCCATTGCCATTGCTCTGCGTTTCAACTCCCCGATTTTTGTTCACGACAGGGTCGTGCAGAAGTCCAATGCAGGGGAGGGGCCGTCCGAGGTTTTCGATGAAAGCGAAGAAGGTCGTAAGTGGGCAGATTATCTGGAAAAGCTTAACCCAGAGGACTTCGGCAAGTACAAAGTCTAGATAATGCGGAATATGGAATGTGGATTTCGGAATTTTGATAGAACTTCAGAGGGCAGTGTGTCAGAGTACGGAAGACAGAGGCCAGAAATCAGAAAAATTACGGAAACACGAAATGTTCAGACTAAATTTTCGTGTTTTCAT
>JAOZRT010000108.1:6329-12959 GCA_029940035.1 Desulfobacterales bacterium
TGATGGAGGCTTTTTTGATTCGATGTTTGATGTTGGACGTTGGGTGTTCGATGTTCATTTTTAGAAAAATAAATTGGAAGACAGGTTGATAAAAACCTATAAAAAAGTGACACCTTTTAGTCAGGGCTTGACCGTAGGCGTTATCACCCATTTAAATCATGTAGATCCTGTCAGATACCAAGAACCTGAAATCTGACACCCGAAACCCCGTATTCCCCCAACTTAGACACTCAGCAGCAGGGAACCCAGCATCTATAGTGACAACTTGCAAACAGGACTTGGCCATAAAGCAGTCAATTTTGGCCTGGAGGATTTCCGCCAAACGGAGTGCGGGCAGGTCAAACCCGATAAAAAATATGTCGTTACGTTTGAGCGTGGTTGTCCGTGACATTGTTCATCGGTCAACCATTTTTTATATTCAGCGGCAACCTGTCTCGGCGTAGCTCGCAGAGCGAAGACGGAAGCCGCGTCATGTAATTTTTGTTCTACAAAAATTACTCTTTCAGGAAAAGCGCGTGATATTGGGGCTCTGTCAAATGTCTTTTCAAAAGCCTTGTCATGAGGTTGAACAATTCGGCCAGTTCCTCGTCAGACATTTTTTTTACCAGCGTTTTCATCAGGTCGTCGTCGGAAAACTTCTGCAGGTAGTACACAATCGTGTTTTCATCTGTTTCACGGTTGAGGCCAAATCCGACAAACCCCTGGTAATCTTCAACAAAACAATGGGAGTGGTCATTCATTTTTTTCATCCCTTCATTAAAAACAGTCAGTTACAGTAAAGACATAATTCTTTTCACTAAACCTTTGATAGCAAACTCCATGTGTACGCGTACCCTGTCTCGAATGCATAATTAATAGTATTGTAAGACAAAAGCGATATTTTTTTAAAAATTTTCATGAATTCGGGTAAAAGGATCACACGAATTATGTTGTAGCCGTTAATGTTTCATGCTTGGTTGTGCGCGATAGGGCATGAAAATTTATGACAACCGGTATAATCGTTAAGAAAAGGCGGGTCAACCCATCTGTGAACGCCATGAACAGTGCAACCATTGAATACATGTCTCCCAAACAAGGCATCAAACTCCGTTGGGGGTTGTGGAAAACCGCTGCCCAAACCCGCTGCGGAACGGTGTTGCTCCTTAGCGGCAGAGGCGAGTATCTGGAAAAATACCATGAAACCGCGGCTGACCTGAATAAGCGGGGATTTGATGTCTATTCCTTTGACTGGCGCGGCCAGGGGCTGTCTTCCCGCATGTTGGCCAACCGTCAAAAAGGCTTTGTGGAGACATATGACGATTACCTGGGTGACCTCGATCGTTTTATGCAAACCATCATGATGCCCGCTGCCGAGGCCCCGTATTATCTGCTGGCACATTCCATGGGGGGCCATGTCGGGCTGCTCTACCTGCATGACCATCACAGATTGTTCAAGAGGGTGGTATTGACCGCCCCTTTGATAGATATTGCCATGCCGCCAGTTCTGAAAAAAATGCTGAAAGCATATGCCTGCGTGGCCGTAAAACTGGGCTTTGGTAAACACTATGTACCCGGTGCCGGAAACCTGAAACCACAAAGATTCGAAGTCAACAGGCTCACCAGTGATTGGGTGCGCTTCCAAAGAATGAACCGCCAGTTGGCTGAAATGCCCGGACTCGCGATAGGCGGCGTTACCCACCAGTGGCTTCTGGCAACATTTCGCTCTATCGCCCGGCTATTAGGCAAGGGCTTTACCGAACAAATAGACACTCCTTTGCTGATGGTTGCTGCGGGAAAAGACGAGATTGTTTCTTTTGAGGCTCAGAAAGCTGTCCAGAAACGGACGCCGCAGTGCCATCTGGTTACTCTTGAAAATGCAAAACATGAAATTCTTGTGGAAGCCGATAGCATTCGCAATCAGTTCTGGAAAGTATTTGACGAATTTTTAAATTAGGTGTTGATTTTTTTTAATTGTTCTCGTAGGGGGGGGCATCAGCTGACTAATTTCCGGAGGGAAAACCCATGCAGTGGAAAGACTCCCAAGATAGCGTAGAATCAAACGAAGAAGAGCCTGAAGCTTTTTACGAAGAGGAGTATTCACCGTTAGGAGTGAAAACCGGCGCTTCATCCGGTGTAACCCGCAGAATCAGCACCCCTGTTATCTGGATCCCTGCCGTTGTCATCTTATTGGTATTGCTCTATATTTTTCTACCAATCGGCAATAATGGGCAGGATACAGCTCAACTGAAGGGACTCGAAGCAAGGCTTGACCAGCTTGAAAAGCGAATGCTCAAACTTGAAAGTGTGGGCGAAAGAGTGTTGAACCTGGAAAAAAACGCCAAGGATAACGGAACACTCGAGAAAAGACAGGCTCGTTTGGAAACCACCATTGCCAAACGTATGGATCAGGTGGACAAAGAGCTGCTTCAACTGCGCAAGGACCTGGAAACCAGGCGTCTCAAAAAGAGCACGGCTCCACCGGCCAGCGAACAGAAGAAAACAACATTGGATCGCGCAAATCATCATGTCGTGAAAAAGGGAGAGACGCTTTACAGCATCAGCCGCCGTTACGGGCTAACTGTCGAACAACTGCGAAAGATCAACAACCTGGACAAGAACAGTGTTATTTTCATCGGGCAGAAGCTTACTGTCAAATAAAGGCTGGAAAGCATACAAAAACCCTATAAAGCTCCATTAACGCGCGGATGTGAAAGGAACTTTCCGTGAAAGTCGTCGACCCGTCCAATCCTATGCCCAAATACCTGCAAATCAGCCACTGGTTGAGAGAACTGATCCGGAGTGGCAGGTACAAAAGCGGTGAAAAAATGCCTTCGGAAGTCGAGTTGTCGAAAATTTGCCAGGTACACCGCAACACACTGCGCCAGGCTATTGCAGATCTGGTATCTCAGGGAATCTTGCGTAAGGAAAAAGGGTTTGGGACGTTTGTCGCTTCATCCGCCCCGGTTGCGGTTAAGCACAGCCTGAAACAGATATCCAGTTTCAAGGATGATCTCAGCGAAATCGGGATCAAGGAAAAGACCGTTATCCTGAAGACCGAGGTCGTCGAACCGCCGGCCCTGGTGGCCGAGAGACTGGTTCTGGGACCCGGCCACAGGGTGGTGATGGTCCGGCGGCTGCGAACAGGGGACGGGATTCCGTTGATCTATGAGGAGAGTTACCTGCCTTATGACATGTTTCAGGGTATTACCGAAATGGATCTCACCGGGTCCATGTATAAAATTATTTCAAAAAATTTCAAAACAATTCTGGAACGCAGCGAGCAGACCATCATGTCCGTCAATTTGAACAAAAACATCGCTCGGCTATTGACGCTGCCCGAAAATGCAGCTGGCCTGTTCATGGAAAGCGTCACCTATAACGACGGTAAAATTCCCATTGAAGTGCTGTACTCGTACTACCGGGGCGATAAGTACAGGTTTGAGATCGAACTGGGACGCTATCGCCTGAACGGCAATGGGCTTAATCCTTTTTCAGGGGACCCATAAATTTACCTATTGCTGTATATACATCTAACCTGCTATACGAATAAACAACTTGCCACATCAAAAAAGGAATGCAGACAAAAAAGGAGGCACTCATGTTAATCGGCGTATTAAAGGAGATCAAAACCAAAGAAAACCGGGTGGCTATGACACCTGCTGGCGCAGAACAACTGGTGGACAAAGGGCATGAAATATTATTGGAGACAGGAGCAGGCGAGGGGTCGGTTTTCCCGAACGAGGTTTATGAAAAAGTCGGGGTTAAAATTGCCGGATCGGCAGCCGAGGTGTACGAAAAAGCAGAAATGGTCATGAAGGTAAAAGAACCCCTGCCCGTGGAATACCCACTCATCCGCAAGGGGCAGGTCGTCTTCACCTATTTTCACTTTGCCGCTTCTCTTGAATTGACCCAGGCGATGATCGATTCGGGCAGTATTTCTGTTGCGTATGAAACAGTGGAATGCCAGAACAGATCGCTGCCGCTGTTGACCCCCATGAGCGAAGTGGCCGGCAGAATGGCTATCCAGGAGGGGGCCAAATACCTTGAAAAAACCTTTGGCGGCAACGGCATCCTCCTCAGTGGTGTCCCTGGTGTGGATCCGGGAACCGTGGTGGTCATCGGCGGGGGTGTCGTCGGTACCAATGCAGCCAAGGTTGCCTGCGGTTTGGGTGCCAAGGTGTATCTGTTGGATACCAACCTTGAAAGGCTGCGCTACCTGAACGACGTGATGCCGGCGAACTGTTTTCCACTCATGTCCAACCCGGCTACCTTACGCAGGCTTTTGAAGGAGGCGGACCTGGTGGTGGGGGCCGTCCTGATTCCCGGTGCCGTAGCGCCAAATCTGGTGACTCGCGACATGCTCGGGATCATGAAAAAAGGGTCGGTAATTGTCGACGTGGCCATCGACCAGGGCGGTTGTGTGGAAACCGCCAAGCCCACCACCCATGATGATCCTATTTATGAGGTGGACGGCGTCATCCATTACTGTGTGGCCAATATGCCGGGTGCGGTTTCTTTCACATCGACCAACGCCCTGACCAACGCCACGTTGCCTTATGCAATTCAACTGGCAGACAAGGGATACAAACAAGCCGCACTGGACAATCCTGAAATAGCCCGCGGAATCAACATATTAAACGGTAAGGTGACCTACAAGGGTGTTGCGGACGCCTTTGGCATGCCGTACGAACCACTTGAAAGCATTATCGGCTAAATTTGGATATCAACCACAGCAAATTTGAACAGGAAGCTAACGAATTGTTAACACAAAATAAATAGAGTTTCTGCAACCCAAACCGATTATTATAAAGGAGTAATGACACATGAAACCACTCAAAGAATGGATCGTACCCTGGCTTTACACGGCAAGAGAATACAACGTGGGTATTTTAGATAAGGCCATGGATAATCCGCAGAATGCCCGCCTGATGCTCAACGAAAACCCCATCCCCCCCTCGGATAAGGTTATCGAAGCGGTCGCAAACTCCCTTCTGGAAGGCAACTGGTATCCAGATAGTTTCCTGCGTCTGAGAACTAAAATTGGTAAGATGTACGGCCTGGGACCGGATAACGTGGCTCTGTGCAACGGTTCTTCGGATACCATTGACGCCATGATGCGCATATTTTTACAGCCCCGAGATGAGTTTGTCCTGTCTAATCCAACTTTTGAGTTATTCCTGACACGGGCCGAGCTATGCAATGCTAAGGTCGTTCAGATTCCGGTGAGAGAAGACGACCTGCAGTATGACGTGGATGCCATGCTGGCTGCCATCAACGAACGCACCAAGCTGATGCTGATCATCAACCCCAACAATCCCACCGGCGTGTTTATCGAAGATGAGGACCTGATACGCTTCTGCGAAACAGGCGTGCCCCTGTGTGTAGACGAAGCCTACCTGGATTACAATCCGGACCGGCCGTCGAAAGCAGCCCTCATTGAAAAATATCCCCATGTGTTCCTGTCGGTCACCTTTTCCAAGGCCTATGGTTTTGCCGGTATTCGCTTTGGGTTCGTGCTCGGTTCTGAAGAGATGATTGCCGCCTTCAACCGCATGTTCCTGCCCTGGAACGTGAGCCGGATGTCTGCGGCTGCCGCCGAAGCCATTATCGACAACCCCAATGAAGTTAAGGCCAAGGTGGAGCACAACAACAAGTGGATGGACATATTCTCAGAAGAATTAACAAAACTGGGACTCAAAACATTTCCGGCTCACGGCAACTACATGCTGATCGACGGTACCATGACCGGTAAAACCACCGAGGAAATCCTTGCCGCTGCGCTTGAGGAAAATATTTACCTGAAGAAGATCGGCGAAATTCACGGCAAGACCGGGTATTTCAGGGTGACACCGGGGCAGGATGAGGAAAACGAGCGTTTTATGACCTTTATCCGGAGCTATTTCGGTTAAAAAGAGCTTTTGGGTAAGATATAGACAATGGTACAAGGAAGCTATGTTTAGGTCTTTGTACCTTTGTACCTTTGTATCAAGGAGATAAAATATGAACCGAGCCATCTGCAGTGGCAAAATTCAGATGAAAGGTGTCGATTTCAAGGTTTTGACCGATGATGAACTTGCCGACATTCACTACGCCAGCCTTGAAATACTCGAAAAAACAGGCGTTTATGTTGAAGATGATGACGCCATTGATCTGTTCCATTCCATTGGTTGCCGGGTAGGCAATGAAAAAAATATCGTTAAAATTCCGCATTACCTTGTGGAAAAAGCCATTAGAACAGCACCGTCAAGAATCGTTCTGGGGGCACGCAACCATGACAAAAGCTATGTTATGGAAGGAAAAAGAGTGACGTTTACCTCTTTCGGCGAAGGCGTCAGCGTCGTGGACATCAATACCGGAGAAATTAGGGATTCCACTAAAATGGACCTGGCTGCAGGGACAAGATTAATGGACGCCCTGGATGCATATGGCGTTTGCCATAGACCGGTTTCATCACTGGATGTAGACCCTTTGACCTACACGCTTCATAATTACGAAGCACTCGTGAACAACACGGACAAACCTGTAAGTTTAGGGCCTGGTGACGGCAAGTGCCTGGAGAAAATATATCAAATGTCGTCCATCATTGCCGGTGGTGAAGACACCTTGGTGGATAATCCCCTGATATGCGCTTCCACCTGTCCGGTAACCCCT
>JAOZRT010000109.1:0-2301 GCA_029940035.1 Desulfobacterales bacterium
CAACACTTTCTGCATGGCACATCACCGGCAACCCGACCATCCGGGCTTCTTCCACAATGACTTCCAGTTCGTCCCGGGTGAAATGCATATCAGTTGCCCGTTCTTTTTCACTTGCACCACCACCAGTAGCCCAAACTTTAATATGATCAACATTCTGGCCGATGATTTGGCGTACAGCCTTCCTGACCTCATCCACACCATCAACAAGCAATGCCTTGGGGAGATTGTCTTTTAGAAAGTCTTCAGGAATTTCATATATATCCCTTCGAATATAGTCCCCATGCCCCCTTGAACGGCAAAGCGCAAGACCACACGTTAAAATTCGCGGGCCTATGACAGTGCCTTCCTCAATGGCTCTTTTCAAAAATATATCGTACCTTGAACCGGCACTTCGAATCGTTGTAAACCCATATTCAAGAAGTTTTCCGGCTTCAACAACTGTCCTCATCGCCTGAAGATAATTGGACTCGACAATATTATCCAGCAGTTTCGGACTACCAACACCGACCATATGAACATGGGCATCAATTAACCCGGGAAGGATAAAGTGGTCCTCCACATCAAATTTCGTAATGTCGTCTCCCACCTTTATCGACTCCCGGCCTCCAACTTCTTTTATCGCACCATTATCAACAAGAATCACGGCGTCATTCAATGGAGCTCCGCCATGACCATCTATCACAGTTGCACCGATGAGCGCATATGTTTGAACAGATTCCACCATTTCAAGATCTCCTTTCAGGTGTTACGTAAATTTCTCATTATTGGTTAATATTTTCCGGTCTATCTACCAATTAAAGGTCAGCGACCGGTGATACGCTAATAAATGGGTTCGCGGTATAAAAAATGCGGAATGTGGATTTCGGAATGCGGAATTGTCGTATCGCTTCGCTCTTTCATTTTATTAATAAATCGGCAGAATACCTTAATTCCGAATTCCGCACTCCATATTCCACATTTGGTCCTCCCCTTGACTCCTTATTTCGCGACGTTAACATTCAACCTTAATTTTGTAGATAGGCCCAATATTTTTACATACACTATCGACAAATATTTCCCCATGAAACCAAATCGGCTGTCCATAAAGCTATTCATCGCCTTTTCCTTTGTGATCGTATTATATATTTCAGGGGGAATACATGCTAACAAAAAACACAAGGCGTGGCGCAAAAAATAAATAGCCACAAAGTCTCCAAGGCGCAAAGCAAAAAATCCCTTCGCGTCTTAGTGCCTTCGTGGCGATAAAAGAAACCTTGCAGGAACTCTGGTGCATTAGAGCACAATGGTGATATTTATGCTTGTGCCCATTATGCCTATCCTGAATTCATGGAAAGATTAATCTGTAAAAGGAGGAAGCAAAATGCCTTCACAGCACGGCGTTCACACATGGATAGATGACGATTGCGCTAGTGATTGGCCTGAAACATGGAATGCGATTGCTGAATTCGATACGCTGCCTGAACAACTTTCCCGGCAAGAAGTTTACGTCCACTAGTGGAAAATGAGGAGATTGACTGGGATGATGTTTGCTTTATGGAGAACGATGGAAGCCGGAAGACTAGAAGCTATAAAATATTTTGTCCATTATAAAAGCCCTCCAATATACTATAATCACATCTTTTTATAGCATTTAAAAACGATATAATATAGGTAAAAAACCTCCCCATGGCTTCCCGAGGGGAGGTTTTCATTTTTGCAGACTGGCAATGTGGCCAGATATTACAACCGGACGCGTTGACTCTTGGGATCATAGACTGGTTCGAGATGGATCTTGATCGGAAACATCTTACCGGCAACGTTGATTTGGTATTTTCCGGCCATGATCCATGTATCATCAATGCCCTCCGGATGTTTCAGCCAGCACATACCGATGGAACACCCCAAAACATGGGAAAAGGCCCCGTGGGTATTTTCAGCGGCCAATTCTCCATCACGGTAGATGGGTTCATCGTGGTAGGCCAGCGGTCCGGAATCTTCTATAGAAAACATGACCAGTTTGCGCTTCATTGCCGATGTTTTCTGCTGAACAAGGGCCTCTCTTCCGATAAAATCCGGCTTGTCCATTTTCACACAGAATCCCAATCCGGCTTCAAAAGGCGTGTCATCCGGTGTGATGTCGGCGCTCCAGTGTTTGTAGCCTTTTTCCAGGCGCAAAGAATCCAGGGCATGCAGTCCCACCAACTGGAGATTGAATTGTTGGCCCGCTTTCATCAGGGCATCGAATACATTGTTGGAAAACTCCGTGGGAATGTACAACTCCCACCCCAGTTCACCGACAAAAGACATGCGTATGGCCAGGGG
>JAOZRT010000109.1:2401-12938 GCA_029940035.1 Desulfobacterales bacterium
CCCCAACTGTATTCGTATTCGGCTTTCACGCCTTCAGGGGCAAACCAGTTGGCCCGTTCCCAGCCGGCCACCACCCCAAAACAGGCGCCCTTTTTTGCCAGACGGTCATGAAAGGGTGTCTGACGGACATTGCGAGCAGTTTCCGGTTGCTTAAAGGGCCAGTGGTCGGCATACAGATTGCCAACGGCTTCGACAACGCGGTCGTGGAGGTAGCGGCTGTTTTGTTGCCAGCCGTAAAAGCGCCGGACATCTACGGCCCACAAATCTTCATCCGGATACCCCTGGTCCATCCATTGGGCCAGGGCCCAGCCTGCACCGCCCGCGCTGGTGATGCCAACTGAATTCATGCCCGTGGCGACAAATAATTTTTTCACACCCGGCATTTCGCCCAGCATGTAAGCTGTGTCAGGTGTAAAACTTTCCGGCACCGTCGTCAGACTGTTGACTTCGGCATTTTCAAAGGCCGGTACTCTTACTACAGCAGTGTTCATGAATATTTCAAACTGATCCCAATCTTCCTGGAGCTGGGTGTATTTGAAATTGTCAGGAATGCCCTCCATTCCCCATGGCTTGGCCACCGGCTCGAAGCCGCCCATGAGCAGGCCGCCCATTTCCTCCTTAATATAGATGTAGCCGTCCATGTCCCTTATATAGGGCATACCTTTATAGGTCCCCTCGATGGGATTGGTGGTCATGTGCATGTGTTCGGCAGCATACAAAGGGAAGGTGATGCCCAAACGCTTGCCGAGCATGTGCGACCACATGCCGGCACAATTGACCAGATATTCACAGGCGATATCGCCCTGGTCGGTCTTGACCCCTTTGACGGTGTTCACGCCCGAAATGATACCTTGCTGGAATTCAATGTCGGTTACCTTGATATTTTCGATGATTCTGGCACCATCTGTCCTGGCCCCCCTGGCCAATGCCTGGGTCGTGTCTTCAGGATTGGCGTGTCCGTCGTTGGGCTGGAACCAGGCTGCTTCGAGATCGTCGGTATGCATCAGGGGAAACAACTTTTTGGCTTCATCCAGGCTAATTTCCTCCATTTCGACACCAAATGCCCGCGCCATCTGCATGGAGCGGTCATATTCTTCCTTGCGGGCTTTGGTCTGAGCCACCCGGATAGAGCCGGAGCGCAGATAGCCTGTCGGCTGCCCTGTCTCTTCTTCCAGACGGGCATAAAGGTCGGCACCGTAAACAGCCAGCTTGGTTAAAGCAGCATTCGACCAGAGCTGGCCCATGAGACCGGCTGCTGCCCAGGTCGTTCCTGATGCAATACTCTTACGCTCCAGCACGACGACATCTTTCCAACCGAGTTTACATAAATGGTATGCCACGCTGCAACCGACGATGCCGCCGCCGATAATAACAACCTGTGCGTGGCTGGGTAATTTTTCTGCCATGAGATCCTCCTGAAAGCTTGGTGAAATTTAACAACTCATCTTGATAATTTCGAATGGTGTGGGCATGAAGCCTCCGCACCCGGACTTGTCAGTACCTCGCCGATGTGCGGAGTCTCCGTACTAGTGTATGACTTTATGGATTCGGTATTAACCGATGACTTCCTTCAGGGCTTCTTCGAAAACGCCCAGCGTGAATTCGGCATCGGCATCGTTGTGTGATGCGGAGACAAACCACGGTTCGCGGGAGTCAACATCGGGCATCACGCCTTTTTCGATACACTTCATGATTACCTCTTCATAGAGCCCGTGGTTGGAATCGTTCCAATCCCTGAATTCATGAATGCTTTCATTTTTGGTCAGCAGGACGCCGCACATGGAGGGTGGGCCCTGAATCACACCGGGAACACCGAGTGTCTTGAGTATTTTTTCAAAACCGTCCATCAGCAGTTTGCCGTGGGCATCAACCTTCTCAAGTGCGCCGGCTTCGATTTCGTCCAACACGGCGCAGGCTGCTGCCGTAGCAACGACGTTGGCGCAGTAGGTACCACCGTGAGCAATTTTCTGGTAGCCGATTTCCCCCATGATCTCTTTTTTACCGGCAATGGCCGCCAGGGGAAATCCGTTGGCCAGCGCCTTGGCATAGGTGACCAGGTCCGCCTTAATCTTAAAATACTCCTGGGCTCCACCCTTGGCGATCCGGAAACCGGTCTTTACCTCGTCAAAGATCATGACGATGCCGTATTTGTCGCAGAGGCTGCGGATCAATTCCAGGTAGCCGGGTTTCGGCATTGTGGAGGCGCAGTTTCCCAGCAGGGGCTCCACTATGATGCAGGCGATATCGCCCCAATTCTCCTTGACTTTTTTCTCCAGGAGTTCTTCGTCGTTGAAGGGTATGGACATGATCAGCTGGTGGAGTATCTGGGGAATGCCGGATCCGTGGGGGACGAGTACCGGCGATCTGCGATATCCTACACCCGGAACGGGCGGTTGACAATTCCACAGGGTGTAGTCATGAAATCCATGGTAGGCACCTTCGAACTTGAGCACCTTGTTCCGTCCGGTGAATGCACGGGCAATCCGGATGGCATGCATGGTAGCCTCCGTGCCCGAATTGGCAAACCTGACCAGGTCGACATCAGCCAGTTTTCGGATTTTTTCGGCCGCCATAATTTCATATTCATGGGTCATGGAAAAAGCATTGCCGATTTCCAATCCTTCCTTGATTTTTTCTGTTACAGAATCATAGGCATGTCCCAGTATGACAGGACCGAATCCGAGCCGGTAATCAAGATATTTTTTATCGTCCTGATCCCAAATGTAGGCTCCTTTAGCTGTTTTCAGGACCAGGGTTTCCTCATCACCCCAGTACCTGAAATTTGAATTGACACCGCAGGGTATGGATTCCGACGCTCTCTGAAACATGGCACGACTTTTTTCTCCGCTTTTCATGATAATCTCCTCATCAACGTTATGGGTTTACGTATTTTAGGCGCCTTTGGGTGACGTTGGTTCTGTTTTGTGTACAGCACGATGTGTGCCAGCACGCATAAAATAGTTTAACTGTTTGTATTTTATTAATAAAATGTTTAAGCAGGGCAGATTAAGACTGTCTCATAAATGAGAATATATTTATTATTAATGCAGGAAGAAAACTATAACTATTTAAATTCAATGAAGAACAAAACAATATCTCAATCTTAATATATGTGTATCACTTTTAAGATTTTTTGCACTCGCACGTCTACCAAAAACAGGCTTCCAGAAAAGAGTACGGGGGGGGTAATTAATAACATAATTCAGTTAATGCCGAATTTGTTCAACTTGCGGTACAGGGTCGCCCGGCTGACATGCAACAAATCGGCGAGCTTATCTACTTTTCCTGGCAAATTTCCCATTTCATGGAGTTTTTCCTTAAGGAGGTTTCTTTCATAATTCTGAAGCAGATGGTCCAGTGACATGCCAGAGGGGGTTGCACCATCCTGTTGGCTCTTGATCCGCGCTGGAACGCTATCCATGGTAATAATATCTGCAGTGGTCATACTGGCCATGTATTCAACCGTGTTTTCCAATTCGCGCACGTTGCCAGGCCATCCGTATGACAAAAAAAGATCCTGCACATCCTTTGTAACACCATTTATCACCTTGCCTTCATTGCGGCAGAACTTTTCTAAAAACCGCTCCAGCAATATTAATATATCCTCTGAATGAAGGCGCAATGGCGGAATATGGATAGGAATGACATTCAGCCGGAAAAAGAGGTCATTGCGGAATTCATTTTCAGTGATCATACTTTCGAGATCCCTGTTTGTACTGGCGATCACCCTTGCATTGGCAGGTACCGGCTTGACGCCGCCAAGCCGTTCCACCATTTTGGTCTGGAGAATGTGGAGCAATTTCGGCTGCAGGCGCAGGGGCATGTCACCAATTTCATCCAAGAATATGGTCCCATTATGCGCCAATTCAAACTTTCCCGGCTTGCCGCCTCTTTTCGCGCCACTGAAAGCACCTTCGCGGTAGCCGAACAGTTCGCTTTCGATGAGATTGTCCGGGATGGCGCCGCAGTTGACCGGGATAAAAGGTCCAGCCATCCGTGGCCCTGAATGGTGAATGGCGCTGGCGACCAGGCCCTTGCCGGTGCCGGTTTCGCCTGTGATAAGGACGTTGGCATTACTTTGGGCAACCTGTAGTACGGTTTCCTTTAATTTTTCCATGGGGAGGCTTTCGCCCCAGATGGCATCGATTCCGACCCGTGGAACCGTAACCATCATGTCATAGGCTTTCTGGCGTAATTCAGCCACATCTCGAAAAGATGCTACGGCACCGATGACATCGTTGCCCGAGAAGACCGCATTGACCGTCACCATGAATTCCATGGCGTAACTGTTCGATTGGTAGGACTCTTCATTCCAGTCATACCCGACGCCGGTGTTCAGGACGCTCAAAATAGGAGAACCGGGCCAGATTTCGGTTATATGTTTACCGATAATATTGCGCTTTTTTCGCCGGATCAGGTTGGCGCCTAGCTTATTGCATTGGAGGATGGTTCCGTTTTTATCGACTGACAGCATGGCATTGTCGATGGATTCGATGATGGTGCGCAACTGCCTGGTAACGATAATATTGTTCTGATGGGCATCGGCTTCAATGGCATTGCTGGCGAGCAGATGACCCATGCGGAGAACAAATTCCAGAAAGCGCCCCTTCCTGCTGAGAAGGTATTCACGCTGCTCTTCGGTCACTGCTACCAGTCCAATGGCGCCCATCACGATATCATGCCCGATGATAGGGCAGCAAATTTCCGCCAACTCCTCGGCGGTTCCGGCCTGAACAGAAGGGTCATAGGTGGGATCGTTGCTGGCGTCCTCTACAATTTCAGCTTTGCCATTGGTGATGACCCTGCCGTACAGATAACCGGCACGGATGTCCCCACCTTCTTCCTTGATGCCTACCCTTTTCTTGAATCGACCGGTTCCGGCGACCACGATCAGGTTTTCATCGATAATGACTGTATCCAGTTCGATGATAGCGGAAATCGCTTCGGCAAGGACCTGTGCATCCGCCTGGATAGCTTTCAGTTTGGAAACTTTTTCGACGTTTATCGGCATATAGTCTGGAGTATAATAAAAATCTTAATAGTGATACTGAAATCTTATTTATGAGACTTGTTTGAATCACCTTATGAATTAATTGTTTAGGTTGGTACGCTTGAAAGTGGGATGAATTTTATCTCATTGTTGAGATAAATGCAACCCGATCTATATCCTAATTTATTTTTATAAATACAGTTGGTTAATTCCGTTTTTTCATTGTGGCACAAAAAATGCTGTACTCTACAGGTTACAGCTGAAAAAGTTAGGTAGACATATTCTGGGATATCAATTATGTTTTCAGACTTGGATATTTCAGGACAACCCCTTTGGGCTGCAATTCGCACCCGGGGGACATTTGGCAATAACAGCTTAAAATATTGGAGGTTATGTGATGATTATGAAACGCTCATTTTATGCTTTATTAGCGGCCACAGTTGCAATGTTTCTATGCGCGGCACCCGCTGCGATTGGGAAAGAGGTTCTCCACGTATACAATTGGTCCGATTATATGGACGAGGGCCCCGGCGGCCCGGTTTCCGTTTTTGAAAAACAGACCAAAATCGATGTGACCTACGATGTTTTCGACAGCAACGAAGTTTTGGAAGCCAAGCTGCTTGCCGGAAAATCCGGCTATGATGTCGTGTTTCCTTCCACCAACTTTATCGGCCGTCAAATCAATGCCGGCGTGTTTCAGAAACTCGACCGCTCTAAGCTGAAGAACTACAAACATCTCGATAAAAATATCCTGAGAGTGCTGGAAGCCGTGGACCCGGGAAATAAATATTCCATCCCTTATATGTGGGGGACCACTGGACTGGGCTACAATGTGAAGAAAGTGCAGGCCGCCTTTGGTGGAAATGCCCCGGTCGACAGTTGGGATATGATTTTCAAGCCGGAAAATGCTGCCAAGTTGAAAGAGTGCGGCCTGGTGATGCTGGATGACCCCAGCGAAATTCTTTCGCTGACGTTGCACTATCTGGGCTTAGACCCCAACAGCCTTGATGCAAAGGACTACAAGGAAAAGGCGCTGCCCCTTTTGAATAGTATCCGTCCGTACATAAAATATTTTCACTCATCTCAGTACATCAACGACCTTGCCAACGGCGACATCTGTGCCGTGATCGGATGGTCGGGCGATATCCTGCAGTCCCGCGACCGTGCGGACGAAGCCGGAGCCGGTGTGGAAGTGGCCTATTCGATCCCCAAGGAAGGCGCGGGGACGTGGTTCGACATGATTGCCATACCGTCGGATGCCGACAATGTTGACAACGCCCATAAATTTCTGGATTTCCTCATGGTGCCTGAGGTGATTGCCGGAATTACCAACTACGTATCCTATCCTAACGGTAATGCCGACGCCTTCCCCTTTATCGACAAGGAAATCCGTGAAGATAAGGCCATCTATCCCTCTGAAGAAACCATGAAGGGGCTGTTTACCATGAAGAATATGCCGCCCAAGGTTTCACGTGTGAGGACCCGGGTTTGGACCCAGTTGAAGACCGGTCAATAATCGGTTGAATAATCACACCCGTCATGCATCTGATGATGCATGACGGGAGATTTTTTTCGTGATCATGCCATTCTGTCAGCAATTCACGGAGCATGAAATAAATATGACCGGTACGCCTGACTGTTTCTAATGAAAGGATAACAATTTGAAAATACTTGTCATCGGCTGTGGGAAGATGGGTTCTGTTATTGCATGGGATTTATGCAGATATGAAGCGGTGGAATCTGTTGGCCTGGTGGATACCTATTCCCCTAGTTTAAAAAGAGCTACGGCCTGGATACAGGATACAAGGGTAACAACCCATTTGTTAGGCAGCAATTTTCGTGAACAGTTGATTGAGCTGATGAAATCCTATGATGTGGGGATTGGTGCCCTGCCTATGATCAAGCAAACCAATCAGCTCATCGAGATGGCCATTGAAGCGAAAATGAACTTTGTTGATATCTACGGAGAATACTACCGGCGGCCGAATGAATCCTATCTTGAGGGGTTTAATATCCCACCTGATATCACCGGTGAAGCATATGGAGAAATGCTTCACCAGCAGGCCATGGACAAAGATATTACCATTTTATGCTGTATGGGGTTTGCACCGGGCTTAAGTAATATGACGCTTGGATATGGCATTGCGCAGATGGATAAAGCCTATACTGCCATTGCACGTGTGGGCGGTATTCCGGATATTAACGTTGCCGATAAATACCCGATGAAATATATGGTTACCTGGTGCTGGGATCAGGCTATTGACAGTGCCATGGACAAAACCCGCATTCTGAAAGACGGTACTTTTCAATATGTTGATGCCATGCGTGAATATGAGCTTTTTTGCTTTAAAGAGTTTGGAAAAGATCTTGAGCTTGAAGCATTCATAACGCCGGGGATGGAAAGCTTCCTCTTCACCAGGCCCAAGCTTGAATCCTGCTATGAGAAGACGATCCGGTGGCCTGGGTACAAGGATAGCATGTCATTTCTTAAATCATGCGGGTTTTTCGATATGACACCTATTAAGGTCAACGACAGGAATATTGTTCCTCGTGAGGTTGCAGCCCGTATAATGGAGCCAGAGTTGGCACCGAAAAATGGTGATGTGGATGTTAGTATCATGTGGAATACCGTGACCGGAGAAAAAGACGGGAAGTTTTCACAGATCGACTATTATATGTGGGTGGACTCGGATACTGACCATAATATTTCATCAATGGCCAGGGCGACTGCTTTTCCTGCATCAATTTCAGCTGTGCTGATGGGAAGTGGCAAATTTATTTCCAGGGGGATTGTGTCGCCGGAAGATGCATTTGACAAGGCCCTCTATAAGTCCATGCTTGATGAGCTTGAGACAAAAGGTGTTGTTATAAAAGAATCAGCAGCCTGACAAATGAACTATGTATTTCACAAGATGAAGTGAACCCCTTCAATTACACAAAAAACAACTGCGCATTGGGACAGGGTCAGAGCCTCCCCGTCATTGGAGTACCGCTATGAGTCAAACGGAAAAATTGACTGAATCCACACCAAAGGAAGTCGTAGGGAACTATATTCAGATCCGGGGCGTCACCAAAAAATTTGATACCATAGCTGCCGTGGACAATGTCGACCTGAATATCCCACAGGGCGAGGTCTTTGCGCTGCTGGGCGCTTCCGGGTGCGGTAAAACCACGCTGCTGCGGCTGCTGGCCGGTTTCGAAATACCCACCGAGGGACAGATCATCATCGACGGGCAGGACATGCAGTCGATCCAGCCGTACAATCGTCCGGTCAACATGATGTTTCAATCCTATGCCCTGTTTCCCCATATGACCGTGGCCAAGAACATCGCTTTCGGCCTGAAGCAGGACCGGGTTCCCAAGGCCGAGATCAAAACAAGGGTGGAAGAACTGCTGGAACTGGTTCACATGAAGGAGCTTTTCAATCGCTATCCCCACCAGCTCTCCGGAGGCCAGCGCCAGCGGGTTGCTCTGGCACGCAGTCTTGCCAAGCGCCCAAAATTACTGCTGCTGGACGAACCCATGGCCGCCCTGGACAAAAAGCTTCGTGAGCAGATGCAGTTGGAAGTGGTCAACATCATTGAAAGCGTGGGGGTCACCTGCGTCATGGTAACCCATGATCAGGAAGAGGCCATGACCATGGCCTCACAGATCGGTGTCATGCATGAGGGCAAGATCCTGCAAACGGGTTCACCCCACAAAGTTTATGAATATCCCAACTGCCGACGGACCGCTGAATTTATTGGCACCGTCAATATTTTTTCGGGGATTGTTTCTGAAAAATCCGCCGACCAGGTTGTGATCGACACCCCTGAACTCCAACGGGCCATACTTGTCAATCATGGCATCACGCCTTCAGAAGGTACGAAGGTATGGGTGGCTGTTCGGCCTGAGAAAATTGCCATCACCACAGATCCGCCGTCCGGAGACTATAACCACGCCTGGGGCATCGTGGAAGAAATTGCCTATGTCGGTGGTCTTTCGATCTACCATGTAAAAACCGATAACGGCATGATCATACGGGCCACCCTGGCCAATGTGGACCGTCGTGTCGAAGACCGCCTCACCTGGGAGGATGAAGTCTATCTTAGCTGGCAGCCGGGCGCAGCCGTGGTGCTGACATGGTAAAGTTAAAATGGAAAAAATTACTGCCTTCCGGGCGCACCACCGTCATCGGTATCCCCTTTGTCTGGCTGTTGTTGTTTCTGGTGTTTCCTTTTGCCATTGTTTTCAAGATCAGTTTTGCCGAAATGGCGATAGCCAGACCGCCGTTTACCGAGCTTTTTTCTTTTGCGGAAGAAAAGCTGTCCGTCATGCTGAATGTCGGTAATTATCTCTTCCTGTTCAAGGATAAGCTCTACGTTTACGCCTACCTGAGTTCGCTGAAGATGGCTGCCGGGGCCACCTTCCTGGCCCTGCTGGTGGGCTATCCGATTGCTTATGGTATTGCCCGCGCCCACCCGGGGATTCGCAACCTGTTGCTTTTGGGTATTGTCCTGCCGAGCTGGACCCCGTTTTTACTGCGGATCTACGCCTGGATCGGTATTTTAAAGACCAACGGGCTGGTCAACAATCTTCTGATGAAACTGGGCCTGATCGATACACCGCTGCATATGCTGCACACCGATTTCGCGGTTTTCGTTGGTATTGTATACGCCTATCTGCCCTTCATGGTCCTGCCGCTCTATACCAATTTGGTGAAACTGGATGAGTCTTATCTGGAAGCCGCCGCCGACCTGGGCGCGAAACCCTGGAAAACGTTTATTTTCGTCACGCTGCCCTTGTCCAAAGGGGGCATCATTGCAGGTTCCATGCTCGTGTTCATCCCCGCGGTGGGAGAGTTTGTCATTCCCGCACTTCTGGGGGGACCCGACACCCTGATGATCGGCAAGGTGTTGTGGGATGAATTTTTCAGCAATCGTGACTGGCCGGTGGCGTCGGCCGTGGCCATTGTCATGCTGCTGCTTTTGATCATACCCATGATGTGGTTCCACAAACACCAGACCCAGGAGATGGAAACAGTATGAGCGCGACCGGACGATCCCCATTGCTGAGTGTATGGCTGCTGTTGGGTTACACCTTCCTCTATGCACCCATTGTCATCCTGATTGTCTTCTCGTTTAACGAATCCAAGCTCGTCACGGTCTGGGCCGGGTTTTCAACCAAGTGGTACTGGGAATTGTTCCAGGACAGGCAGATGCTGATGGCAGCCTGGCTCAGCCTGCGTCTGGCACTGATGAGTGCCACGTCCGCCGCCGCTTTGGGTGTGCTTGCCGGTCTCGTGATGGCGCGTTTCGGCCGATTTCGCGGCCACAACCTTTTCGCGAGCATGATCACGGCACCACTGGTCATGCCGGAAGTCATCACCGGCCTGTCGATGCTGTTGCTCTTCGTTTCCATGGAAAAACTAATCGGCTGGCCGTCCGGTCGGGGCATGTTCACCTTGTGGATCGCGCACGTCACCTTCTGCGCGGCTTTTGTGGCTGTGGTCATCACCTCGCGCCTGAGGGAGATGGATGAATCCATCGAAGAGGCGGCCATGGATCT
>JAOZRT010000436.1 GCA_029940035.1 Desulfobacterales bacterium
TGCCGCCGGCCTGCCGGATGCCGGCCACTTCGGCACTGAATTGAAAGGTGGCCCCTTTTGCCTCGGCAGCACGCTGAATGTTGTGTACCGAAAGGGTGGCATCGTTGACATAGCCGCCCCTGGGAAAGAAAATCACGGTGGAGTCAATTTTTTTCTTGGGGGGATCGGCAAATGCGGGATCATCGGGTCTTTGGGGCGGATAGAAGGAATCGTCGACAAAGTGCGGCATCCGCTGCAGCAGTTTTTCGGGGTCCCAGGTCTCATAGGGTATCCCGAGTTCGTCGTGAAGGGTTAAATACTTGCTGAAATCAAAACCCTCGGGTTTGATCACCAGAATGCCGATGTCATTGAACACGGCCAGCCCCTTTTCGTCATGCTTGCCCACGTAGCCGCTCCAGTCCTTCCAGTAAAAATAGCTGTCATAGGCCAGGGCGGTGCCTTCTAGTGTAGAGTAGTGCGTTCGAATAATGGCACAGGTGTTGCCCGTGGACCCCAGCCCTGAATCCGAGAGTTTTTCAAGATTCAGGGTTTTAAAGCCCTTTCTGGAAAGTTCCAGGGCAATGGCGGCACCGGATATGCCGGCCCCGATGATGATGGCGTCGTAGGTCTTCATTCGTTTCAAATTCCTTATTGTTGATGGTGTTTTTGTAGGGGCAGGTCTTGTGCCTGCCCATTTGGGCGTATCACCTGTTTTTTATTGGGCACCCACAAGAGGCGCCCCTACACCGCGACACGCAATCCGAAAACCAACCAGAATCCAGTATCCAGGTTATACATGTCCATAAAAATCCCTGTGCACGGTGACAGAGTAGGCATAATCCAGCAGGGTTCCCCAGCTAAAAACCGGGATGTCGATCTCGCGCTGAACAGCCCGGCCAAACACCTGAAATCCGGTGCACTCCAACACCAGCGCCCCCATATTGGGGTGGCTGCGAAAAAAATCAACCGCTACTCCGACAAACTCTTTTCCGGCTTTTTCGTAATGGGCCTGGGGTATTTCCGGCCGTTTGTCCCCAATCCAGAGGTTTTCGAACTCTTCACAACGCCCGTCATCCATGGCTCCGCCCAAAACATAGTTGCTGCCCGGCTGTATGCCCACTGCCGAAAGGTGTGCGTCCGTCATGTATTTTTTTAAAGCCGCCAGTACACCCACCTCCTTGTCCGGTCCTACCAGCTGCTGGGCCCATGGTACCTGAAGCAGGCTGGACATGAACACGGGTACATCCACATAGCCGGCGATCTCCTTCTGAAAATAGGCAAAATAGCCGCACTCGGCGGCAATTGCCCGACACCCCATTTTTTCCAGGTTTTTGGCCGCTTTCTTAATGGGTTCCAGGCAGGACGATTTATCCTCTTCATAAACCAGTCTGGGGATGTCCACATCCTTGACGATTTCGTACTGGATGGGAAACGGGTAGGCGCTGGCATTGCGCACATCGCCCGGAAACCCCGGGTAAACCTCGTCCAAAATGATAATCCCCAGCCCCATGCCATAGCAGCGGTGATTCTTGCGGGCCTTGATGTGTTTGATACCGATATCGCGTTGACTGGACATGTGACCTCCTTTTTGAAAAAACTCTAACACCCGAAGGCGTTCACGTAAAACTTAAATCATAACACGTAAATCGATTTTTTATTTCATCAGATTTGCACCAACTCCTTCTCCCCCTCAGACTTCATGTACTCCAGTTTTTCGATTACATCATCAGGCAGGGGCTCGGGTTCGTGGGTTTCCAATATGTGCCGTATCTTTTCCCGAACTCTTACCAGGGTGTCCATTTCGCCTTCTTTTTTCCAGGACTCCATGGGTTGGCGTGTAAAAATCGATGGCCGCCACAATTCCTTTTTGAAATGCTGCATGGTGTGCGTCTGGGATAAAAACTCGCCCCCCGGCCCCACCTGGTACATGAGATCCCTGGCGATCTGCCGGGGGGAAAATTCCAGCCCGCGCATGAATCTTCTGGCCATGCCGATGATCTCGTCGCCTAAAACCAGCTGTTCTACAGCACAGGCCATGGAGCCGTCCATGTAACCCACGTCATGAATCAGATTCAGGCCGGCCAGTCCCTGAGCCATGATATGAAAAGTCGCCTCGACGCCAGCCTGGGCATCCTGTACCTTGGCATCGGTTGCCCCGGCCAGTCCCCAGGTGGGCAGGCCGAAAGACTGCGCCACTTCCGCCTGTGCGGCCAAGGCCAGGCTCATCTCCGGACCACCGGCGCTCATCAGGCCGCTGGCCATGTCAAATGCGGCAAAATTGCAGCCCAGTCCCACCGGGCACCCCGGATTTTTTAGCTGGGCCAGGACCACGCACATCATCGATTCCGCGGTCCCATGCGCCACGGCAGCGGGTATGGTCACCGGGCCGGTGGCGCCCAGTTGGACGGCCGGACCCATCATTTGGGGCAGAAACCGATCGGCCGCCAGAAAGATTCGACCGACAACATAATCGGGCATAACCAGGGGAGTGATCGGTTCGGGATAAGCCACGATAAAGGGCCTCTCCCTGAGTTTGTCCCGCCCACCGGCAATCTCCTCCGCCATGTCAAAAACAATCTCCATGCCCTCCGGAGAATAGGACAGAAAAACAATGGGTTTGGTGGTGTTGCTTACGGTAGCGACGAACTCGTACAACTCCGCGGCCTGGGCGGGGACATCCTGAACCGACCCCATGGGCATGACCCAGTCGATGTTCTCCAGCGCATCGGCTACTTTGGCGGCCCGAACCAGGTCTGTCACCCTGGTTTCATGGTAGTCGCCGGTCAATGCATCCTTTGTGTTCGGGCTGGCCGTGGATGTTCCATAGTAGCTTTTACGCCCTTCCACCTCCAGAGCCCGCTCACCGTTGCGGTCATAAATCGTCCACCCTCTGGGTGCCGTAGCCAGGCATTGCCGGACAATAAATTCCGGAACTTTGACCATCTCCCCGTCGATCATTGCCCCGGCCGATTTCAGAAGCTTGCGGGCGCCTTCATGCAGGACCTTGAAGCCCACTTTTTCGAGTATCTCCATGGCCGCTTTGGTCAATTCGAAAATCTGGTCTTCGGTCAATACGCGAAAAGTGAGATTTCCCTGGGTGGTAACATTGGTGTTGAGCATTGATTCATCCTCCTTTGCCAACCATTTGTAAGGGGTTAATGCTTGCCTGGCTGTATCAGGTCCATATAATGAAAGATCATTTTTTTAGTCTGGGTAGCGGCCTGCTCTTCATTGTGTTCTGCAACTGCCCGCAGATTTCTTTCGGTTTCGAGCAAGGATGATGCTTCATCTTTTTCACTTTTAGACGTCTTGACGTTAACTCTAAAGCCCTCCTGCTTTTGCCTTGGGGTTATCCCAGCACTGAAAAACTGCTTTCCTTGTTTATCTCCCTCAAGCGCGAGTAGAATTTGAGGTTAACATCCCTGTCGAGTTTTTCCAGATGGAAAATCACCGGGTCTATGTCATGGTCGTGT
>JAOZRT010000110.1:0-4070 GCA_029940035.1 Desulfobacterales bacterium
TCGACGCCGTGCTGGCCCTGGGACGTCAGGTGGTCCTGTTTTTCAAAAAGCTGAACCGGATGGCGGGAAAAGCGTGGCTCAGAACTCTTTTGAAGCTGATCAACAAACCCGCCCTGGCAGAGTACTATGCAAACTACTACCAGACCATCAAGGAAGCATTTGACCTCTGGGATAAGGAGGGCAAAGACCTTCTGTTCCACGGAGCCATGTCCGTTATCGTTGTGGGATCGCGCAACGATGCCACCTGTCCCTCTGAAGACGCTCTTTTAGCTACCCAGAACATCCTGCTGGGGGCACACGCCATGGGGTTAGGTACCTGCCTGGTAGGCTATGTCATCGAAGCCATGCATAGGGACAAGAGCATCAACCGCTCCATCGGCCTGCCGGATGATGAAACTCCCTATACGGTCATTGCTATAGGGCACCCCAGGGAGCAGTATGAGAAGGTGGCGGGAAGGAAACAGGTTATTCTGAGATACGCAAATCACCCCTAAAGACAGAGGGCAGAACTCCAGAACGTCAGAGCCACAGAAGACGGAGCTTCAGAGCTACAGAACTACAGAGGATACTTGAAAATTGTTTATTCGTTATTGGATATTGGACATTCGTCTTTTTTCTTTTTGAATATCCAATATTCAATCTCCAATTATCAAGTATCAAAACGTTGCAATGCAACATGTAAAGTGAGAACTTTTATCATGACTTGACCGAGACGGAGGACAAGGGGCCGGAGACATGTAGGGGCAGGCCTCGTGCCTGCCTGTTTTGGAGAATCGCCTTCGGTTTTTCGGGCACCCACAAGGGGTGCCCCTACAATCTTAATTTTCGTCTAATTTAAAGGCCTAAACGATCCAGGAGATCAATGCCGTCCCGAAAATCACGGTGATAATGCCCGTGGCCCTGAAGGTTTGCTCGGATGCTTCGTCCAGATACCACGCGTAAATCCTTCCCATGATGTCCTGAGGGTTGATGAGCAGCATCGCCCCCTCGGCAAGGGAAAAGATACCGATAACCCGCAGAAACCATGGATAATGGCTGGCCGAGGCCGACACGATCAGCAGCAGGCCAGCGAGAAATGCGACAATTGACAGGGCCTTCATCCCCATCTGGACAAATCGTTTGAACACGTTTCTGGATTCAGCGGTGTACAGGATCATACAGACCCCGGAGGCAATGAAGGTCAAACTAAAGGCGTATAAGATAATTTTCATGGGATTCAGTTCCTTTTTATCAAAGGTTGCTCATAAATACATTCTGTCTGAAGCATGTCAAATTGCATGGGCAAAGTCAATCCGGGGCTGGTGACCCGCCCGCTTGACAATTCCGGACGATGCTGCAAAAGGGTTGCACTCAGATTGTTTTCACCTGCCGTTAATGGTATGGTGCGACTTCGATCTTTCTTTACAAACCAATACTGCCCGTTAAAACCAGGAGAGCCGCATGATGTTGGATCCATTTTTTGAGGGATTGATAAAACTGCCCAACACCGACACCCATAACTGCTTTGCCTGCAGCCCTGTCAACTCTTCAGGCCTGCAGATGATATTTTTTTCAGACAACAACCGCGTCTATGCCAAGGTAGTTGTTCCAACGCACATGGGAGGCTGGAACCGTATCGCCCACGGCGGTATCATCGCCACCATCCTGGACGAAACCATGGGCTGGGCAGGCATCTATTTACTGGAACAGCTCACCCTCACCAAAACCATGACCATCGACTTTGCCAAGGCGGTTATGGTGGGTGAGGAACTCCGCTGCGAAGCCTGGGTTCAGGAACGCACAGGCAAGCGGGAGGCAATCATCAAGGCTGCCATCTACGATACCGACAATGAGATCTGCGCTGAGTCAAAAGGTATTTTCACCATGCTGTCGCTTGCTCTGGCCAGAAGGATCAAGTTGACGGATGCGGCGTTTGAAAAATCTTTTTTCGATCCGCTTATCAAGTGCAAGCACCAGGCAGGCGCCACTGTTCAGCCAAAACATGAACAACCCATTTCTAAAGAGGAGATCACATGAGCGGTCAGCCATTCACGCCTAAAAGCCATTGGATGAAAACACGGGAATACACCCCCGGGCCAAGCCTCGAAGGCGATATCCAGGTAGATGTGGCCATTGTCGGGGGCGGGTTTACAGGCCTGTCCACGGCGTATCACCTGAAAAAGGACGAACCCGGTATGCGGGTGGCTGTTTTGGAAAACGAGGTCATCGGTTTCGGGGCCAGCGGCCGCAACGGCGGCTTCAACATGACCCTGTTCGGCCTGACCCTCAGCATCACGGCCCTGCGTTTCGGCAAGGCCAAGGCACGGGAGGCGCACCTCTACATGGAACGTGCCGTGGACCTCCTGCGGGACCTCGTCAAGGAACTGGGCCTGGACTGCGACTATGAGCATCCCGGTTTCCTGCGGGTGGCCACCTCGGAAAAGTATATAAAGCGCATACAGCACGAAATCGAACTGGCCCACAAGCTGGGCCTCACCGGCATTGAATGGCTTGACCAGGACCAGACCCGGGAACAGGTCAACAGCCCCATGTATATGGGGGCCTGGTGGGAACCCCGCTGTGGGATTCTGAACCCGGCCAAGCTCTCGTGGAGCTGGGCTGAAGCCATCCGCCCCATGGGGGTGGAAATTTACGAAAAAACTGCAGTAACAGAAGTCAAAAAGCGTAAGGATGGAATCCTGCTCATGACGCCGAACGGCTCGGTACGGGCCCAGAAGGTGGTGCTGGCTACCAACGCCTGGACCCATTTTTTCCCCGAACTCAAACGAAAACAAGTGCCGATCTGGACCCACATCGTCATCACCGAACCACTGAGCGATGCGCAGTACCAATCCATTGGCTGGCAGAACCGTCAGGGCATCGAGGATGCCCGCAACCTGGTTCACTACTACCGCCTCACCGCCGACAACCGGATTGTTATGGGGGGACGGGATATTTCCTTGAGCAAGGGCTTCTATGACATGGACCGTGATGACAATGAAGAGACCTTCCATAGTCTGCGCAATGACGTTCGCGAACTATTCCCCCCCTTAAAGGATGTTCAATTCACGGATGCCTGGGGCGGCCCGGTTTCAATTCCACTTGACATGGCGCCGGCCATCGGCTACATGGGCGATAAACGTGTGGTTTACAGCATAGGCTGCATGGGGCACGGCGTGAGCCTGACCCACCTCAATGGCCAGACCATCCGGGACTTGATCCTGGAGCGCAAAACTGATCTGAGCGATGTTTTTTTCGTCAATCGCAAAACCTTTCCCTGGCCCCCCGAACCCTTCAAGACACTCGGGGCCAAAGCTATCGTGGGCTACATGCATTGGGAAGATCGTCTGTATGACGGAGATAAAATAACCTGACATGCCTCAACTGCACTCAGAAAAAATCTATCATGCAGACCCGTACATAGTCTGCGACAAAAGCAAAGGACTTTCAAAGAAACACATCGCTGTCTGCAAGCGCTGCCGATGGAAGGAAAAATGCCGGGCCTACCAATTGTACTGGCAGCCGGAGCTCCCTTTTGTTTTCACCAGATAACCCCAAGGGAACCCTGCACAGCCTCACCCGCCGACATCGTATGCAAGCACGAGTTGCTCAATGAATCGTGCTGATTTTTCCGAATCGCTCTGAAAAAATATCCCGGTGTTGTACCTGCCCTCCCCCACCTGCATCGAGTAGATGACACCGCCACTGGTTTCAATCTGCTGATTGTCAGGTGTCGATGCGATAATTCTGATATCCATTGTATTGATGGGGGTGGTTGTCTCGAGCATCATCCCGCCGGAACTTATATCCCGGGCAACACCGATATCCTGGGACGACTCGCGTCCGTCCGCGCTCACACAGATGAAATACACCTGACACTGTATGGATGTACGGGGTTGTTGTCTTCTTTCCATAATGAAAACCTCAATGCCAAACACATTGTTATCAATTAATAATCAAAAGAAAAAAGACGAATGTCCAATATCCAATAACGAATTAACAATTTCCAACGTCGAATGTGGTTTGTCAGCGTATTGAATTCAGTTTTTCAGGGCATTCAGCCAAGAGCAAAGGGCCAAAGGTTCGATGTT
>JAOZRT010000110.1:4170-7529 GCA_029940035.1 Desulfobacterales bacterium
GTTCGATGTTGGACGTTAATTCGGTCTGACCGCTGACCACCGACTCTCTTCTGTGGTTCTGACCTCTGACCTCTGTCCTCTGACCGTGGCCCTGAAATTCCGGCCTTATTATCTCCGGGTGAGGTGGTATTGGACCGTATAAGCAAGGTCCTCATCGATGTCGGTTTTCTTCAACCAGTTGAGGTAGTCGATGGGGACCTGGTCCATCTTCCGGCCCTTGTGTTTGCCAAAGGGCATGCGCGCAATCAATACCGGCTCATTGCTGATCTTCAGCATTTGAGCGGCAGCATCAGCTTCGTCGGTCGTTTCGAATCGAGCGCGTATGCGGCGGAAAAGGCCCTCCAGTACGAGAATATCCCCCAGGGCGGAATGGGGCACGGCCTCGATGTCGAGTTTCAGGTAATACCGCAGGTACTGCAGGTTGTACTGGGGGATGCTGCCCTCTTTGTCCAGGTGCCGGGTAAGCTTGTAGGTACAGATGGCCCTATCCGTCCGAATGCCCTCGCGCCGGAGCATATCAAGATCGAACCGCGCATTGTGGGCCACCAGGATACCCTGTTCATCATCCAGCAGGGTTTCCAGCTTTTCATAGGCAGGACTGCCCTTGAAAAACGGTTTGTCCGCCACCATCTCGTTGGTGATGTGGTGCACGGCCATGGCTTCGATGGCAATAGGCTTGCCCGGATTGAAGAGCTCATCCACCAAAAGGCCCTTGTCTGTCTTGAAAGCAATCTGACAAAGCCGGTCATCAGGACCTGTTCCCGTGGTTTCCGTGTCTAAAAAAATGTACATAATCTCTTTATACTTTGTTGTTGATATAGTCCTTATTACAGGATGTCAGGAGAAATCCCGATACAGTTTTTTGTACAATTGAGATATAATCTCTTCAAGAGCACTGTTCACAATGGCATATTTTATCGAATTGTCCCCGCCTTTTTCATCAAAACGCTCTTTTTCCGAGAGGAACGTGTATTCACGGGACCACGCCCCTGACACCGCAACCAATCGGAGCAGGATATACGCAGCATCCAGATCTCTGTCCTTATCGGTTAAGATAGAGTTGCCCTCGTAAGAATAGGTGAAGTTGATGCTCTTCAGATTCAGCGTTATTTCAGGGGAATCATCGGGTCCGGCCTTGAGCATGCCCTCTGTCTGGTCCAGCAGGGCGCAAAATGTTTCTCCAACATTTATACTGGTTTTGATCTCCGACCCGGTGAGGCCCTTTGGGTATCCGTTATAAACATAGCTGCTCAACCCTGAACTGCAGACAATTTTAAATTTCTGGCTATAGGCATACCGCCCGAAATTTGCGGCCATCTCGTCACTGACACTCTTGTCCAGGCGAATGGCCGACGTGCAGCCCAGGAATAAAAGCAGCCAGGGAATCATCATCAGACGAATTGTTTTCATGTTGCTCACCCGGTTTCCTCTCAATCCTTGTCTAACCAGTTGGATGCATCCGCCATTGACAGGAACGCCTTGGCATCCAGGGTAACATCGTACAGTTCCTCAAAGGTGGACAGCATCCGGGCCAGACCGAACCCGAGGTCCCCCTGAATTATAAACCCCATTCTGCTGACAGGCGACTCAAACGCATACTGCTTAATGATTGCGGCAAAATAGCCCAACTGATTGTCTGAAATCACCTCACCGCCGGTTGCCGAACGAAAATCCCAGACACAGTTTTTGGTGAGGGCAAAATCCTCATTGTACGATCTCATATAGGCCAGCAGGTCTTCAAAGTCCAGTTCACCCCTGACAGTGAAAACAGTCAACTGTTTGGCCGCATCTTTATCTACTATAATCGACATGTACAGAGATCCTCTTTAGTCGTCACTGTTACCTGGTTTCGGGTATCGGGTTACGGGTGTCAGGTTGCTCATAGCCATCAGCAAAATGTTCATAATCCGATGTTGGACGTTTGATGTTCCCCCTGTCCTCTGTGGTTCCGGTCATGGAAATGCTTTTCAAAAGTCTTTAATTGTTTCAAAATCCCGGTTCTGTGTCAAGCTCAGGTCCTTTTTGCCGTGGGAAATCAACATATCCGGTTGACAATAGAAAAATTAAATATATATTTGAATATATGTTCATATATTTAAACATTGGCACTTAATATAGCTTGAATGTACATCCTAAGGTGAGGAAAACCCAATATGCCCAAACCGTCTCCGCAGCCGTGTGACGAACCGTTTTGCGACGTAAGGACCATCCACCTCGACCGCGTTATCCTTGCGCGGCAGGAGGCCATTGCCGATCCATTGCTCGCACGGCTGGCCCTTACCTATAAAATTATGGGCGATCCCACCCGTCTCAGGATCGTCATGGCCCTGAAAAGCAGAGAAATGTGCGTGTGCGATCTGGCCGCATTCGTCGGCGTCAGCGAATCGGCGGTCTCCCACCAATTGAGGCGCCTCAGGGAACTGGCGCTGGTGAAACCCAGGCGTGACGGCCAAACGCTTTATTACTCACTGGATGACGGTCATGTGTCCGACCTGATAGAAATAGGCCTCGAACATCTGCTCGAGGAATAAAAACACGACCTTTTGTGTCCCCTGTGCCTTTGGGGTTGAAAAATAGATAAGGATTCTCAATGAACTTCATATTCGGCATACTCAGCGAAACCTGGCACCTGTTTCTGGAATCATCCCTTTATATTATCTTCGGCCTGATTATCAGCGGACTGTTGCGGACGTTTCTCAATCCCAGTTCGGTGGCCCACCATCTTGGCAAGGGCAAAATTACTTCCGTTATCAAAGCATCCCTTCTGGGCATACCCATACCGCTTTGTTCCTGCGGGGTACTGCCGGCTGCCGCCTCCTTGAAAAAGCAGGGCGCCAATAACGGGGCCACCACGGCCTTTCTTATCTCCACACCGGAGTCGGGTGCAGATTCCATAGCCATCAGCTATGCCCTGCTGGACCCCATTCTGACGGTGGCGCGCCCGGTGGTGGCCTTCATCACGGCGGCCGTTGCAGGCATCGCCGAGAACCTGGTCAATACCACGGACGATTTCAAACCCGTGGAACCGGACATCTCCTGCCCCATTGACGGCTGTTGCGACGGCAAGGATTGTGCTCCGGAAGCCCATCGACGCCACCACACCTTTTATGAAAAATTGATCGCAGGGTTGAAGTTCGCTGTAACCGAAGTCTGGGGGGATCTGGTCCTATTGTTTCTGGTGGGGTTATTCCTCGCCGGCGCCATCACTTACCTGATTCCCGACGATGTTATCGGAAGGTTCATGGGCGGCGGGCTTTCTTCCATGCTGATCATGCTGGTGGTGGGCATTCCGCTCTATATTTGTGCCACAGCTTCCACCCCCATTGCCGCCGCCCTGATCCTGAAAGGCGTCAGCCCGG
>JAOZRT010000110.1:7539-12924 GCA_029940035.1 Desulfobacterales bacterium
TCAGCCCTGGTCTTCCTGATCGCCGGCCCGGCCACCAATGTCACATCCATGACCGTTTTGCTGGGCCTCCTGGGAAAAAGGGCAACCGCCATTTATCTGGTTACCATAGCCTCCCTGGCGGTTGTTTTCGGTCTTGCCGTGGATCAGATTTACGCCCTGGCCGGTATTTCGGCCCGGGCGACCATGGGGCAGGCCGCCGAATTCGTCCCCCTGTCAGCAAAATATTTAGGGGCTTTGCTGCTGCTGTCCATTTCCATCAAACCATTAACAGCCTGGATTAAGGCCAAGGTCATGAAAACAGACCCGCACGAACATCACGCTCACACAGACTTACCGGAAGATGAAAAACAGAAGCCTGTAACAGATTCTACGATCTGCACGGGCGCGACGTGAGGGTGTTCGCATTGACCCGTTCGGGCCAAAATACAACTCTCAAAATTCAAACACCAAACAAATCACAATCCCCAAATTCAAAACGCCAAATGGTTGTTTGAATTTGGGGATTGGTTCTTGGAATTTGTTTGGTATTTGGTGGTTGTTTTTTGTCATTTTTTAATTTTTCGTATTTTTATTCTTCAGAGATGCTGCGATGAAGTCCCTGAACAGTGGCTGCGGATCCATGGGACGGGATTTGAACTCGGGATGAAACTGGCAGCCCAGGAACCAGGGATGGTCCTTCAGTTCCATGATCTCCACCAGTTCACCACTGGGAGAAACCCCACTGACCGCCATGCCGTTTGCTATAAACTCATCTTTGTATTTATTGTTGAATTCATAGCGGTGGCGATGCCGTTCGGATATTTCCACTTTATTGTAGGCATCATGGGCTAATGTGCCCTCGATGATATTGCACGAATAGGCGCCCAGTCGCATGGTGCCGCCTTTTTCAGAAGTTTCGTCCCGGACTTGAACGGTTTCGGTTTTTTCATCGTACCATTCATGCATGAGGTAAATGACCGGGTGGGGTGTCGTGCGGTCAAACTCTTCACTGTTAGCACCTTCCAGGCCGAGAACATGGCGCCCAAACTCGATGACCGCTATGTGCAGCCCCAGGCAGATACCGAAGTAGGGTATGTTATTTTCCCGGGCATACCTGGCCGCACAAATCTTGCCTTCGATGCCTCTCGAACCGAACCCCCCGGGCACCAGAATGCCGTCCGCCTCGCTCAATATTCCGCTACAGGTGTCTGCATCGATGGTTTCTGAATCCACGAACAGCAGGTTTGACCGGCAGTCGTTGGCCACCCCACCGTGATACAGGGCTTCGTTGAGACTTTTGTAGGACTCCGTGAGGTCCACGTATTTGCCCACGATGGCGATATTGACCTTATGTTTGGGGGTCTTGAATTTTTCTACGAACGTTGCCCAGTCATCAAGGCGCGGGGCCCGGGTCCAAATGTGCAGAAACTCAACAATCTTATCGTCCAGGCCTTCCTTATGGAAAACCAGCGGAACTTCGTATATGCATTCCACATCCTTGGCGGTAATGACCGCGTCCTGGCTCACATCACAGAAAAGCGCAATTTTCGCCTTGATGTCATTGGAGAGATAGCGGTCCGTTCTGCACAGAATGATGTCCGGCTGGATACCAATGCTGCGGAGTTCTTTGACGCTGTGCTGGGTGGGCTTGGTTTTAAGCTCTCCGGCCGTCCCGATGTAGGGCACCAGGGTGAGGTGAATGTAAACAACGTTGTCCTTACCCGCATCGGCCTTGAATTGCCGGATCGCCTCCAAAAAGGGCAGACTTTCAATATCACCGATGGTGCCCCCGATCTCCACGATAACCACATCAATTCCGTCCTCGGCCATCCGGATGCTCTTCTTGATCTCGTCAGTAATGTGGGGAATCACCTGCACTGTACCGCCCAAGTAGTCTCCCCGGCGTTCTTTTGATATGACGGCATCATAAATCTTCCCGGTGGTAAAGTTGTTGTCGCGCCCCAGCTTGGCATGGGTAAACCGTTCGTAGTGTCCCAGATCCAGGTCTGTCTCCGAGCCATCATCGGTAACGAAAACCTCCCCATGTTGAAACGGGTTCATGGTCCCCGGGTCAACATTGATGTAAGGGTCGAGTTTCTGAATCGTCACCGTAAGTCCACGGCTCTCCAATAGAGCCCCGATTGCCGCCGAAGCCAGCCCTTTGCCCAGAGAGGAAAGAACTCCGCCGGTTACAAAAATAAATTTCGTGTTATCGGCCATGCATACACCTCGTTATTCATATTTTTTTCTGAAATCATCAATGGTTTCCTGAACCTCGTTCAGTTCCTCCGAAACCGCCTCATTATCTGCTCCCTCCGCAGGCACGGCATGCTCAACCCTCAGCCGGGCCACATCGAACAGTTCATTCGGAAAAGTCAGGTTTACCTTCATCCGCTCAACCTGGATCTCCTGCAGCAGAATGCCGTCCTCGAAAAACGCCATGCGCATGGGGTACCATACGCTGTTCACCTGGCGCCAGTCGAGATAGCGCACTTCCCGCATGAGATGGCGGCCTTCGCCATCCCGGCCCGGCATCAGCCACCTGGTCGGCCTGAGGGTCTCCTTGTCCACCCATACCTGGCTGACCGTTTCATCGGGCGATTCCGTTCCCAGGACAAGCACGATTCTGCCTTCGAAACGTTCAAAACTGGAAGCCTGGGTATCTACGCCAAGATGTGACAACCTCGTCGACAGAAGCGGCCGCGACCGGTACAACAGGATATCCTTATACGCATCGAACGGAAATGCATCGTTGGCCGCGACCCTGCCGTCCACGATGGTCAATCGTTCCCCACGCGTCACCAGCCAAATCCGCTCTGCATGTTCAGATATGGAATCGCTGCGGAAGGTATCGGGGAAAACATACCGCACGGTCTCCCGGGCTTCGACAACCCCTTCTTCAAACAGGTCGTTGTAGTACGATACCCGCTGGGAAATAAGCAATGTGTCCGGCTTTCCCATCTCCCGAACCATCAGGTCGATAATATGCGGCCCCCGCAGGATATAGGCCCCCGCGGGAACAATGGAAAAAACCAGCAGCAAACCTATCGTCAGCAACCAAAGTACCTGAATCTTGCATGAAAATGGAAACCTCCGAACCGTGCCAGATCCATGTAAGAATTTTATGGCGGCCCTAATTTTCAATCCGCATCACCCGACAATAAAGAGGTCATTGGAAAACTGAGCAGCCGCGCCCAGTTCTTCCTCGATCCTGATCAATTGGTTATACTTGGCAACCCGGTCACTTCTGGACATGGAACCGGTTTTTATCTGACCGCCATTCACCCCCACCACTAGATCGGCGATAAAGGTATCTTCGGTTTCACCCGACCGGTGGGATATGACGGTTGTATAACCGGACTGTTTGGCCATTTCGATAGCGTCCAGGGTTTCAGTAACCGTTCCGATCTGGTTCAGCTTGATGAGAATCGAGTTGGCGATCCCCTGTTCGATACCCTTGTTGAAAATTTTCGGGTTGGTCACGAAAATATCGTCGCCCACCAGCTGGATCATACCTTCGAGACGGTCGGTCATGGCCTCCCAGCCTTTCCAATCCTGTTCGGCAAGGCCGTCTTCAATGGATATGATGGGATATTTATCGACCAAGGCCTCATAGTAGTCGATCAACTGCTCGGCTGTCAGGTTTTTCTTCTCGGAAGCCAGCACATATTTCCCTGCTTTGTAAAACTCACTGGCAGCGGCATCCAGGGCAATCCCTATTTCCACACCGGGCTTGTAACCGGCCTTTTCCACCGCACTGATAATATATTTGATGGCTTCTTCGTTGGAATCCAGGTTGGGTGCGAACCCCCCTTCGTCCCCCACAGCCGTGTTGAGGTTTTTGCTTTTTAACAGGGTCTTGAGCTGATGAAAAATTTCAGACCCCATCTGAACCGCCTGGACGATGTTCTTGGCACCCACCGGAACAATCATGAATTCCTGTATATCCAGGTTGTTGGCTGCATGTGCCCCGCCATTAACGATATTCATCATGGGCATGGGCAGAACCCGTGCGTTGATACCGCCGAGGTAGCGGTAAAGGGGCATCCCGTAGGCCATGGCGGCTGCCCGGCAGGCAGCCATGGAGACACCGAGAATTGCATTAGCGCCGAGCTTGGACTTGTTGGCAGTGCCATCCAGTTCGATCATCAGCTTGTCGAGGGCCACCTGGTTGGCGGCATCCATACCGTTGACAGCCGGGCCGATCTTCTGCATGACGTTGTTGACGGCAGAGGCAACCCCTTTGCCGCCGTAGCGTTTCGCCCTTTTGTTGCGCAACTCGAGTGCCTCCCGCTTGCCGGTGGAGGCGCCCGAGGGGACGGCGGCGCGTCCCACGGCGCCGCAGGCCACGGTCACATCCACCTCCACGGTGGGGTTTCCCCGCGAATCCAGGATTTCCCTTGCTTTTACATCAATAATCTCAGTCATAATAACCTCCCCTGATAATAAACGGCCCACAACTGAATCGGATGTTTGTGAATGTATCGAATAGGGTCCGGTCCGGCTGTAGGCCACTGATTATTATTAAATTTTCGTCCCTTAAGCATCAGTTTAAAACAATTCTTTACCCATATTTTTTAATTAATAGTCACAATCCATTTTCTGTTTTACCATGTTGTTTATGCAACCGTGGGGTTTGTGCAACCAGAGGCTTGACTAATCAGACGTGAATGTTACTCTCCTTCAGAAACGATGTCAAGGAAAGGGATGCCATGAAAGCGACGATTTTATACAAAAATGCCCACTTGTTTGTAGCTGCCGTCCGGGTCCTCGAACACCGCCATTCTGCCCCGCCTGCCATTGAAGACGTCTGCGAAATGCTCTCAATTTCAGTAGAGCAAGGCAGCTATATCTGCCGTAAACTCAATGAATACCAAGTTATCGAAATGGTTGAAAGTGCCTATGGTCCGCGCCTATTTATCAAGGACCATCTCAAGCTTGAGGAGATCCCCGCCGAAGAGCAGGAAGACCGCCTGGGGGACGCCCTCAAGGAGTTTCAGACATCCCGGCAACGGCATTCCCAAAAAATCGCCGCCATCCAGAAGAACCACAAAGAAAAGAAAAAAAATCTTTTTGCCGACCTTGAAAAACAACTAAAAAAGAATCTCAACAAAAATTGAATCCCTGACCCGATTTAATTTTTATTGAGATTCTTTTTTGTAAATATATGTTATGCTTAAATAATATTGTATCTTCTAATCCCGGACCTGTTCATTATAGTCGATAACCATGAGATTTACAAAAATCAGGTATGCGATTACACCTACGAAATAGAGTGACGTCATTCTATCTAATTGATCTTCTTTGACCTATTGCGATTATTTTCGCACATCGTTAATTTTTTAGACACTTGATATCTACCGAATCGTAGGAGATAGCACTATCGGCAATGAAGACGTGTGCCCA
>JAOZRT010000111.1 GCA_029940035.1 Desulfobacterales bacterium
ATTTTTTGAATTTTATTTTCCCCCACCTTACCCCCTCCTACTTTCACTCACTATACCCCAACGTCGCAGGGTAAACAACATGTCAAAATAGACATACGCATGATATAACGACGAAGTCGCGTCATATAATATCGCACAGCAATTTTATTCGAGGAGCCATTCAATGGCCTCTGCTTCATCCTTGAAGACCTTGACATCGGTCAAAGGAGTCTTGCGGTAGGCTTCATACATGCGGGAGACGCCGTATGACAAATCCTGGTTCACCAGCATGGCGACTCTGGAGGGATCGATATCAGCCGATGATGCATGGGAGGCGATTTCTTCGAGTTCCTCTGCAGAAAAATCAAAAGCGGCCTTGCGAAAATCCCACAGGCGATACAAATTGCTGTACCCTGACTCGTCACGTGTCTGGTCGAGGGTCTGTTTAATGTCGGAAACCGTAGGGTCCCCTTCAATGCATATGAGCAGAACCCCGTTCTTTTCATAAATATCGAATGTGGCTTGCATCCTTCTGACCTCTGGCTAGTCTATCGGGCGCCATTTCCAGAGGGACCTGGAATGATAACCCCTACGGCTTGATATCTTCGAAATAGAGCACACTTCCTGTAGATAATCAATATAAGGAATAAAATCGTGTGCCGCGATTTTATGTAACGCGACTGCGTCGCTTCCATACGATTTGATAAAAAAAGGGCTTACAGGATATTGAATATCCTGCAAGCCCTTGTAATTATCCTGGAGGCGGCAATCAGATTCGAACTGATGAATAGCGGTTTTGCAGACCGCTGCCTTACCACTTGGCTATGCCGCCCAAAAAAATGGAGCGGGAAACGGGATTTGAACCCGCGACTTCGACCTTGGCAAGGTCGCACTCTACCACTGAGTTATTCCCGCTCAATTGAAAGAGAATTAATTAACGATAAATCATGCCTTTGTCAACATAAAAAAAGTAACCCTGCGGACAGACGCACAGGGTTTCATTTTTCTATTTTTTATTAGGAAAACTTGGAATATGATTGAACAGACTTGACATAAACAGCCATTTTGAAAAAATGGCAAGATAATGATAGATCATTGTGTACATTGATAAATTGATCTCAAGACTGATTGTTTCTTACGATAGGAGGAAATATGATTCAGACAAGCGCGATTGAAAAAAGATCGGTTTCGCTCCAGGTGCTAACCGGCGACCAGGTGGAGGAAATCAGGCGGGCCAGCTACGATGTCATGGCCAAAGTGGGTTTCAATGTCCTGCATGAAGGTGCCCGGAAGATGCTCAAGCAGGCCGGTTGCCAGGTCAAGGGTGAGCATGTCAGGGTTCCCGAACATGTGGTTAAGGCCTGTCTGGACACAGCCCCGAAAGGGTACACCATTTACAGCCGGGACGGCCAACGCGCCATGGAAGTGGAAGGACGCAAAAGCTATTACGGCACCTCCACGGCCAGCCCCAACACCATGGACGCCCTCACCGGTGAAGTGCATCCCACGTACGTTCAGGATATAGCTTCCGGCGCAAAAGTGGCCGATGCCTTGGAACACATCGACTGGGTCATGCCCATGGGGTCGGTTCAGGATGTTTCGCCCACAGTTGCCGATTTGTATGAATTCGAAGCAGTGGTCACCAACACCACCAAACCGATCGTTTTTATCGGCTACACACCCAAGGGCACAGAACTGGTCTATGAAATGGCCGCAGAAGTGGCCGGCGGGCTCGACAATCTCCAGGCCAAGCCATTTCTTATTTTCTATCCAGAGCCCATCTCTCCCCTGGTACAACCGGAAGATGTCATCGACCGGTTGTTTATCTGCGCCGACCTGAATCTGCCCCAGATGCAGGGCCCCTCCATCCAGCTGGGCGCCACAGGCCCGGCAACACTGGCCGGCGGCATCGTCCAGGGAACCGCCGAGGCGCTCATGTGCCTGGTTCTGGCCCAGCTGCGCAACCCCGGCTGCCCCTGCAGCATGGGGTGCAATTTCAGCGTTTTTGACATGTCGTCCGGGCTTCTGTCCATTGCCTGCCCGGAAATGAGCCTGGCGTTGGCAGCCCAGGCAGAAGTGGCCCTTTCGTTCGGCCTGCCCACCTGGGGCCTGGCCGGCGCCACCGGCGCCAAGGTGCTGGACGCCCAGGCTGGGGCGGAGTCGGCTTTTTCCATTCTGGCCCAGGGGCTGGGCAGCCTCAACCTGATCCACGATGTGGGCTACATGGATGACGGCATGGTTTGCTCTGCTGCCCAACTGGTGCTGGGCAACGAAAATATCGGCATGACCAAGCGGTTTGTCCGCGGCATTGAAATCAACCGGGATTCCCTTGCCCGGGAAGTGATCGAGAACGTCGGGCCCGGCGGCCACTTTCTGGCTGAACCCCACACCCTGAACCACTTTAAGGATGAATTCTGGAGGCCGGACCTGATGATACGGGGGGACCGCGAAACCTGGCTGCAGGAAGGATCAAAAGACATGCAGGCCGTGATCCAGGAAAAGCTGACAGACATAATTGAAAACCATGCGGTGCCGTCCCTTTCCGGTGATATCCTGGATTCCCTTTCCAGAATAAAGGCCAAGGGCGAAAAACTATTAACGTAATTCCCAGAGGACGGAAGACGGAGGACAGAGGACCGCAGAATCACAGAGCGTCAGAGGACAGAGGACGGAACCGCAGAACCACAGAACTCCAGAGGACAGAACCTCAGAACTGCAGAACCGCAAATGCGGAAGATCAGAACATCAGAAGGTAAAAGGATAAGAACGTGGTCGGTGGTCAGAAACACAGAATAGCAGAAATCTTAGCCGCAGACATACGCAGACGACCGCAGACAAAATTTTTTTAATGTCGCTTCGCGACTGCATACTACAGATTGAAATTTGAAATATTTGATACCAGAAGCGTATTGCTTTCCGCAAGTAATATTAAACGTCCGTGGTTGTATGCGCCTGCCCTGTTAAATTGCATGTTTAAATGTATTAACAGTATGTTTCGAAGACCAAAATCCATCAACATTTAATAGCGATAATTGCATAGCTCTCGAGCAAAGATTTAATCAGATCCGCCTATCAAAATGAATCAAATCTAATTTAACGGGGTAAATTTGCGGCAAAATAAAAAAAGACAGAAGACAACGGTCAATGGCAGAGCTCAAAGCTTTCAGGTACTCAGTGATTCCCTTATATTATAAGAAGGAAAGGTTCGGGCTTTATAAGCATAGAACCAATCATTTTGCCGACTTCATTACATCTCTTTGATAGCTCAGTATAATCCTCTGGACTCAGGTAGCCACAGTCTTTTGCAAAGCTCAACCATGTTGCTGTTTCACTGTTCTCACCATCTACATCTGTTAATTTGCTGATAAAATAGGCTGTATACCGGCGCTTTGCCCACGCCTCATCGAGATTCCCGCAAACAGACCTTGACGATCTCCTGATTTGATCCGTAAGAGAAAATTTTTCCTCAGCAGGCCATCTTTTACTGACCTTAAAAACATCCATGGCAAGCTGGTAAGCCGTCTCGTAAACCTTAAGTTCTTTAGCTGAGTTGATTTTCATTATTCCGGCCTACTCCTGCAGTTCTTGCCCCTGTTGTTCTGATGCTCTGTAGTTCTGCAGCTCTGTAGTTCTGTAGTTCTGCAGCTCTACCTCCTATCGCTACCTGGGTCATAAAGCGGCATAGCCACTACCTCGGCCGGCAGCTTTTTCCCCAGAACTTCCACTTCCAGTTTTGTACCGGGTTTGGCCAATTCCGGCGGAACATACCCCAGGGCAATGCTCTGTTCCACGCGGTGCCCGTACCCGCCGGATGATGTCATCCCCACAATGTCGTCCCCGTTGAAGATAGGGTTATAGCCCCAGGGGTCAGCCTTGTCAGCCGCCACGGTCATGCAGGCGAGCTGCCGCGGAACACCATCTGTTTTCTGCTTTTCAAGACCGCGCTTGCCGATATATGCCTTGTCCCATTTGACAGTCCAGGCAATGGGCGTCTCCAGGGGCGTGTGATGCACATTCATCTCGCTCTTCCAGGCCATGTACCCCTTTTCCAGGCGCATGGACTCCATGGCATACATGCCGAACATGCGCAGGTCAAATGCCTGGCCGGCTTCTGTGAGGGCTTGATAAACAGCAATCTGCTGCTCGATGGGGTGGAATATTTCATAGCCCAGCTCGCCCACGTAGTTCATGCGGTTTACCCGGCATTTGACGCGTCCCACATATATGTCCCGGCAGGTGCCGAACGGAAAGGCTGCATCGGACATATCGCCATAGCAGCAGGCTTCCAACAATGCCCGACTCTGGGGACCGGCCACGATGAAACAGCCCTGCTGGTAGGTCATATCCATCATCGCAACAGACCTGTCTTCGGGCAAATTCAGCAGCATCCAGTGCTGATCGTGCCGTTTGCCCACACTGGCCGTAACACAAAAGTATTCGTCGGCGCCTGTCTTGGTAATGGTCATGTCGGATTTAAAATTGCCGTTGGAATCCAGCATGGGGCACAGGGCAATCCTGCCCATCTCCGTCGGAACCTTCTGGCAGGTCATGGTGTTGAGCCACGCCGCAGCACCCGGACCACTGATGCATGTCTTGGCAAACCGGGTCAAATCCAGCAACCCCACATGGTTCATGACGTGCCGGCATTCCTCCCCCACATGGGCAAAGGTGTTGTTGCGGATCCAGCCGGGATTCTCCCTTTTGTCGGTTTCGTCCCGGGTGAAGTAATTGGGGCACTCCCACCCGTAGTATTCTCCGAACACGGCGTCGGCTTCCTGTTGATAGGGATAGATGGGACTGGTGCGGTTGGGCCGGGCAGCATCCCGCCAGTCATTGGGGCAGATGATCGCATAAAGCCGCGGATAGGTGTCTTCAATCTTTTCATGGTTGTAAGCCCAATTGACCGATGCACCGTAGCGCCGGCTGTCCACCGGCCAGAGATCGATCTCCGGCTCACCTTCCATGATCCAACCGGCCAGGTAGTGGCCGATGCCTCCCGCCTGGGTGATGCCGAAACTGTAGCCGCAGGCGTGATAAAAATTCTTGAGCGGATAGGCAGGCCCTACCAGGGGGTCCCCGTTGGGTGTATAGGTGATGGGCCCGTCAGTGACGTGCTTGAAACCCGTTTCACCCATGATGGGAAAACGGTAAATACCGTTCTCGATAAAATCCGCAATGTGGTCCAGATCCGGCTGCAGCTCGTTCTGGGCATATTCCCAGGGCACGCCTTCCGGGTGCCACTGCTTGACCTTGCTCTCGTACAGGCCCAAAATAAGGCTGTCCATTTCCTGGCGAATGTAAATGGAACGGTCCGGGTCGCGCACCAGGGGCAGGTAGGCGTCTCTGTTTTCCACCACATCAATGTTTTCAAACAGAATGTGAGTGTGCTCGCCGGGGATGGAGGGGATTTCAAGACCTACCATTTCAGCAACCCGCGGGGCCCAGAGGCCAGCGGCGTTGACCACGATCTCGCAGGTGATATCGCCTTTGTCCGTGTGCACCACCCATTCGCCCGAAGCGGTTTGATCGATGCTCACCACCCTGGTGTGAGTGTTGATCTCGGCACCATACTTTCTGGCGCCGATGCTCATGGCCATGGTAATGCCGTTGGGGTCCACATCACCGTCGTCAGGCCAGTACAGTCCTCCCACGAATCCGTCCGGCACGATCAAGGGGTGCAATTTGCCGATCTCTTGCGGGGTCACCCAATTGACATCCAGCCCCAGGCAGCGATTCATGCTGTAAATATACCCCAGCTCCTCCATGCGACCGTCATTGTCTGCCGTCCTGATGGAGCCGGTGGTGTGCCATCCCACGGACTGGCCGGTTTCCTCCTCCAGGGACTGGTACAGCTCGATACTTTTCATGTTGACCTGGGTGCAGTAGTAATTGCCATGGAAGAAAGAACAGTTGCCCGCAGCCATCCATGTGGAACCTGACGTCAGTTCGTGTTTTTCAACCAAAACCACATCCTGCCAGCCATATTTTGCCAGATGGTACGCCACACTGACACCAATAGCGCCACCGCCGATAACAACGACTCTCGCCTGTGTTTTCATAACGACTCCTTCCTTCCCTAAACTAATGGAGGTCAACTCATCAGATTTTCCCGATAGTTATCTAAACAGTCCTGCACCTGGTTTGCCTGCTGCGGGTCCATGGGTCGTGCCTGGTGGTCCTGCATCACAGCCTGCATCCGTTCCCGGGCCTTGGTCAGAAGATCCTTGCGGCCGGCAACATCCCACTGCTCGAAACCCATGCGGTTCATGAGGTTGGGACGCCACTGTGTTCCCCGCAGGTGTTTCAGGGTGTGGGGATGGGAAAGAAATTCTCCCTTTTGCCCGCCTTCGGCTATGACCTCCACGGCCAGTGTTTCCTCATTCACGGGGATCCCTTTTTGCATCCTGCGCAACTGGTCAACCACTTCGTCCATGATGACGATCATTTCCAGCGACCCGGTCAGGCCGAAATCCAGATACCCTATGTCGTGGTTGAGGTTCGAGCCCGCAACCATGGACATGTAGGTCAACAGCCCGGCCTCGAAGGTGGCCTGACCATCCGGCAGTTGGGAATCGCTGGTACCGGCATAACCCCAGTTGGGCAGATTGAAAAAATGACTCATTTCAACCATGGCCAGATAGCCCATCAGGTATTCCGGCGCATTGTAGCTGCACTGGCTGGTGCTCATGTCCAGTATTGCCATGCCGATGCCCATGAGAAAAGGTGCACCCTGTCGTGTCAACTGGTGGATAACCAACCCGAAAAGGGACTCCGCCAACCCCTGGACCACATGTCCCGCAATGGTCATGGGCGCCGTGGATCCTGCAATGGGGGCCGGCGAATAGATGGACGGCATGCCCTTTTCAGCACAAAACATGAGCCGGTCCACGCTGGAATGGGGATGTTTGAGGGGGCTGATAGGCTCGGCATAGTGAATGGTGTACGGCATTTCCGTATGTCTGGCCTCATTCCCCCGAAAAACAGTGCCGATCTCCCACATTTTTTCAAGATCGCCACGGTCTTTGGCCGTGTTGACAATGGGTTTGATGGAACTGGCCGCCATACAGCGGAAGCTCTCCAGGTAGGCGGCATCAGGCTCTATTTCATGCGGGTGGGCGAAGGACATGATAAAATCGATATTGGGCAGGGCGTCGCACAGCCTTGCCGCTCGCTCGATGTCAGCCAGAGTGGTGTGGTGGCGCTCACTGGTTTCAGCGTCATGGGACCACATCAAATCAGAGCCAGTGCCGAAATACGCCCGGCGCCCGCCCAGGTCCATGACATGCTCCCCTTCGCGGTTGTAAACAGGGATATTGTCAGGTGCGGAAGCCAGGGCCTGCTTCACCATATCCCCGGGGATTTTGACGGTTCGTTCGCCTTCCAGAATACATCCGGCATCCTTGAGCAGGCGCAACGCGCCCTCGTGCATGAGCTGCATGCCCCCCTCTTCCAAAACACGCAGGGCGCTTTTAAATATTTTTTCCTTATCCTGTTGCGACAAAACCCTCAACTCGGGTTGAAATCCCATATCCATTGTAGTCATATTCAATTCCTTCCATTCATTAGAAACAGTCAGCACCATTTAGAAACATTACTTCTATCTCAATAACCTGGCTTTTAAATATCATCCTTAAATTATAACCTATTCGCAGATAAATAAAACCTGAATCTTGCGAAAAATCTTTATATACATTAGAAACAGGTATTGGCACACAGGGACATTGGATGGCAAAGCTGTTCTAAAAAAATGACGGACTGTTTCTAATGAAGGAGGAAAGCATGTTCTCACACCGCGATATGGGGATAAAATCAATCAAGGCACGCAAGGACCACCGCTGCTATGGCATGGGTTTGGGCATCATCATCCTGGACGATGTGTACCCCGGCTTTCCGGGCGACGTGAGAAATGCCAGCGCCTACCCGTTCCCCGTGCAGTACGAAATCGTCGAGGGGGTCGACATCAAGGCACTGGTGGTCGACGATGACAAAGCCCCCTGTCTTGAACCCATCAAAAAAGCTGCCAAAAAACTGGAGCAGATGGGGTGCCGGGCCATTGCTGCCGAATGCGGCTACTTTGCCTATTTCCAGAAAGAGATTGCCGGCCATGTGGATGTGCCGGTGTTCATGTCCAGCCTTCTGCAGGTTCCCTGGGCCCAGCAGATCGTAGGTCCTGAAAAAGTCGTGGGTATTTTGGCGGCGGAAAAAAAATACCTCTATGACGCACACCTGGCTGCCGTGGGCATCGAAATTGGCAGCAATTACGTTGTTGCCGGAGCTGAAGACGACTACAACTGCCCCGAGTTCGAGCACCTGTGGAGCCAGGACAACCGTACCACCCCGCCGGGAGCCGACTACGAAAAAACGGAGCATGATTTCGTGGCTGCAGGAACCGCATTTTTTAATAGCCATCCCAATATGGGCGCCATGGTGCTGGAGTGTACGGGGTTTCCCCCCTTTGCAAGGGCGCTCCAGCGCGAAATCGATATCCCGCTGTTCAGCTGGGGAACATTATTGGATTTCGCTTTCAGCGTGACGGTGCATCGGGACTACTATGGCCACATATAGCCCCCCCACAGAACCTCAGAGGGCAGAGCCACAGAGACCGGAGTCGGTTGTCGGTAGTCAGTGGTCCGACAACGGAAGACCGTATGAACATCGAACACTGAACATTGAACCTTTGGCCCCTTGCTATTGGCTGAATGCCCAGAAAAACCGAATTCAATAAGCTGGCAAACCACATTCGACGTTGGATGTTGGACGTTGGATGTTCGATGTTCATTTTTAAAAACACATTGTAAGGCAGGTTGATTAAAACCTATAAAAAAGTGACAACTTTTAATCAGGACTTGACTCAGTGGGTGAAAAGGCCGTAGGCGGTAGTCTGTGGCCAGCAGAATTTATTAGACAGGACTAAAAATCATATACCTTTTCAGCATCTGCCGTTAGCTGCTTATACCGCCCGGCAGCCCAGTTATCGAGGTCCGAGGCATACCATTTCGAGAATCTCCGGTCCGAAGGGCCGCCCGCCAGGTTGGTGTAAAGATCGCCCGTGGAGAGGTCGGTAACCATTCTCAAGCTCGGGGCAAACGTCGTCAGCCTGTCGGCACTTTCGAAAATCTGCCCCTGGTGGGGGGTTGCCAGGTTCCCTATAATCGTGATGGGACCGCGATCAAACCCTAAAAACCTGGGCAGTTTCCCGTCAAAAATGATATTCTTCATGATGACTTTTCTGGCATTGCCCCACTTTTCAGGCGATGCCGCCAAAGCCTTTTCAGACGCTCCCCTGTAGATCTCCTTCCGTGTCCTGTTGCCAAACCAGGACGAGTTTTCCGAAAGAAGCACCCTGTCAAAATTTATATAAAAATCGTTGAATATCCCGGTGTGCTCCTGCAGGTGTTCCACGGCCGCCTCCCCAAAACCGCTTTTGCCGAACACTGCGCGATACAATTCCCTGTAAAACAGATCAAACAGATAGGCTCCTTTTGAATCGGCCGTGTATTCAAAATTCCAGCCCTTGAGGATGTCCCCGTTGGGTGTATCCGGCAGCAGCGGCGCCAGAATCGCCATAAACGCTTCAGCCTGCTTGGAATACACATCAAAGTGCAGCTGGTACATGTATTCTCGTGTGATGGCATCGTTTTTAGACAGGAGGTCTTCGATGCGGTCGGAACGGTAAGGCCCCATACCGACATTGATGGGGTCCACGTTTCCGAATTCATTGAGATCCTGATTGGACGTCACAAAATAGCCGCATTCTGGATTGAGGCATTGCGGCAGGTCATCTGACGTGTGGAATCCCTGCCAGTCATTTTTTTCCTCCCAGCCCGGCAGGGGAACGAATCCGCTGACGCCTTCGCGTCTTATGGGCATCAGGCCCGACATCTGGTATCCGATGTTGCCTTCACAATCGGCCAATACGTAGTTCCAGGAGGTTTCGAGACGGCCAAGCGCGGCCATGCCCTCCTCCACTGTCTTGGCTTCGAACATCTTGACCATATTGTTCAGGGTTGTGGCGCCGGAACGACTGGGCGCCCAGGCAGTGGTTATGTAATGACCCTCCGCATGGGGATTCCCCTCGAGAACGCCATGGCTGTTTTCATAGAAAACCACTGTCACAGGGTCCTTTTTCTTTCTTTTAATGACTTCCTTTCTTTCATCAAAGGGCAGCCATTTGCCAGGCTCGCGGAAGTATTCGCCGTTTTTGCATTGTTCAATCCAGGAATCCGTGCTGTCCATAAAGGTATAGGTCGCGCTCCAGGCCAGGTCCGGGTTACGACCCACAAGAATAGCCGGCAAACCGGGCATGGTCGCGCCCATGGCATATGTGTCCGGTGTTTTGAGCACGATCTCATACCACACATTGGGGAGCCGGTTGATTTCCAGATGGGGGTCGTTGGCCAGTATCGGCTTTTGCGATGCTGTTTTGCTGCCGGAGACAGCCCAGTTGTTGGATGCCATCATCAAGGGGGCGGCCAGGTTCCAGAGGGAGGACGGGGCTACCAACCGTTCCTGGAGGTTTATTTTTTTAATGAGATCCATATCGAGCCCTCCCAGAATTCCCGGGAATAGCTCCTGCAGGTGTTCTTCATCCACACCGGCCTGGACGAGCTCGATAAAAAACCGTTCCATTTCGCCCTGGGACTGTGACAGGGTAAGATAACCGACCATCCTGGATAATAGAATGATGTCATCCAGGCGCCACGGCTCGGGTCGAAACCCCAGCAGTTTGCATTCCCAGGGGATTCTTTCCGCCATGGCTCTGTTCACTCCGGCACAATAGGCCTCGCAGATGTTGCGGGCCTCCGGAGAAAGCTTCTCAATCTCACCGGCAATCGACCCCGTCCAATGCATCCGCCTGAAAAACGTGTCTATTTCCAGCATTTGATCGCCGGCGTTAAGGAGTTCGGAGGCCCTCCCCTGCCCGAGCGTCCGCATCAAAACCAGTTGCATGCAGCGGTCCTTGCCGTGGGCATAGCCCATCATTTCATAGGCGGCAATTATATCCCCACCCTCGGCATGGCACACGCCGTTTTCGTCTCTCCAGATATTGCTTTTGGATTTCATATCTATTCCTCGTCAAGGGGTTCTAAATCCAGAAGTCCTGCTTTTAACAGTTTTTTTGTAATCTTATAAATGTCTTTTTTATCACCCTGCTTTCTTATCCCGGTAGCCAGGATATAAACGATTACCGTATGTTTATCCGTCTTGTAGATGACTCGATACCTTCCTGCAGCATGAATGGAACGAAAACCTGACAACTCATTTGTCAGCATTTTACCCTGTTTATCCGGATCTTCCGACAGCCCTTCAATCCGCATCAGAATAGTGCGCTGTAATTTCTTATCAGATATTTTTTTTAGCAGGGACAGGCAGGTGTCTGTCAGAAGAATTTTATATTTCACAAGCCTAGCTTTTTATATGCATCAGGTATGGAATGGGTCCGTTCGGCTTTAATATCTTCTATTGCCGCCCTCAAATATTTCATCAACTCCGGGTCGGACAGGACCTCCATCGTTTCCAGCAATCCTTCGTACAAGTCCCAACTCATGACCGCCATTACTTTTTTGTTTCTCCTGGTAACAGCAAGAATCTGCTCTTTGGCAGCTCGGTCGGGAAGTGCCATAAACTTGTTGCGGGCTTCAGTTATGGTCAATGTTCGCATCTTTTATATCCTCCTTAATTGTAATCCTAATATGTCGGTAAAAGTTCTGATAGGCGTACATCTCAAAGTACATCAAAATGTACATTTTGTCAATTTTAAAAGAAGATATGCAATCAAGTAGCTATATGAGGATGCTGATAGCCGTTTAACGGAAAGCGCGGTTCATAGCGAATCGCCTGAAATCTAAACACATTATAATAGCGACAACTCTTGCTTCAGGTAGTAAACAGGTGGCGTGCTTTGAGGAAATAATCAGCACCGGACCACAGGGTAAACACGAGGGCGCCCCAGAGGAAGAACGTGCCCACCACATGGACATCGATACCGATAAAAGGATAGTGTATCATCAGGGGAATAATCGCGGAAATCTGGAAACCGGTCTTGTATTTGCCCAGCCAGGAAGCCGACACATCCTCGCCCCTGCCGGCAATGATATTGCGCAGGCCTGTCACGGCCAATTCGCGCCCGATGATGATGCAGACAACCCAGGCCGGAACCCAGCCGTGGTAAACCAGCATAATAAAGGAGGATGAAACCAGCAGCTTGTCTGCCACCGGGTCCATGATCTTCCCAAAGGTGGATTCCAGACCCCGGGTTCTTGCCAGGTACCCGTCCAGATAGTCGGTAATGGCTGCGGCACTGAAAATCAGGGCTGCCAGAAACGAGCAGAAACGATTTGGGAAATAAAGCAGGACCACGATGAGGGGAATGGCAGCCACCCGGCCCATGGTCAGGGTATTGGGTTCACTCAGCTTTTTTTTCAGTTTTTCGCCTGATAGCATAGTTTATATTTTTCCGATATAAGAAAAGCCTGATTTATCTACCTTTGTGTTCTTTGTGTCTTTGTGGTTCCCATGTGTTTATCTATGGGGCCTATTGCCCGGACGAGGCTAAAAACTTATCCCGGCAGGCTTCGCTGCAGAAATAAATGTCTTTTCCCTGAAGCCTCAGAAGCACGCCGTCCCTTTTAGCAAAGTATATGCCGCAGTGGGGATCCTTGACCATATCGCCATCTATCTCTGCGGCGCCATTGCCCTGCACGGAGCTTTGCGTTGAACTGTTCAGCACCCAGGATTTGAACGAACGGTACGCAAGGTAGCCGATCAGCACCAGTATTAAAAATTTCATTTAGAGTTCAAAAACCTCTTGTTCTCTGTCTCCAAGCTGATTCAATAACGCTTTCACAGACATATTCAGCAATGGGTGTACGATGTCCGGGTCTATATCACATATGGGCTGCAATACAAAGCGCCTTTTGTGCATGCGGGGATGTG
>JAOZRT010000437.1 GCA_029940035.1 Desulfobacterales bacterium
AATAACACATGCTCCAACTACAAACTTCTTTAACATCTTATGCATCATGGTGTTTCCCCTCCTGAAATTAGGTTTATTGGGTTGCAGTGTACAACCAGTTGCCCACAGTCAAAAACTGAGACTCCTCTGCCTCGTTTTTTATAGGCAGCCCTTAGGCAACCTATTTGTTATTGGCCTTCCTTGTGGTCAGCCGCAATACTTCGATGCTTTGCAGCGGTTCTTTTTTAAAAAGGAACTTAAATGCTTAAATCGACGTTGATTTGATCGCTGTCAACTCCAGCTGGTCAGCAGCGTTCTCGGCCCGGTCGGAAACGCGGATAATGGAATCCAGGCAGAGTTTGAGATGAATTTTATGACCGTAACTAATATCAGCATTAAATATCTCCTTGGTGACATCCCACTCTATGGAATCCAGGTTCGACTCCTTCAGCCCCACCTCCTTGGAATGCTGCCTGGTCACCTCGATGGGGCAGACACCTTTGACAAAGCACATCACAGCATGCCGCAACGGGTCGATAATGCCGAATGACTCCTGAACGGCAATCAGATAGCTCTGTTTCATGTCATCCGGAATTATGGGCCGCTGATTTAAAAAGAAATCACAGCACCCCTCGGCCGCATTGCAGACTTTGTCCATACTTTCCACCAGTTTGTAGATATCTTCCCGTAGAAGCGGCAGGTAAGCACCGGAATAGAGCTTGTCTCGCACATCGTGGCGAATCATGTCGGCTTCGCCTTCGAGCCGGTCGGTCTCCCGGGCTAGCTTCTTGGCGTCCTGGATATCATCTTTCAGGTAGGTCTGAAGCGTCTTTATCCCCACTTTAATGCATTCTTCCACTTTATCCACATGCTGGAGGATGAGCTCAATAACCTCTTTTTCCTTTTTGAACAAAATCATTTATTCCGCCTTTTACAGATCTGCCAAAATGTTCCTGAAAATACTTACCACATGTCAGGTAAATATTAAAGTCATGTAAAAAACAAATTAATCAGCCGGTATAAAGCAAATGACGATACCCCTGCCAAAATCGGTGTGAACACCCAGCCCATCAGAATCGTAAGGATGGTTTTTCGCCGTATGGCACTAGCGCCTTTTACCAGTCCGACGCCCACCACGGCACCTACGATAGCCGAGGAAGTGGATACTGGTATGCCCAGCATGGAAAATAGATGCATCCCGAACGCCGAGGAGATCTGTGCCACAAAAGCCCCGGGGATATCGAGCGGTGTGATGCCTTTGCCCACCGTATCCGCCACCTTGCGTCCATACGTTGCGGCTCCGATGGCAATGGACAACCCACCGATCAAAAGCAGCACCTTGGGGGGAACGATGCCCAGGTTGGCAATGGGGCCGACGGCGTTGCCGGCATTGTTGGCCCCCATGGAGTAGGCCACGTAGCAGGCTGAAAAAATGGCCAGCCACCCGATGGCATTCTGCACCAGCATGGCACCGTACTGCAGTCGCCGCAGAACGTATCCCATAACACGTGAAAGCGTATAGGATAACCCCATCACCATAATTGGGCAGAGCACCCAGCTGCCGGCGATGGTGGCAATTTTTGAATAGTTGACCTCAGCCCCCACGGCCAGTCCAATGCCGATAACACCGCCGACGATGGCCTGTGATGTGGAAACGGGAATCCGGAAAATCGTTGCCAGGGTGACAAAAAAACCCGAACAGATCATAGACACCAGGATAGCACGATAATTGAGTTCCGTGCTAACGATGCCCGTGCCGATGGTTTTCATGACATGTTCGCCCTGGAGGACCGCTCCGAGTATGGAGAAAACAGCCACCAGCAGGACGGCGTTCCTAAAGGTAATCAGACCGCAGCCCACTGTCGTGCCGATGCAGTTGGCGGTGTCGTTGGCACCGATGTTCCACCCTACATAGACCCCGGCACCGATGAGAATTAAAAGAATCGGTTCTATGGCCTCTCCTCCTCAATCGTGGTATTTTCAGAGTCGTCAGATGATAGCGTTTGACGTTGCTGGCGGGATGTATGTTTTCAAAGCGCCATATCGAACCTAGATCTGCGTATGACCATGCCCTATAATATCAACCCAATCGATAAGTCAAACCAATAAATAACATGACATTGATGACAATTTGTCATATAGATTCTGGACAATCAAAAACTTATGATTGGCCAATGTAAACCCGCTGTACGCGCGCAGACACGCCACAGGTCAGCTCGTAGGGAATGGTGTTAATCTTTTCAGCCAGTTCGAGCAATTCCAGGGAACCTGAAGCGGATTCGCCCCAGAGCAGGACTTCGTCGCCTCTTTCCATTGGAGCATCGCCAATGTGAATCATGGTCTGGTCCATGGTAACGGTGCCGACCATGGGGTAGCGTGCTCCTTTAATAAGCACCTCCCCCTTATTGGTCATGGCCCGGGGGATGCCATCGGCATATCCCACGGGAATGACGGCAATGCGGGTGGCTTCACTGGTAACCCAGCGGCGCCCATAGCTGATAGGGTAGCCTTGAGGCAAGAGGCGCACATGGGAGACATAGGTTTTAAAGGTCATCACCTGCTTGAGGGGCATGGGGCGAGACGTCTCTACAGAGGGGTAATGGCCATAAATGATAATACCGCTGCGCACCGCATCGAAATGGCTTTCAGGGATATCAAGGATGCCGCCGCTGTTGGCCATATGGATCAGAGCGGGCTTCTTGGGCCATGTTTTAATATCGGTGAGAAAACGCTTGAAGCGGCTCAGCTGCAGGTCAGCATAGGTTTTGTCCATCTCGTCCGCAGTGGAAAAATGCGAATACAGGCCTTCCCACACACAGGTATCGCTGGCCAGAAGCCGGGGAAAAAAACCCGGGTCGTTCTCGATGACCACCCCAACCCGGCCCATACCCGTTTCCAGATTCACGTGGACAACAGCCGGCTGTGTCAGCGACGCCTTTTCGATCCAGTCGATATCTTCGGTACAAAAGAGGCTGATCCTGAAACCGGCAGACACGGCAACAGGTATTTCGTGGGGCAGCAGTCGCCCGAAAATAAGGATGGGATGGGCAACCCCGCTGTCCCTCAGCTCCATGGCCTCCTTGAACTGGGCCACGGCAAGCAGGTCGAAGCCGTTCTGGGCCACGGTCTTGGCCACGGGAACAGCACCATGGCCGTAGGCATCGGCTTTGACAACCGGTATGACCTTAGCAGGTGCGACATGCTGTTGAATGGCTCGCAGGTTTTCTAAAAGGTTCCCCAGATGGATCTCGGCACACGTTTTGTTATTCTCAGTCATGCTAAGCATAGGTGCCATAATCTCTCACTGCCTGAATAGCGGCCCTGACATTTTCCGGCGGCGTGGTTGCCCCCAGGTTGCACAAGTACAGGACAAATCCTCCGCCTTTACCGCCGATCTCAACATACTGTTTCACTCGTTGCCGAATTTCCAAAGGGGTGGCCAGGGCCAGAAAGGCAGCAC
>JAOZRT010000011.1 GCA_029940035.1 Desulfobacterales bacterium
ATATATGTTTCTTCTGTAATTTTAACGGAAGTGTGTGATTATGCAGATTTATGACGTTGTAATTATTGGCGCCGGCCCGGGGGGGCTTGGTTGCGCCATCAAGGCAGTTGCATCCGGCTTGTCGTATGTGCTTCTGGAAAAAGGGCAGAATGTATTTCAGGGGATTGTAGACTCTTACCCGCGCGGCAAGAAAGTTTACCCCACCATCCCCAAAAACAGCAAAGGCCCGTTTCCGATTACAGACCTCGAACCAAGTGCCTCCAACGAGCCGGTGGAGGAGTATGTGGCTAAAATAGACGCATGTGTGGCGCAACACGGAATCGACATCGCCTTCAATGAAGAGTTTCAAGACATCGCCATGGAAAAGGACGGTTTTACCATCCTAACCAAGGGTAATCGGTATGCTGCCCGGAACGTGGTTCTCGCCTTTGGCAGCAATATTCCCATCGATCTGGGTGTATACGGGGAAGCCAAGACGATTGCCCGGAAACTGGACAACACCGAGGAGCACATCGGAGCACCAACCCTTGTGCTGGGAGGCGGCAACGCCGCCGCGGATGTCGTCTCGACACTTTCCAAGGCCAAACGTGATGCCGGGGACCAAACACCCATTTACTGGGGTCACCGTAAAGAACAATTTAAGGTTAACAAAGAAGTAGCCCGCGATTTAGGCGAGGAAATTCTTTTGGGCGGTAACATCAAAATCCTGCTGAGGGCCATCCCCAAAATCGGCGAGGTCGATGAGGAAGGCGTTGACCGGCTGTTGATCCAGACCAGTGAGATTCCGCTGGGAAAGGGCGTAGAATTGCAGCAGGGCATGAGTTTTCCCATGAAGCACGTGATCGCCTGTATCGGAACCCAGGGACCGGCCCCTATTTATGAGCAGCTGAGACTCCAGATGATTACCTGCACCGAAGGGATTTGTCGTATCGGCAGAGAAGGTGCCAGGCTGATTCTGCTGGATGCCAACTGCCAGACCAGTATCAAAGGCATCTATGCCATTGGCGGCGCTATCAGTCCCTCGCATATAGTGGTTGAGGAAAAAGGCAGTTTTCAGGAAGTGAAACATCCCAATCTAATTTTTACCGCCGTTCGGGGTGCCCAAATCGCCATGGACGACATAGTGAAACGAATGCGTGACCAGCCATCAGCCTAGCCGGCGAAACTAAAGGGAACTAATCACTCGGTTGAATCTGCGGATGATGGGCGTGAAATATTCAGGACTTCCTGAATCGCCTCCCAACGCTTCTGCACGACCGGTTCCAGTGCTTTGCCTTTGGGGAAGATGCCCCGGGCAATGGCCAGGGCCGCCCGGCGGTCGGAAGGATCCGGCAACAGGGCCGTCAGGGTCTTTATGGCCCGCTCCGGGTCATTGGCGAGCATACAGGCCTGTTTTTTAACCGCTTGGTCCAATTCGGCTGATACCAGTTTGTTCAAGCGCTCGTCCTTACCGGAAATATCCCGAAAGGCCTTGAGCACGCTTCGGTCAGTGCTGCCGCCGGCGTGGGCCAGGGCGCTCACCATGCGCACAACGCCTTCCGCAAACCCGCCGCGCTCCATCTCTTCCAGCCACTCTCCTTTGCAGGACCCTTGTTCCGCACTTTTATCGGCCTTTTCGTCGTTGAACCAGTGCTTCAGCCACGGGTTGCCGAAAACAGACTGAAACCACAGCTCCTGGGACAGGTCTCTGGCCTCCCGTACTAAATCGAGGGTGTTGCTGATGCTGTCTGATATTTTTTTCTCGACAGCAACAAAGGGATTGTCTTCAGCTACCTTGCTGCGGTTTTTGCGAGCCTCTTCAGCCAGGGGTTCAAACGGCGCCATCCAGGGGCTGAGATCGGAAAACATGTATTTGGTAACCCTTAGGGGGTGGATCTGACGAATGGCTTCGGCCGAAGCCTCGTTTACAAAGGCCCGCACAAAGGGGCGCACAAACAGCCGGTAGAAATCGTTGTTGGCATTGGAAAGTGCTGAAACCGCGGCAAACGAAAATCTGTCATCCACATCGTCGTCCAGAGCCTGGATGTCAGCCATGTCACGCGCCTCAAAGCGGACGTCGTGCAAGTTGTTTTCGCCGCCTTCTTCCCCATTCTCCTCAATGATCATTTCATAAAGGCCGGGGGCGAGCAAATCTGCCTGGTCGATACTGGATATCATTTCCTTGTGCTCTTTTCTGGAGACCGGGCCGGAAACAAAGATTCCCAGGTGCCCGATGGTTTCATGCACCATGTAGATGATGACCCGTTTCTGCCGGCGGATTTCATCCACTGATTTCCAGGTTGCGGGAATCCAGTTCAGGGCCTGCTGGGGCGGGGTGATATTGTCCCCCTGGGAAGCAAACACAAACACGGGACCCTGAAGGTTTTTAAGGTCGATGTCCTGGTTGTGCATCTTGATCCTGCCATTTTCAAGCCGGTTGCCGACAAACAGCTCGTCCACGATAAAATGAATCTCTTCGCCGGTCAGTTTGAAAAATCCATTCCACCATTTTTCAAATTCGAGGTAGCGTTCTTCCTCGGCGTCGATATTGGCCCACAAATGGTACTGCTTGTCCCACAGGGTCCTGGAAAGATTGAGGTCTTCGAACCCCGCCAGCAGGTTGGCACCGTCGAACATGCCGTTGCCGAGATCACTCCAGAGGCTCGCCATCCACACCCCGCCGGTCCAACCGCCTTTGTAGCGCATGGGGTTTTTACCGGCCACGCCGGCCCAGAAAGAAAGGGGCGCGCCGTTTAGAATGACGGGGCCCACTTTGTCGGGATGCAGGGCCCCCAGTATGGCGACGGCCCAACCGGCCTGGCAGTTGCCGATGATGATCGGCTTGCGGGCTTTGGGATGTTGTTCCGTGACCTTTTCCACAAATCGCGATAGGGTTTTCTGCGCATCCGGCAGCGTCTGCCCGGGAACCGGGTCCGGTGTAAACAGGACGAAATAGACCGGGTGCCCCTGGTTGAGGGCCATGCCTATTTGGGAATCCTGCTTGAACCCCCCGATGCCCGGTCCGCCGCCGGCACGCGGGTCGAGAATTATCACAGGCCGTTTGACAGTCGATGCATTGAGGGCGTTTTTCGGCAGCCGGCGGTTTTCCGTGCCCGGGTGCTGATTCAAATCGTCTGATTTGCGACGGTCACGGATACGGGCCAGTTTGTAATTGGTTGACGGCTGCAGGTCCTGCCCGTCAAGGAGGATGTCATAGTCAAAATTCAACACCGGCGGCATGCCCTGCCGGTTGTGCTCCAGATAGTTGTTGCCACGTTTTCGTAAAATATCCATGTAGATGAGGCTGCGCTGCCAGAAGTCGGTGCCATAGGCCAGGGCGTCGTTCGTCCAGCTGAGAATATCATTATATTTTTCAGGTGAGTTGTCGGTTGTTGTGGTCATCTATCACCTCGTTTTGCTTCAATCCCCCATTCCGCAATCCGCATTCCGGAATTGGGTCTTCATTGATCCGTTGGTTTCTTTTCAGTTTCCGTCGGCTTTTCGTTTTCCGATGTATTACCTTGAGACGGCATGAACATCTGCATAAAGGACTGCATGGTTGCCGGGCCTTCCATCATATTGGGCATCACTTTGCCCATATCCGTGCCCACCTCCAGCCACTTGCTGAATTGGTCATCAAAGGCCTTTTTATATTCCAGGTAGTTTTGAATGGTTTTCTGGAAATACTTGTCGAAAAAATCACTGAGCACCCCGTCACCGTGCTGGATAATGAGGTGCAGCACCGGCACCGGGAGGAGGATGTTTTTCTTGCGGGCCTCCTCGAGGATGACCTGGGTCAGGATGAGGGCGGTGACGTCCTCTTTGGTGGCCGCGTCGATTATTTCAACCTGGTTACCGGATTTTATCAGCCCGGTAACATCCTCCAGGGTCACATAACAGCTGTTGCGCGTGTCGTACAGTCGCCGGTTGCTGTATTTTTTCAATATGATTTTATCATCCATACAATTTTTTCTCCATGGTGTTGCCTCCAACTCGGCCCAATAGTATAAGCACTGCAAAATGCTGTCATTGGGTTGGATGGAAAATATTTATAAGTTTATAATATGTATTGAAAATTAAATTACAACCTTGGTCCATAAAAAATTGTGCAATGCACAATAATTGTGTTGACAAGCAGAATTTCGAGCCTATGTTTGAGGGTAATTCAGCTCGGGAAACCCTTTTCCGGGCAGGCAGGCAACCGGAAAACAGAAAATCATGTTTCCATAAAAGATAAAGGAGTATACCATGAAAAATACAGATTTTGCCAAACAAATACTTGACTGGAACAAAACGGTTCTGAACAGTAGCTTAAATTTATTTGAAAAATTTCAGGAGTATGGAGAAAAAACAGCCGGGTCGTTGGTGGAGCAGGCACCCTGGGGGGCCGAGGAAGGCAAAAAAGCCATGAATCAGTGGAGCGGCAACCGGAAAAAAGGCCTCAAAGCGTTCAAGGAGAGCATGACTTTGGGTTTCAAACAGGCCGAGGGGCTTTGTGCAGTTGCAAAATCCGCAAAATAATATATCTCTCCCAGAGCTTCAGGGAGCGTATATTGCTGTAATCTAATAAAAATCACATTCAGCAGTCTCTAATGAAGTGGGCGAGAGAAACATTTTTTTGGTCTGCTCAGGTGAAAGGAGGAACAAAATGGATCAGAAACAGGCGTTCAAGCAGATGGTGGAGTTCAACAAAGGCGCTTTCAACAATGCCTTCAATGCCATGGTAATGGTGCAGGATCAGAACGAAACCCTGGCCAACACCCTTTTAATCCAGGCGGATTGGCTGCCGGAAGAGGGGAAAAAAGCGGTCAAGGATTGGGTGGAAGCTTTTAAAAAGGGCCGTGAAGAGTATAAGAAGGCCGTGGATGAAGCCTTCAAAAAGGTAGAGGGATACCTATGATCGGCAGAACATTTGATGAGCTCGAGGTCGGGGACAGTTCTGAATTTTCAAAAACCATCTCCGAGGCGGATGTTTACATGTATGCCGGCATTTCAGGTGACCTGAACCCGGCCCATATCAATGAAGTGTATGCCCAGGGCACCTTTTTCAAGAACCGGATCGCCCACGGCATGCTGACCGCCAGTTTCATTTCAGCGGTCATCGGTATGCAGCTCCCCGGGCCGGGAACCATCTACATGGGCCAGACGCTCGAATTTCTGGCCCCGGTGCGCATCAACGATACGGTGACTGCCAAGGTCGAGGTTCTGGAGAAAATTGATGACAAAAAGCGGGTCAGGCTGGCCACCACCTGCATCAATCAGGACGGCACCAAGCTGATTTCAGGAGAGGCCCTGGTGAGTCCGCCCAGGCCGGCAACTTGAATGAAATTTGGTGACTTTCATTTTTCAGGTGTCCATTTCCAGTTTTCATAGTAGTCCCAGCTCACCATGGAATTGAGCTGCCGCAGCTCGGCATCCTTATCATGAATGACACACTTCATTACATCGCCGCCGGAAATCATTCCAATGTATTCGCCATTTTCTTCAATCAGAAGATGGCGAATACGACGGCCCAGAAATTTGTCCATGAGGTTGTACACCGTGTCCGTGTGCGGGGCTGAAACCAGGTCGGTGGTCATGTAGTCGTCGATCAGGCCGGTTTTGGCGTCAAAGCCCTCGGTCAGGGCGTTGCGCATGAGATCCCGTTCCGTCCAGATACCCACGACTGCTTTATCGCGCGTCACGAGAATGGCCCCGACGCGTCGTTCGTTCATTTTTTTCAATGTGTTGTAGACCGTCGTTCCCGCGGGTACGGTGACCAGCCCGCCGGTCTTATCCCCTAGCATGTCCTTGGCTGTTTCCATATTCACCTCGCTAAGCGGTTATTCATTCAGGAATAAATTATCATCATAACTGTTGTCATACATATTCCGTTTCCACCCTCTGCCTCTTAGTATTCGAAACCCTATTATTACCAACGCTAAAACAGGAACAAATAGGAGCGACGAAGTCGCGTTTCATAAAAGCGTGGAACACGATTTTATTTTAAGTGTCGGCGAACTGTTTCTCCAGCATGATTTTCAGAATGGTTCTGTCGGTTTCTATTAAAATTATACATGAATGAGGGAATTTGCAAGTGCGGGGATGGAATCCCGCAGATTTGTGCAAGATCCAGAAGGTAGCAGGAGGCGCATGTGATAATTCTACATATAGTTGCCTCAGAGCCATTTCTATGTGCTATAGTGAGAAATTAGCTCATAGGCCATAGCTCATAGCCTGCTATCACCCATCAGCTACGAGCTATGACCTGCCTCTCGGTCCTATTTGATTCCCGACAATTCCCTGATGGTCCTGGCAATGGCAGACACATCCTCGTCACCAAATCCCCGGCCGATGAGCCCGGTTTCCATCTGGTCCACCAGTGCCGTTGACGGCAGGGCGACCCCCAGTTCCCGTCCAGCTTCCAGGGCGATTTTAAGATCCTTGTGGTGCAGTCTCACCCGGAAGCCGAGGGGGTAGGTGTTGTCGACCATGTTTCCGGACCGGTTGTCCAGGACCCATGATCCCGCGGCCCCTCCGCCGATGGCCTGGGCCACTTGCTTGGCGTCCAGCCCGGCCTTCATACCCAGGACCATGCCTTCGGCCACGCCCAGATAGGTGGCGGCGAGGATGGTCTGGTTGATGGCCTTGGTGATCTGGCCGGCCCCTATGGGTCCCAGAAGGGTGATGGTCTTCCCCATGGTTTCGAGCACCGGGAGGGCGCGTTGGAATATGGCCTCGTCACCCCCGGCCATGATGGCCAGCGTCCCCAGTTGGGCGCCTTCGGAACCGCCCGAAACCGGAGCATCTAGCATGTGGATCTCTTTTTTGGCCAGAGCCGCTGCAATCGTGCGGGTGACTGCCGGGCTGATGGTGGACATGTCCACCACGATGGTTCCCGGCCGGGCGCCGTGCATGGCGCCTTTTTCGCCCAGGATCACCGCCTCCACATCAGGGGTGTCGCTGACACAGGTGATGACCAGGTCCGCATCTGCCGCAGCCTCCATGGGGGATACGGCGGCCTTGGCGCCCTGCTCCACCACAGGGGTTTCCCTTTCCCGGGTACGGTTGTGAACTGTCAGCGCATAACCTGCCTTGAGAATGTTGAGCGCCATGCCGGTACCCATGGTACCCATGCCGATGAATGCAATTTTCATAGAAAGCCTCCTATACCAGTTGCCATAATTATGTTCCGATTCGACTTCAACAGGTAGACGGGATCGATATTTTTTTCAAAAAAGATAACTTTGTGTCCTTTGTGCCTTTGTGATTACAGATATGCTGCGTCAGTTGGCTTCCAGTCCTTCTGCGATGAGGCCCAGGACACGGTTTTTTTCTTCGGGGAATTTATAGCCTTCATAACTCTGGCTGAAGAGCAGTCTGCCCTGTTGGTCTTGCCAGTAGTTACCCGCGTGATCGAAACAGACCCTCGATGAAAAATCCAGACTCTCCATCATGGTTTTCAGTTCCAACAACTGCTCCTGCGGCGACTGCCGGGTGAATTCACCCCGGTCGTAGCGGTCGCTTAGGGGCGTGTTGGGTGCCGGAAAAAATGGACGGGAGCGGATGTAGTGCGGGTTGATTTCGTTCAGGACCGCGGCGGTGTGCCGGGCATGGTTGCCGGCCATTTCCCTGCCGCCCAGTCCCGGCATCCAGTATTCGGACAACTGGAAACCGGCCTGCATGGCCTTTTGGCCGCCCTTGATGTGGCCCTGGCCGGTGACGCCTTTGTTGATCAGTTTCAACAGGTCCTCGTCGCCGGTCTCGAGCCCCACGTGCAGCCGGTCCAGGCCGGCCTTGTTGATGGCCTGCAGTTCCTCCGGCTTTTTCTGGGCCAGGGTTTTGGACCGAGCGTAGGAGGTTACCCTTTTAAGGGAGGGAAAGGTTTGGCGCAAATGTTCCAGAATGTCCACCAGTTGATCGGTTTTCATGATCAGGCTGTTGGCATCCTGCAGAAAGGCGGTTTTCCCGCCCGACGCCAGCCAGTTGAAGACCATGTTGAACCCGGGGTGGCTGTACAGTTGCGGATTGCGTTCCAGCAGTTGCAGGGCCGCATCCCGGGTGACCCCGGTCGAGGCCGATGACGGGTCCGACAGTTCCCGGCAGATGTGCGCAATGGTGTCGATGTCCTGTTTCACTTCCGTTGGCGATCGCAGCGTAAATTTTTCCGTTTTGTACATGGCGCAGAACTCGCAGCGGTTCCAGGGGCAGTTGCGGGTGACGCGGATGAGCAGGGAATGGCTGCCCCCTTCACTCGGGGGCCGGTACACGCCCACTTCAAAATTACTATTCATCATCGTTTCTCTTCCTTTGGTTAGCAAGTAAATATATCGATTTTCACGCACCATAACAAAACCTGGTCGGTTTGACTACCCGTTGTGGTTATTTGGGCATGTAATTACATACCCAGGCGAAAAATAGTTCCTATGCCCATGTGGCTCGATACGGGCAAGAGCACTATATGTGGTTGAAATTGAAAAAAAATTAAAAAATATGATGGGTGGGCATATTTTGTGCAAAAGAGGGGGGTACGCCGGGTGGGCAGCATGGCGACCGGTATTTGCCAAGAACGGGAGAAATGATTGTCAACCACTATAAAATATAGACAGACGAATGATCCACCGGGATTAGAAGGGTGCCGGGACCTGGTGCTTTATCAGGCCATCATGCAGCGCATCCGCCCCTCTGTCCACCCGGTCATGAATCAGCGAAAACCAGCGTATTCAGGTGCCGGAACTTTAAGACGGCAGGATCTGCATCCCGACATTCAGCACCTTTTTAACAAGCTGCATCGCCAAGTCTTTATTCACAATGACTGGTGGTCGGCCGTGTATGCTGAAAAAGGCATGATCATCGATACGTTAGCCTGATACGCTTCCTTCTTCCGCCATCCTTGCATTGATGTACCATCCCCATTATATCCTTTGTCAGACATAGGTTTTGATTTACCATCTGGAAGGGATCCGTCCTTCATCCAAATCGGAACGCTATATTGGCGAACGCTCCAGCAAGACAATTTCTGCTTAAGTTTCCCATTGAAAAGCCGATAGGACATATAGTGTACAGCCTTGTGAAGGAGTCTTTTCAGGGGGATGGTTTTTGTACGGCCACATCCTTCCGAGCAGGATGATGTTATGAATGTTTTGATTGTCGATAATGAACCGGATGCCATTAGCGCCTACGAGGAGACGCTGAGCAGCAACAAGTACGATCTTAAACTGGTCTACAATGGTGCTGATGCGCTGGAACTGATTCAGGCCGAACCCATCGATATTGTCGTAACGGCTTGGAGAATGCAGGAGATGGATGGTATTGAACTTTGCCGTCGTATTTATCAAGGTGGCTTCAAGAGCAATATATACACCATCCTGATCAGTGACCAGGAAGCCAATGGCGAGCTGATCCGGAGCCTGGGGTCGATAGTCAACGACTATATTCGCACACCCGTCAATCCGATCGATCTCACTGTCCGTCTTGCTATCGGCGCCAGGGTTGTCCGATTGGAGCATCGGATCGAGCGCGACCGGGAAACATTGAAAAAGGATTACTATCCAACTGTTCGCACGCTGTCCCACCTGGTTAATGTATACGATGATAATCTGGGAGACCATTCCAGGCGCGTGGCCGAAGCGTCTGTCAAGCTGTCCCGGATGCACCCCGGGGTTCCGGCGGTCGACTATCCAACCATTCAAGCGGCCGGACTGCTCCATGACATCGGCATGGTGTGTGTGCCGGCCAGCATCTTGACCAAAAGCCGGACAGAGATGACAGCCGGTGAACGCACTCTTTTTATATCCCACCCGATTCAGGGTGAGAGCATATTAAATGAAAATGAAAAGCTTCGCCCGGTAGCCGCTCTGGTAAGAATGCACCATGAACAGTACAACGGCAAAGGCTTTCCCGACGCGCTGACAGGAGACCAGGTCCCTTTGTCGGTAAAAATCATAACGGCTGTTTCGACATACGACAACCTTGTTCATCGGGGCAAATGCCCCCTGGAAGATGCCCCCACAGAGCTCCAGCGGTTCATCGGCTATCAGATCGATCCGGCGCTTTACGACTATCTGATCCGACTCAACACGGATAACATTGCAATCGAGGCCCGAAAAAAATATCAAGAGGTGCGTCTCGAAGGCCTGGTTGAAGGAATGGTGCTTGCGAGCAACGTGCGTATGAAGGGCGGTGCCATGGCCATGCCTGTTCAAACGTGTATGACCGCGGCCATGATTGATAAGCTTAATCAATACAACCAAAAGGGATACGTCCCCAACAAATTTTACGTGTATAAACGGTAGGTAGAAAGACCCCATGGATATTGCAACTATTATCGGATTATTTGGCGGAGCCGCGCTTGTTTTATCAGCCATTGTCATGGGCGGGAGTGCGGTCATATTCATCAACATTCCCGGTGTGTTGATTGTTGTGGGCGGAACACTGGCCGCCAGTTTCATAAAGTTTTCCCTCCAGGATGTCATCAATTCAATTTCCGTAGGCATGAAGGCCTTTATCTACAAGATAGAGCGCCCGGAAACCATCATTCAGCAGATGGTTGAATACACCCGGATTGCCAAAAAAGAGGGATTGATTGCCCTTGAAAAAGTAGAGGCCACGGACAAGTTTTCCGCTAAGGCCTTACAGTACCTTTCCGACGGCTTTGACGAGGGGTTGATCGAGGATATGCTTTACAAGGATATCAACCTGACGATTCAGCGTCACACCACCGGGCAGAATGTTTTTAAGGGGATGGGGGCGGCCGCGCCGGCTTTCGGGATGATTGGAACCCTGATAGGCCTGGTGCAGATGCTGGCCAACATGTCAGAGCCGGGAGCTATCGGCCCCGCCATGGCGGTGGCCCTGCTGACCACCCTATACGGTGCCGTGATTGCAAACCTGGTCTGCCTGCCGCTGGCCGACAAACTGTTTTTGCGGAGCCAGCAGGAACGCATCAATAAAAGCATTGTCCTGGAGTCGGCAGTGGGCATCAGCCGGGGCGTGGCTCCCATGGTTCTGGAGGAATCACTCAAGATCTATTTGTCCCCCAAAGAACGGGAAAAGAACAGCACCATGGAATTGGCTCAGGAGGCATCTGGTGGCTAAGCCGGGCCAGGAACCAGTTGCAGAAGTCGTTGAGGAAGGGGCGCCCATGTGGATCGTCACTTTTGGCGACCTGATGAGCCTGCTGCTCTGCTTCTTCGTTCTCCTGCTCTCCTTTTCTGAAATGGATCGCCAGAAATACAAGGAGCTGTCCGGGTCGTTACAGAACGCCTTCGGGGTTCAGCGGGAAAAACAAGTATTTGACAATCCCCAGGGACAGAAAATCGTCGCCAAGGACTTTGATCAGGAAGCGATAACCTTATCCACGGAAACCGATATTCTCGAGCAGGTCCAGGAAGCGATCCGGGGTAGCTTCGGTCCCTATGCCGATTTGATCGAATTCGATTCCGATGACGTCCACAAGGTGCGCATCCGGCTGATGGGTGAAAGCACCTTTGATTCAGGCAAGGCAGACATCCGTGCAACCATGAAACCCCTGCTTGGCAAGATCGCCGATGTGTTCAATACAAACCAGGAAACCATTATTATCGCCGGGCACACCGACGATATTCCTCTTAAAAAGGGAAGCCAGTTTAAAACCAACCTCCAGCTTTCCATGGCCCGTGCCGCGTCGGTGGCCGACTTCTTTCTGGCCCAGGGGTTGATTGAGCCCTCACGGATCTCCACCATGGGGTTCGGCCAGTACCGCCCCATTGACACCAACGATACCCCCGGGGGGCGCAGAAAAAACCGGCGTGTCGAGATTATCCTGGGCGCCATGCCAGCCCCGAACCGATAGGTATTTAAAAGGCCAAATTCTCAGTGATAGGGCTTTTTGAAAAACTATTGAAACGATTATTGGGAGTATAGATATGCAGGATAAAAGCTCGCTTTTAAAAAAGCTCAAAAAGCCCTTGGAATCCGGAAAAATACAGCTGCCCCCCTTTAGCGCAACTGCCATGAAAATCCAACAGGAAGCCACTAAAAAAAACCCCGATACCGACTTGATTGAAAAACTCATCATGAGCGATCAGGCGCTCACGACTAAAATTCTTAGAATGGCCAATTCATCCTATTATCAAGGCCTATCCGCAATTAAGACCGTGCGTAACGCCATCGTGCGCTTAGGCACTCAGGAGGTCTCTAAAATTACCATGATGGTCACGCAGAAAGGACGTTACAAAGCAAAGGATCAGGCTATCAATCAGCAGATGCGTGAACTCTGGCAACATTCTGTTGGCTGTGCCATTGCTTCTAACTGGATCTGTAGGAAAATTGGTTTCGATCGACCGCCTCAAGAAGTTTTTTTTGCTGGCTTGCTTCACGATGTGGGCAAACTGTTTATGCTGACGATGCTGGACAGAATTAAATTAACATACGAACAACCCACTCAGTTTTCGGAGGCTTTTATACTTGAACTTGTCAATGGTTCACTGCATACAGTATATGGTTATAAACTACTGAAAAAATGGAACCTGCCTTTAAAATATTGTGAAATTACGCAAAATCATCATTCAGAAGTGCTCGACAAGGATGATATTTTTCTTATGGCGGTTCAATTGGGCAATAAAGCCTGCAACAACCTAAACATTGGATTACGCGAGAAGCCACCAATCCCACTGACTGAGACGGAACAATTCCATCTGCTGGGGCTTTCTCAAATCGATATGGCTGAACTGGAAATAAAGCTCGCAGACTCAAAAATGCTTACCAAATAACAGCCGCCATATGAAATGGCCGTTTGTTATTTCGGCCGCATGTCGGGTGACGGGAAGGAGGGCTTGCGGTGGTTGCGGGGAAGGCGGTGATGGGGGGTGACCCAGATTCCCATGTTGTCGAGAACCCGCAGCGCATTTGTATAGGTCTGCTGATTTTTATCGGTGGCGGCAACCGTAATAATGGCGCGAATGGTTTCCTCGTTGAATCCGGCTTCCTTGAGGGTTACCAGATCCTCCACAGACCCGACCTGAAGGCCTTTCGGGCCAATTTCATAAACCACGCTTTGGTCGGTGTCCGCGAACGAGAGGGATTTGATGAGCGCACGCAGGGTCTCCTCTTCAATACCGGCCGCTTTCATGTCGACGATTTCGTCGACGGTCAGGGAAGCGGTTTCAATGCTTTTTTCCCGGATCATAAGCTGTAGGGTTTCATCACTGACGCCTGCTTGTTTCAAGCGGATGATCTGATCGCCGTCCATGGCCACCGCCGTGGCGGCCATGTGGAGGAAACAAAAGATAAAAGCAATAATAATGAGTCGAATGGTATTCATGCGCTACCGTAGAAAGGTGAGTAAGCTGGGCTGCAGCAGGTTGGCTGCAGCACTGAGGGCGGCTTCATAAACAGTGTTGTAGGTCTGCAACTCCATGATTGCGGCCGCCGGGTCCGCCAGTTCCATGTCTGCAAGATTCTTTTCGATGTTCAGCGAAAAACGGGACAAATAGCTGCGGCTGGCTTCCATTTGATCCCGGGCCCCTCCGATTTCAGCTCGAACGGTTTGCAGGTGTTCCATAAAACGATCCAGGGAGGCTGCCTGGGTGTTGATTTGGCCGAGGTCACCCGTTTCAAGGGCTGTCTGCAAGTTTTCCAGGATGGTAAATATATCCTCGGTGTCAACAAAAACAGTAGCGCCATCCGCCTGGAGGGTAACTTCCACAGCCTGGCCCACGCGTACGCGAAAGGCACCGTCGTCGCCGATATAGGCGCCGTCGTCCAGAAAAGGCGCTGTATCCACCTGGTGGCCGGCAAAAAGATAATTATCCCCCAGACGCTGGTTGGCCAATTGGATGATCTGGTCGCGTATCAGGGCCACATCAGCCGCAGTGGCGGCTTGTAACTGGGGATCCTGGCCTGTGCCGGAGGCGATGCCCCTGGCCCGTTCTATAAAATCACTCACCGTGTCAAGGGTTGTCCCGAGAGCCTGTAGGTGCAGTCCGGCCTGGTCGATATTGCGCTGGTACTGTTCCAGTGACGAGAGAAGCTGGCGTGCGTCTAGGATGGCGGTCATGGTCTGCGGATCATCGGAAGGTCTGCTGATCAGCTTGCCGGTTGAAGCCACCCTCTGGGCGTTCCGGATCTGCTCGGCCTGCTGTCTCAGGTTGCCGAGTACAGAATTTGTTGCCTGTTGATGAGTAATGCGCAAAAGGTCACCCCCGACGCCTGCAGCGGCATCGTTTAGATCATTTGAATGACGGTTTCCAGCATTTCGTCGGCCACGTTGATGAGCTGGGCCGCGGCTTCGAACGCGTGCTGGTATTGGATGAGCCTGACCATCTCCTCATCCAGGGAAACACCGGAAATTGACTCGCGATAGGCCACCAGGCCGGCGGACACGTCATGCTGGTGGCTTGCATTCAGGTTGGCTGTCTGCAGATCGCCGCCGATGTCGCTGACCAGGGACGTGTAGTACTGCCCGAAATTCGTTGTCCCTCCGTTCATGAGGGCAGCTGATTGCAATGCTGAAATGGCCAGCGCTGCGCCATTGCCGCCAGGAACACTTTCAGAGGGTCCTGCAGCGGCGATTTTATCCGGATCATTCAATATGGCGGTGTTGACAGTGATGTCCGCGGCCGTGGAACCTGTAAAAAAAGCATTTTGAGTGCCGTCAAGGGCGCGGCCGTTGGTGTGGACCGCGTTGACTTCGGTTATCATTCCGCCGGCCAGGCTATCGAGCCGGCCCATGATGTCGGGAATGATCTGATCCCTGACTTCGAGCAAGCCCTTTAGTTCACCGCTGCCGATCTGATCTGTGATTACCGTCTCATTACCCTGGCCGTCCACCCAGACGATGGCGTCCTGGAAGGGGCCGATGCCCGGCGGTGCGGTATCCAGCTCCATAAACCGGGTGTTTTCCACCAGGGGGTTTCCCGAGGCAAGGGTGACGGACAGGGTTCCATCTTCTTGTTCGTGGGCTGTCACGTCAACCTTTTCGGCAAGCTCTTTGAGCAGTTGCAGGCGTGCGTCTTTCAGGGCGTTGGTCTCACTCCCTGCTAGGTCGCCCTGGCGGATGCGTCCATTGAGTTCCGCCAGTTGGCCTGCGATGGCGTTGATACTGTCAATGGTATGTTTAATGGTGGTATTGGCTTGCTGTTGAAGCTGGCTGAGATTGGCGGAGAGCCCGTTGAAAAGAGTGGTCAGCTCCCGGCTGCGGGCCAGCAGCTGGTTTCGCTCCACCGGTCCGGAGGGGAGGTTGGACAAATCCATCCAGGCGTTCCAGAATGCGTTGAGACGCTGGCTCAACCCTGTCCCCGAGGACTCATCAAACAGAATCTCAATTCTTTCCAGACCACTCTGCTGGCTGTTCCACCTACCGGTGGCTTGAATGGCCGAGGTGATCTGGGCTTCCAGATAACGGTCGTAAACCCGCCCGATGTCAACCCCCACGATACCTTGTGAAAGTGACGTGGGCCCCTGGTTTGAAAAGGTTACCCGCTGCCGGGTGTAGCCCTGGGTATCGGCATTGGCAATGTTCCTGCCGGTGATGTCGATGGCCTTTTGCTGGGCAAGGAGTGCCGTGCGGCCGATATCCAGTATATTGGAAATGTTTGTCATAGGTACCTGCACATCTGTCGGTATTTATTTTGGGGCTATCATTCCCCGGTCAGGGTCCGGCCGGATTAAATCGTACGGGCCAGGAGCCTGCCGCTTTGGTCCTGCATCGCCAGGCTGCCGTTCTGGTGATAGACCGGATCCGGCGCGAGGTGATTGCTCAAAAAGGCCATCGAATCGGTTACCAGCCCCTGGGAATGGATGATGAGCGCACGGTTGGTTCGATGCACATCCTTTATTTGGCTGATTGTCGCTGAAAGCTCATCACCCAGGGCCGACAATTTGTATGACTGGCGAATATCCACTTTTTCAGCCAGGCGCGTAAGGGTAAGGTCCGCCGCATCCAGGCTGAGCGCTGCGGCAAGGCCCTCGACGATGCGGTGGCGCTGTTCCTCAAGTATTTTGATTTTCAGGACCAGGTTTTCTTTCTTCTTGGCACTGGTGTTGATGTTTTCCAGATCAAAATCCAGGAGCGACTGCCGTTCTTCACCATACAAGGCAAGCAAGGAGCGGTACAGGGTTACCGTATCGTCCAAAAGCAGCAGCAGGCTGTTTATCATCTGTTCCATGTGTGTATCTCCTGCCAGGTAACCCTGCAGTCAAAAAAGCGGCCAGTTGCCGGGCTGGTTCGTGTCTTATCCAAGGGTTTAGGACGATTCGTCCGTAAAAGCTTCTTTCAGCATAACGGCTGCAATTTTGCCGGCATCAACCTGATACGTGCCTGTTTCGAGCTGATTCCGGATCCGGGCAACCTCGTCCTCTCTGACCTCCGGAAACGAACTGGCAAGTTTTCTGGCCGCCTGGACCTGTTTGGCCCGGGCAGATAGCTCTACTTTGTCACCGTCTGCCTGGCCGGCGAGTGCCGGCTGATGGACGTCCGGTTTGAGCCGTTTACGGGCATCGATATTTTTAATTAAATTATCCAGGCTGTTATGCGGCTTTTTTCCAGTTATCTCCATGGAGATGCCCCTTCTTGCGTACCGGTAAATTGTTGCGGAAATGCACTTTATCCCTTACGGGTATTATCGGCGGATCAGGGAAAAACTTTAGCGTAAACTGCTTTTTTTATGGGTTTAATCGGCAATCTCCTCCCTCGAATTTTCACTGAGTCGATTGGCCATCTGCTGCATAAGAAAATCCGCCAGGCCGATACCCTTCTGGGCTGACAAACGACGGGCTATTTCGATGTCAAACAAAGATGTATACGTTTCCGACTGCATGCTTTTGCCAAGGTATCCGTCATCAGGGATGGTGGCCCGCATCTCCTTCAACAGCTGATAAAGAAACAGGGATTCAAACTCAGTGCAGGCTTCCTGCAGCGTTTGGCGGTCCCCGCCGCCTTGGGTTTCATCGGCCTTGCCCCTGGTCGCCGCCTGCGTCCTTTGGCCGGCAACCGCCAGGCTGATGGTTGACCCGGGTATGCCCGGCAGTTCTGTCATCACATAATCTCCAGTTTGGCAGACAATGCCCCGGCCGCCTCGATCGCCTGCAGGATGGAGATCAGATCCCGGGGGGTGATACCCAGTGCGTTCAGGGCCCTGACCACCTCGCCGAGACTCACCCCGGCCTTAATGATATGCAGCCGGCTGTTCTCCTCTTCGACCTGTACACTGGTATCCGGGGTGACCACTGTCTGGCCAGCGCGTGAGAATGGCAAGGGTTGGCTTACATCAGCCGATTCCTTGATTTGTATGCTCAAATTGCCGTGGGCGATGGCAATGGTGCTGATTCGGACGTTTTCTCCCATTACCACGGTACCGGTGCGTTCGTTGATTACGACTTTGGCCTTGTTGTCGGGCGTGACAGATAAGCTTTCCATGTGGGTAATCAGTTGAACGATGTGCTGCTTATGGGATTCCGGAATCCGAATCTTGATGGTGCCGGGATTTTGGGTGAAGGCAATGGGCATACCAAAGGCGTCATTGATGGTCTGGCTGACGCGGGAGGCTGTCGTAAAATCCGGCACGGTCAGGTTCAGCGAAAACTGCCCGTCCGCAATAAAATCGGTTTTAATTTCTCTTTCGATCATGGCCCCCTGGGGAACCCGTCCTACGGTGGGAAAATTTTTCTGAACGCCGGCGCCGGCGCCACTGGCCTGAAACCCCCCGGTACTGACCGGTCCCTGGGCCACGGCGTAAACAATGCCGTTTACCGCTTTCAGGGGAGTTAGCAGCAACGTGCCCCCCTGCAGATTGCTGGCATCACCCAGAGAGCTGACCAGGACGTCTATCCGGTTGCCCACAGAGACATAGGGTGGCATTTCAGCGGTCACCATTACGGCGGCGACGTTTTCAACCCGGATGGCTTTGGCATCAATGGTCATGCCCATATTTTCGAGCATGGTGACAATGGATTGTCTCGTGAACAGGGCCTTGGTACCGTCTCCGGAGCCATCTAGCCCGATGACCAGCCCGTATCCAATCAACTGGTTCGACCGGACCCCTTTGATGGAAGCGATGTCCTTGATCCGGGCGGCATTGGCCATTGATGCCAGTGCCAGCAATAGAATGGGAATGAATAGGTAATGGATTTTTTTCATGGCGGTTCTCGAGGCCTCTTCTAAGGCGAACTTCATGGGTAAAGGTGATGCCAATGACCGCAGTTTAAAACGGCCAGAATTTATTGAACAGGCTGGTCATCCAGCCCGGACGCTGTCGATCGTTGATAACCCCCTTGCCGCTGTATTCGATTTGTGCTTCGGCAACATAGGTGGAAAGGATCTCGTTTCTGGGAGAAATATCTTTGGTTCTGATGACGCCCGAAAGATAAATGAACTGTTTTTCGTTGTTGATGGTGACTTCCCGGTTGCCCAGAATTCTGAGATTCCCGTTGGGGAGAACTTCGGTTACGTTGGCAGTTATGTATGCTGTCAGGTCGCCGCGTCTTTTGGTAGCGCCTTCTCCTTCAAAGTCGCTTTCAAAGCCTGCACTCAGTTCCCCCAGAGGGTTGAACGTCCAATCTGCGGTCTTGTTTTCCAAACCGAAGAATTTGTCTGTTTTAATGCCGATGGAGGAGTCCCTTCCCGTGGTGGTGGTCGCTTGATTCACGGCACTGGAAGATTCGATGATCTTGACGGTTACGATGTCGCCCACGTGTAAGGCCTTTTGACTGACAAAAAGGGTGCCGAAATCACTGTTCTGCTGCCAAAGGGAGTGCTTTGAATTTACGGCTGCCGCCTGCGTGGGCAAAGCAGGTGCCGGGGCTTCGGCCGCCGGCAGCGATGCCGGGTGTCCCGCGGCAGTTGGATTGTCCTTGGCCGCCGTACTGCATCCCGAAAGCAGGCCAAGCAGGAGGGCACCGATTACCATGTGACAGCAGGATAACTTTTTAAGGGGTGTAATTGTTTGCATGTCCTTGTGCGTCCCTTTGTCCTTTAGACCGGTTAAAAAATGATCTGAACGGTTTTGGCATCGACAACATAGCCGAAAAGTTCTTTTTTGGTGTCAATGTTCACTATTCTGATACGCTCTCCCTGCTGCCCGTTGCTCTTGGCCTGGCCGAGAGCCGTCACCTGCAGGGCGCCGTTGGCCGCTTTGAGGATGACCACATCGCCCCTTTTTACAAGCGGCGGCAATTCAACCGTATCGGTGCGCAGGACAGTTCCCGCCAAAAGAGACTTGGTGACCCGGTTACCGATGATGTCCTGGTCGGCAGAGATGGCATTCTGGGGAATGTCGGCCACGTTCATGGGAACCCTTTCCACATTTTCCGTGGTGATGCGCTGGTGTCTGCGCATGGCATGTTTAAGCACCACCACCTCCTGGAGCACTTCCGCCTTGAGCGTGGCCCAGATTTTACGGTAATACATGTTGTCCACGAATACGGATACACCCACGGGGATCGTATTGGAAACTACTGAATTGGCAGGGAATTTAACACGGTAGGAAACTACGCCGCTGGGAACCACGAGATCTTTCGAAATCAGAATATCCTTGATGACGCCCTGCCTTCCCTGGAAAAGATCCACGTTTCGGAGAGCGTCCCTGATGGCGGTTTCAATATTTTCGCGACTGACGTGCGTGCTGCTGCGCACCAGGGTCGTTAAAGCGGTTTGCCTCAAGGCAACCCGGTGAGCGGGGATACCGTGCTGTTTCAATCGCAGGGTCACGTAGGCGGCATCGATTTGCCGGGATTCTCCAGGTAGTGGTGCGCGGCCCACGACGAGGGACTCCAGGTCGGCCACCAGTTCAGGATTGCCGCCCTGCACCGTGGCGATATCCCCCAGCCGTACGGGGTCCCTGTCCACCGTGGCCGTTGGCTGCATTTGTATGCGTACATCGGTGGTGCTGCCAAACGACTGGCTGCCGATGATCAGCAGCAGAAGCAGCGCGACCGCCATTCCAAGTCCGGGTTTCATAACCCTTGGGCTATTGTGATGAGCCTTTGATCGCTTCATGATTAAACTCGCTTCCCACTAGTGATTAACGCTTGATATTGTTTGCCATTTGGAGCATTTCATCTGAGGTTTGAATGACCTTGCTGTTGATTTCGTAGGCTCTTTGGGCCGTGATCATATTGACCATTTCATCCACTACATTGACGTTGCTCATTTCAACATAACCCTGCGCTATTGTTCCCAGTCCATCCTGACCGGGCGTTCCGATGGTGGCTTCTCCCGAAGAGGAGGTCGGCAGATACAGGTTTCGGCCAATGCTTTGCAAGCCGGTAGGATTGGTAAACTGAGCCAGCTCGATGCTGCCGATGTCAATGGCTTCCGAAGATCCAGGCTGCAGAACAGAGACCGTGCCATCCGTTCCGATACTGACGCTGATAACATCACCCGGGATGGAAATTTCAGGGTCCATGATAAAACCGTCGGAGGTAACGATACGGCCCTCGCTGTCCAGTTTGAAGGTCCCGGCGCGTGAATAGGCCAGTTCCCCATTGGGTTGAAGAATCTGAAAAAAACCGGAACCCTCGATGGCCATATCAAACGGGTTCTGGGTGTGTTGGAAATCGCCCTGAGTGAACAGCTTCTGGGTTGCCGCCGGGCGGGTGCCGTGCCCGACCTGGATACCGGTGGGGACCTGGGTGGCATTTGAAGACGATGCCCCGGGCACTTTCAGATTTTCATACAAAAGATCTTGGAAGTCGGCCCGGCTTTTCTTAAATCCGGAAGTGTTTACATTGGCCAGGTTGTTGGCGATCACATCGATGTTCAGGTTCTGAGCCTGCATCCCCGTGGCCGCTGACCATAAGCTTCTCATCATAATTCATACTCCTCTATCATTCGATTATACCGGTTGTCATAAGTCTGCTCCGATACGAGCTTCGTATTTATGAAAAATATACCAGTTTATAAACTAGGCCGGCCTAAAAAAAGGTGACAACCGCTATTCAAGTAGCTATAGATGACGCTGATAGCCATCAAACCACGGATCCAACACCGTCAATCGCCTGTGCATTGACATCATCGAAAGCCTCCAGCACTTTTTGATAGGCTTCGAATACCCTCAATGCCTCTATCATTTCGACCATGCCCCTGACCGGGTCCACGTTGCCCAACTCGACAAATCCCTGCGCGATTGAAAATGATTCAGACGGCAGTGCGGATGCCTCTCCGCTCGTGCTGCGGAAGAGTGATTCTCCGACCTTTTCCAGCTGTCCCGGATTGTGGAAGCGGGAAATGCGGAGTTGGTCTACCGGGCTGCCGTCCACAGACAGATGACCCTCCCCGTCCACGGTAATGATTCCGCTGTCCAACTGGATGGTGCCGCTGTGGCCCAGAACGGGATACCCTTCGGCGGTCGTCAGGTCGCCGTCCTCCGAAATCATGAAATTGCCTTTGCGGGTGTACTGCACACCGTCGGGGGTTTGTATGTTGAAGAAGCCATCCCCATCGATAGCCAAATCCAGCGGGTTTCCTGTCTGCTGCAGGGGGCCCTGGGAGAAATTGATATAGTAGTCCATGGAAGGATAACCCAGCAGAACCGGCTCCAGGGATGCACGGGCGGCGGTATCTGTTTCCAATGGATCGATGGGAACAGCGCCAATGAGTTTGAAGTGCGTCCTTTCCTCCTTGAATCCGGCCGTATGGACATTGGCCAGGTTGTTGGCCAGAATGTCCATGCGGTACTGCTGAATCAAGGCGCCGGTGGCTACCTGGTACACGCCATCTGACATGCTCATTCTCCTTTGGTTGTGCACTTTACCGGGCCTGCTCGCATGGCCCTTATTCGTCGTGTTTCAATTTCACTATCCTGATTGCAAATACTGCGCCAATAGTTTCTGTATAAATAATACATTAATATCAAAATGTTAAACGGCTTATGCAAGGTATGTCCTGCCGGCTGTCGTATAAGCCGGCAAATATTGCCGGGTGGTTCGTTTTTTTGCCTAGCCGCAGCTATAGCGCCGGGTGTCAGCCGCCGGCTTCGATGGCCTCCAACAAGTTTTGATGTGTTCCCCGGTTAAACGGTGCGAGTTGGCAGCTGAGCTTGGCGATCAGATCAATTTCACAGCGGGGCAGCTCCACCCGGCGTTGGATGATGCCTGGTTCAACACCCCGGGCCGCTAGATGGGCAGCCTGTTGATAGCGGGTTGAAAGCGGGCTGCGGCCTTCGGATCCGGGGGACGTCCGTTTTTTCAACAGCCGGGCTGGTTCCGCAGAAGGCTTGGTCCCCCGGTCGCTTTCTGAGCGCAGGGTGACGGCTGGCCGGCGTCTGTTGTTATTTCGGGTTGCCGGCACCCGGACCAATGCCTTTTGAAACTGCTGTTCCACCAGCTGCGAGACCAGTGTTTCGCTGAAAGACGCATTGGGTCGGCTTGGCTGGCGCCGGTTTCTAAAAATTTGGACACTCAGGCAGCCGATCAGGATCAAACCGCTGCATACCGCTAACAACTGCAGTACGATCAGCCCCATATCAAAATCTGTTTTGGACATCATACCTCCATTTTCAATATCCGGCTAGATGCGGATGTTAATCAAGTTCCCCTGGCGGCCAGCCGGCGGGTCGGCGCCCTTTTTACGGGAGGGGTTATCAGGCCCCCCTTTAGGGGACAACCGTCCGGAAGGCGATGCCTGAAGATCACGTTTATCAGCTTCCGGTTCTTTCTTGCGGTCAGGCCGAGGCTGCCCATGCGGATCACGTTTATGTTTTTTCTGACGGTTTTCCAGTTTCTGCCGGGAAACCTGGGCCACTTTGGAACTGGAGAATGTTTTGGGTGCTGTTCCAGGAAGCCGGATCGGATTTGCCATTGATTGTCCCCCCCCTTGCTGCTGTCAGTCATCGACAATATGCCCCTGTAATCGCAGTTGTTTCCGCAACCGGAACACAGCTGACGTATGAATCTGTGATACCCTCGATTCCGAAACATCCAGAACCCGGCCTATTTCCTTCATGGTGAGTTCGTCGGCATAATACAGCGACACAACCAGCTTTTCCTTTTCAGGCAGTTTTTCGATGGCTTGCCGGAGAGCGGCATGCACATCCTTTAACTGCGTCATTTCAAATGGGTCCACAGCCTGGTTGCCGGCTATGTCCTTCAGTGCGGACGCCCTGTCTTTCTGGCTGCCAAGGCCCAGGTCTTCCAGGCGCACGAAACTGAGGCAGGCCCTGGCGCGTATTTCATGAACGTCGTCAAGACCGAGGTCCATGGCCTTTGCCAGGGCCTCATCCGTCACTTCACCATTTAGCTCCTGCTCCAGCCGGGAGTAGGTTTCTTCGAGTTCCCGCAGATTTCGCCGGGTTTGCCGGCTCAGATAATCTCTTGCCCGCAGCTCACTGATCACTGCGCCGCGAATACGGGTTTGCGCATAGGTCATAAAGGTGTTGGCCTGCGTGGCGTCGAATCTTTCCGCTGACTGGATCAGCCCGATAATGCCGCTGTTGACCAGATCCTCCCGATCAACGCTGGGAGGCAGATGGGCGGCAATCCGCTGCACGATTCTCTGTACCTGGGGGAGATGCTTCATCACCAGTGCATCCCGGTCCGAGAGATCGCCGTCAATCCCATATTCGATGTTTATGTTTGCAAATCCAGTCATGGTCTAGTGGGTCGGTCCCGGTAGTGTTTCGTAAATCTGCCTCGCAATGGCCTTGAAGCAATCCGTGGCACTGGAGTTGGGATAAATGTCGCTGACCATCCTTTGACAGCGGATTCCCTTGGCAATGTTGTCATCTTTTAGAATATGGCCCCTGAGGTGAATGGAGATGTCCAGGAACTGATGGGTGACAAGTTGAAGATGGTTGAAAATCTCCTGCGCTTCTTTGGCGCTTTCCGCCTGGTTGACCAGGAGGTTGAAGTCGGCGATATCATACTGCAGCGAAAGGATCTTCATCAAGGCGTAGGCATCGGTGATGGCGGTCAGGTCCGGCGTTACCACGACGTATACCTCCCGGGCGCTGGCATTGAAAAAAAGAACGTTCGAAGATATGCCGGCTGCTGTATCGATGAGGATGGCATCGTAGGCCGCTGCCACGGAAAACATCTGCCCACGGATCGCTTCCAGCTGTGGGGGGGCCAGGTGGGTCAAGGCCTGAACCCCGGAAGAGGCCGGCAGAATTTTCATATTGCCGGGCCCGTCCACCAGGATGTCGGCAATGCTTTTTTCGTTCGAAAGGACATGGGAGATGTTGAATTTGGGGGCAATGCCTAGCAGCACATCGAGGTTGCCGAGGCCCAGGTCCGTGTCCACGAGCAGGACTTTTTTCCCCATATTGCTGAGCAGGTACCCCAGATTGGCAACGATGTTCGTCTTGCCGACCCCTCCCTTTCCACTGCTGACCGCAATAATTTTAGGGGACGTACCCGGTTCGACATCCAATGACACGGTGTCATTGGATGATTTTTTCAACTTCCGCTCCTGCAGGTTGATCACATTGGCAGATGAGGTAGATGGCATGGTTTGATCTCTTTCCCTGGTGGAATCAGCCAATCGATTCCGCCATGTTTGCGTACCCCCCAGGGGTGTTTTCCGGTCCAATGCTGTAGGTCCGGTAGGCCCCGTAGGTCATGGGTATGTTTTCCAGTTCATTTTCAAAAGACTGCAGCCGTTCGGCCAGGGTTTCAGGCGCAGCGGTTTTTGTCTGCTTCAGGTTGGTGTCGTTGAATATCATTTTGAAGAGGGCCCCGGCGTTCATCAAGTGAATGTCGTCGGGGATATCCCTGCCGTTCGTGTAGTAAGAAAGCGGCAGCCCGCTCCTCAAAGACTGGCTGAGAATGTTGCCCCGGGTTGTACTTTCATCCACTTTGGTGAACAGCAGGTCCCGGACCGGCAGCGATTTAAAGGCTTTCACCATAATATCCAGGTCGCTGGATTTGGTGGGGGTACTCAAGACGAGATGAATACGCGGCTGCTCGATGGCCGCCAGCAGTGTTTCCAACCGCTCGAGCTGTTCCCGGTCATGCGGGTTGGCCCCCCCGGTGTCCACCAGGATGAGACGCTTGCCGGCAAGCTTTTTCAATACCCTGCGCAATGATGCGGGGGATGCCGCCGCCTTGACGGGAATGCCGATGATGCGGGCATAGGTGGCCAGTTGTGACATGCCGCCAATGCGTTGATCGTCAAGGGTAACCAGTCCCACGGATGATGGTTGCCTCTGGCTGTAAAGGGTTGCTATTTTGGCGATGGTCGTTGTTTTGCCGACACCTGTGGGGCCGATGAAAACCTTGGTTTGGGAGGGTCCTCCATGGGGCGCGGTACCGGGTTTTTGGCAAATTCGATCTTCGACCTGTTTTTTTAGCAGAGCCAGCAAGGTTGCATTCGATATCTGTGCCCGGCGAGCGGCATCCCGGTGGAGGTCTGCCATCAGCTCCCCGGCGATATCTTGGTCGACGCCGCCTGTCCGCATTTGCTGCTGTACCCAGAACATCTTGTTTACGTACCCCGCGGGCAGCATATGCCTGGAAGTTGGCGCTGCAATGGGGCGCGAAAAGGTCTGTACCACAGGACGGTGGTTTCCGGTATCATGCCGGCGGTCGTCTGCCGGTGGGCTGGTATGCGTAAGGGATACCGTGTCATACGTCTGCGATGTGTCGGTTGCGGCGGTCAGGGTTACTTTTCGCTTTTTCCATTTCCCCAGCAGGCGGGTGGAGGCTTTTTGGGTTTTTACGCCGAGGATGACAGCCTCCGGGCCGAACGCTTCCTTGGCGGCCTGCAGGGCTTCGGCCATACTGTTTGCTTCGAAAGTCTTAATCTGCACTTGAAATCTCCACTGTACTTAAAGAGCGAACCTGGACGCTATTCAAGATTTCATTGAAGGATAAAACAGATACGCTGGGCAAAAACCGATCAAGAAACTTTTTAAAATGCATTCTGATTTCAGACGAACAAAGGATAACCGGTTGTGTCTGCGTTTTGTGAAATTGCTCCAGTTCTTTGGAGAGCGCGTTGATCGTGTTGTGCGCCTGGTCCGGCGGCAGAGCCAGATAGTCACCCTGCTCCGTATGGTGAATGGATTCGGCAACAAGGGCTTCAACCGACCTCCCCAGCGTAATCGTGACCAGGGACCCCTCCGGTGACTGGTGCATTCGCGTAATGGTCCGTGACAATGCCTGGCGGACATGCTCCGTGAGCATGTCGATATTTTTTTGTACGGGTGCCCAGTCGGCCAGGGTTTCCAATATGGTCAACATGTCGCGGATCGGCACCTTTTCACGCAGCAGATTTTGCAGGACTTTTACCACCGCGCCAAGGGGTAGCAGGTTGGGCACCAGCTCCTCCACTACTTTGGGATACAGGTTCTTGAAGTTGTCGAGGATTTCCTGTGCTTCCTGCCGTCCAATCAACTCCGGTGCGTGCTGCCGAATGATTTCCGACAAATGCGTCACGAGAACCGTGGGGGCATTGACCACGGTACAGCCTTTCGACAGAACCGCTTCCTTCTGATCTTCCCGGATCCACTTGGCGGGCAGCCCGTACGTCGGTTCCCTGGTGTCGATCCCTTCTATGCGTTCAGGTGCACCGTCCGGTTTCATGGCCAGGTAGTGATGCATCATCAACTCCCCTTTGGCCACTTCATTGCCTTTGAGGCTGATGGTGTATTCTCCGGCTTTCAACTGCATGTTGTCCTGAATATGAACGGAGGGGATGATGATGCCTATTTCGTTGGCCATGTGCTGGCGGACCGCTTTGATGCGATCCAGCAGTTCACCCTTTTGCTCCGGGTCTACCAGCGGTATCAGGCCGTAACCGACATCCAGTGCAAGAGAATCAAGGGGTTGCAGCAGTTGAGGATTTTCAAGGGCTTCTTCCAATACGTCAGCGGTGCTTTCGTGTTGATCGCCCACGGCACCATCGGCAGGGATATTCTGCCGGACCCAGAAGGCAGTAAATCCCGCAATTGCCGCCAGGGCAAGGAATGGAATGGTGGGAAGACCCGGGAACAGGCCAATGCCCAGGAGGATGATGGCGGCCAGGCCGATGGCCCGGGGCTGAAATAGAAGCTGGTAGGCAACGGACAGCCCGAGACTGGAATCCGAGCCGGCCCTGCTGACCACGATACCGGCTGCCGTTGAAACGACCAGTGCAGGAATTTGGGTAACGAGCCCGTCTCCCACGGTTAGAAGCGTGTAGGTCTGGGAAGCTTCGGCAAATGACATGCCGTTCTGGAACACACCGACACCCAGGCCTGCCACGATGTTGATGAGGGTGATGATAATGCCGGCGATGGCATCGCCCCTGACAAACTTGTTGGCGCCGTCCATGGCACCGTAGTATTCGGATTCTTGCGCCACCTGGCGTCTTCGGTCCCGCGCTTCCTGCTCGGATATCAGACCGGCATTCAGGTCGGCGTCGATGCTCATCTGTTTGCCGGGCATGGCATCCAGGGTGAATCTGGCGGCGACCTCGGCGATGCGTCCGGCACCCTTGGTGATGACGATAAAATTGATAATCACCAGAATCAGAAAAATGATTACGCCCACAACGTAATTTCCGCCCACGACGACGTTGCCAAAGGACTGGATCACTTTTCCAGCCGCCTGAGACCCCTCGCTTCCGTGCAGCAGAATGATACGCGTACTGGCCACATTCAGCGCCAGGCGCAGCAGGGTGGCCAGCAGCAGGATGGATGGAAAGGAGGAAAAATCCAGGGGCTTGATGATATACATGCCGACCAGAAGGATGACCACCGAAAAAGTGATGTTGAATGAGAGCAGAAAGTCGAGCAGGGTGGGCGGAAGGGGAATAATCATCACCACCAGGATACACATGACGGCCAGACCCATAAAAAGGTCGGCATTTTTTAAAAACAGCGCCAGCCGTGGGGCTTGCGTCAGGGTTGCACTTTCCATAGTCCTCTCACATCAACAATTATTGGGTCATTCTCTTCTGAATAAGGGTGATAGCAATTGCCCCAAAAAAGGTTCCTAATGCCGCTCTATCCGGTGTTGAAACGAAATATTTCTGACAACCGCTCTATACATGCTGCCTGCCTTTGAGGCGGTAAACATAGGCCAGCACTTCGGCCACCGCCTTGTACAGCGCCGCAGGAATGGCTTCACCGATCTCGACCGATTGAAACAGACTCTGCGCCAGCGGCTTCTGTTCCATTACCGGCACGCCGAATTCCCGGGCGATTTCCTTGATGCGGGCGGCAATGTGGCCGGCGCCCTTGGCCACGACCTGGGGTGCTTCCATATTTTCCGTGTCGAATTTCAGTGCAATGGCCAGGCGCGTGGGATTGGTAACGACCACGTCGGCGGTGGGAACATCGGCCATCATACGCCGTTGTGCCATCTCAAACTGGGCTTTTTTGATCCGCGACTTGATCACGGGGTCGCCTTCGCGGTGTTTCAGCTCTTCCTTGACCTCCTGCTTGGTCATTTTTAGATCGTTTTCGTACTGCCAGCGCTGATAAGCATAGTCAAGGCCGGCCAGGACCATCAGGGCCAGGCAGGTAAAAAAGCAGATTTTCAGTGCGGCCTGCCCGGTAAAGGTCATGATGTCGAGAACCTGCAAATGCATTAACCCCGGCAGGAGGTTGAAATACTTGTGCAGGGCCGCATAGGCCACAAGGCCGATGATGAGGATTTTCAACAGCGCCTTGGCGACTTCCACCACGGACCGCAGGGAAAAAAGGCGCTTTAATCCCTTGAGAGGGTTCAGTTTGGAAAGCTTGGGCGCCAGGGGTTGCGTGGTAAAGAGAATCCCGAATTGGGAAATATTGGCGGCTATGCCGGTCAGCAGGATGGCAACCAGCAGCGGCAGCAGGATCAAGATAATTTTTTCCAGCACCGCGGACATCATCCGGGTAACCGACATGGTGTGCAAATCCAGCAGCAACCCGTTTTGCAGGGCATCCCGCATGAACTCCGCAAGGTTGACAAACATCTGTCCGCCAATGAAAAAGAAGACACCTGTCGTCATGAAAAGAATCAAAACAGATGGAATCTCCCGGCTGACCGCTACCTGGCCTTTCTTGCGGGCATCCTCCCTTTTTTTAGGGGTTGCGGGTTCTGTTTTATCCTGATGTCCTTTCTCGGGCATACTAGACACCACCTCGGCAGAGCGCCAGCAGCAATAGGATTCCCTGGTTTGTTGACGTGAACAACCGGCCCATGAAGGCGGTCATGTGGGGCAGGGCCAGTCCCATAAAAATAAACCCAACCGCAATTTTCAAAGGCATGGCCACGATGAAGATGTGCATCTGGGGAACCGTCCTGGACATGATCCCCATGGCAACGCTGGTCAGCAGCAGCACGATGATAATGGGGGCTCCTAATTGTATGGCGATGATGAACATGTGACCGGCCAGTTCCATTATTTTTTCCACCATGGCCTGACGGTAGTGAAAACCCAGGGGCGGAATCAACTTGAAGCTTTCGAACAAAACCCTGAGCAGCTGATGGTGGGCATTGGTGGCCAAAAAGATCAGCATGGCCAGAATATGGTAGAACTGTGACAGCAGCGGCACCTGCGCATCACCGGCGGGGTCCATGATGTTGGCTATGGAGAAGGTCATTTGAAAGCCGACAAGCTGCCCGGCCATCTGTATACCGGAAAACATCATCTGGACAGACAGCCCGATGGTGATACCGATGGTGACTTCTCCCAGCAGCCTCAGGACCAGGCTCAGAACATTTTCCGTCAGGTTGACATGAAGGCCCTGGAGCAGGGGCAGCGTGAGCACACTCATGGAAACTGCCAGACCGGCCTTGAAAATCACCGGTATGTTCCGGCTACTGAAAAACGGCAGGACCATCAGCATGGCGCTTATCCTGAAAAATACCAGGAAGTAGAGCTCCAGTTGGTTAAGGTCGATGTTGAAATTCAGATTTGGCATAAACCCTTGCGGCGATTCCCCGGCCTCAGCGTAAGTACATGGGCAGGTCTTTAAACAGGTTTTCGGTAAACACGACTATCAGGTTCAACATCCATGGAAAAAACACCATTAGCACAACGGCAACACCCAGGATTTTGGGGACGAAGACCAGCGTCATTTCATTGATCTGCGTTGCCGCTTGAAACATGGAGACGAGTACGCCGATCACCAGTCCGGCCACCAGCATGGGGGCTGCCAGGAGAACGGCCGTTTTAATGGCCAGGATAAAATAACCTGTTATGAATTCCGGAGACATGCACGTATTCCTTTAATCAAAAAAAACTTTTTACAAGCGACCCGACGATCAGGTGCCACCCGTCCGCCAGCACGAACACCATCAGCTTGAACGGCAGGGAAACCATGATGGGCGGCAACATCATCATACCCATGGAGAGCAGAACACTGGCCACGACCATGTCGATGACCAGAAAGGGGATATACAGCATGAATCCCATTTGAAAAGCGGTCTTCAGTTCGCTGATGATGAACGAAGGTATCAGCACGGTAAAGGGCACGTCATCGCTGTTCTGGGGCCGTGGGGTCCTGCTGATGTTCATGAGCAGGGCCAGGTCCTTTTCCCGGGTCTGCCTGAGCATGAATTTTTGCAAAGGCTGTATGGCCTGCTTAAGGGCGGTTTCCTGGTCGACCTTTTTTGACAGGTAGGGCTGCAGCGCCTGTTCATTGATGGTGTCCCAGACCGGCATCATTATAAAAAAAGTCAGAAAAAGAGAGAGCCCGATGATGATTTGATTCGGGGGCATTTGATTGGTGCCAAGGGCCTGGCGCATCAGTGAGAGCACTATGGCGATCCTGGTAAAAGAGGTCAGCATCACCAGGATGGCGGGCGCTATCGACAGAACCGTCAACAGCATAAAAATCTGCAGGACCACCGATATTTCCTGAGGAGCCTGCATTTTGTCCAGGCGTATATTTATGTAGGCGGGCGATTCGCTTTCTTCCTGGGCCAGCGCTGTCCCCGGTATGCCGGGAACATGCATGGCGATGATCAAAAGGAGAATGGATATGAGGGTGTGCCGTGTTTTCAATTCAGTGTCACCTGAGATGCGGATGCGCTTTTGTGGCCTCCCGGGCGGGCTTTTTTCAGCAGCCGTGAGAATTGGTCGGAAAAACGGGTGGAGGCGCTTTGTGAGACATGGTTGGTGAAGCGTTCCACGCTTTCCTGATCCTCGATTTGCGTTAATACAGATATACGGTCATGGGTGACGCCCAGAACGAGAATTCTGCCGGCCACCTCAATGGTCGTGATGTTTTTCTTGACCCCGATCGGGGTCCTGTCGATGACCCTGGCTGATGGGGTGCCCGCTACCATTCCGTCCCGGTGAACCAGGCGCCGCATCAGGTAGAAGCATGCCAGCAGGATGCCCAACACCAGCAGCAGGGCAGAGAACATTTTCAGGGCAGAGGTGAAGAAGTCTGGATGATAGGTCATCGAAGTCTCTCGACGCGTTCGGCCGGGCTGATGATTTCCGTGATGCGGATGCCGTATTTTTCATTGACGACAACGACTTCCCCACGGGCAATCAGGCGTTGATTGGCCAGAATATCAAGAGGTTCACCCGCCAGCTTGGACAACTCGATGACCGAGCCACGTCCCAGTTTCAACAGTTCGTTGATGAGCATCTGGCTGCGGCCGAGTTCCACGGTCAGCATCATGGGGATGTCCAGAACAAAATCCAGATTTCCCCGCATGGCGCCATCGGCCTGCGGGTTGAGACCCGCCGCTTCCGGTGGGGGCGGGGTGGTCATGGCTGCCTGGTTGGCGGCGGCCTTGCCGGGTTCAGGGTTCTTGATGTTTTGGCTCATGTCGGTTTCCATATGCTACCTGCCTTCCTGCTTTATTGAATCACTTCGGAAATATGAACCGCGCGGTTTCCCTTGGCGACACCGGCGATTGCCTGAAATTTTGGTACTGATCCCACACTGACCTTGACCAGGTCCTGGGGACCCTGGTCAAGGGTGATGACATCGTCCTTTTTTAAATGCAGAATATGTCTTACGGTTTGCGGGCTTTTGCCCAGTTCGGCCGTTACCGTCACCGCCGTCAAATGCAGTTGCTGCTTCAGTTGTTCGGTATGCATCTGTTTCATGTTATTGGGCTGCAGGTGGTGAGCGGAGAGTTCATTCCGGATAGCCCCCAGCATGTGGTACGGGAAGCAGAGGTGCATTGCGGCGGAAGTTGTGTTGATGTGGAATTTGTACTGTTTAACCAGGATCCGGTCTGCTTTGTCGGCGATATGCAGGAATTCGGGATTGCTCTCCACTTTTGCCAGGTTCATGTGAGTGGCCTGAATCACCTGCCAGGCTTTTTCCAGATCGGCGAGGATGCTCGTGAACAGCCTGCGCATGATACCGGTTTCAACGGCTGTAAAATCATGCACCTTTTTCGGTGGTTGGCCAATGCCGCCTGCCATGCATTCGATCAGCATGAAAAACAGACGGGGTTCGAAAATGACCAGCCCCTTTCCGTTCAAGGGCTCCATGGAAAATGTGCCGAACCCGCTCGGGTAAGGGTGGGCCTGCATGATATCGGCAAACGGGATGATGCTGTTGGAGGCCAGTTCGATTTTCAGGCTGGTTTGCAGCAGGCCTTCGAAGGTATTCTTAAGGCGGCGGATGAATTTTTCGTTCACTTCCTTTAGGGCATCGAACTCTTCCTTCTGGTTCGGATTGGGAGAGGTGATGTCATAGGATTGCGTCTCAGCCGCAGGCGGTGCATCCGTGTCCAGGTCAACCTCGCCCTTGCCCATGGAATCCAGCAGGGCATCGATTTCTTCCTGGGATAAAATAGCATTTGACATGATGCGGGCCCTTTACTGGATAACAAAGTCAGTGAAATAAACGCTGGAGATGCAGGGTTTCTTGAAAAAAGTGTTCACCCGGTTATGGATATCTTCGCGCAGGGCGATTTTTCCCTCCGTGTCCTTAATATCCACGTACCGCTTCGAGGTAAGTATCATCATGATGCTGTCGCGGATTTGGGGGATGCGCTGGCGGATGTCGTTGTTGAAGGATTCGTCGGTGATTTCGAGATCCATTTTGATTTTCAGATATCGGGTACCGTTGTCGCCGGCCAGGTTGACGATAAAGGATTTCAACGGAAAAATAGGCTTGACCACCAGCTCCTCCACAACGGTTTCATCTGCTTCTGGCACCGGGTCAACGGTAATCTGCCCTTCCATTTGAGAGATTTTACTCCACATCATAAAAAAGATACCACCCATGAACAGCATCATTACCAATGCGGCCGCGGATAGAATGATCATCAGTTTTTTTGACATAAGCGTTCAACTCCCCATGAAAAGTTTTTCTGACCATATTGTTTGTCATACACATGTTCCGTTTCACCATCGGGAAGAAATCCTCCCCCTCTTACCCGGAACGCACTTTCAGACAAACGCCCAAACTTCTTGACTGCATGTAGCATGCCAAAGAAAAGCCGGAGAATAAAAAAAGACACAAAAGAAAACATCTTCTAACTTGTTGATATTATATTGAATATTGTTTGTGTTGTCGGAAGGCGTTACCATAGGGGGGGCAGGGTGGTATGCAGGATGTCTCCGGGGGACGTGTAACCGTCAATTATCCAATGCATTGTCAAGGAGTTGACACTGCACCACAGGCCTTCCAACGGGCATGCACCCGTTGGAAGGCCTAGTTGTTAGCGCTTGATGTTGATTAATTCGTTCAAGATCTCATCACTGGTGGTGATTACCCTTGCATTGGCCTGAAATGCCCGTTGCGTGGTAATAAGGCGGACGAATTCGGTTGCCAGGTCAACGTTGGACATTTCCAATGCATTGGTGCTGAGGCCTCCCATGGTTCCCTCCCCTGGGATACCCCGCAGCACCTGCCCTGAATCAATGGAGGCGCCGTAGAGGTTACCGCCCAGCTTGGTCAGGCCGGCATAGCTGGGGAAATCGGCCATGGCAAGCTGAAAGAGGTTGCTGATCTGGCCATTTGAATATGCTCCGGAGATGATTCCTGATTCGTTGATGTTGATGCTTTGCAGCGTTCCAGCGGAATATCCGTTCTGGTTGGTAAAGGATGTGATGCTGGGCACGGCATGCTGGGTTACGGTGCCGTTTGAAGCGGATGTCGCTTCATAGAGATCCCAGGATATGGTTTGGGGGTTGGCGGCACCGGTGGCCCAGTTGACGGTCATGCTCGGATCGGTGCCGCCTGAACTAAGGCTGCCGTCCGGGTTGAATGTCAGGGTGCCTGTATTGCCGCCGGCCATGGCGCCTGCAGTGGCCGGGACGGAAGCTGCCCAGTCCCACTGGTTGGGGGTGGCTGTTTTAGTGAACGTGATACTGAGGGGAATGTCATTTCCCAGGGAGTCGTACACGATGAACGAGGTGGAGAATGTTTCACCAGCGACTGCCGTCGCATCCAGGTTGACACTGGCGGTGAATTCTCCGGTGCTTTGGGCAGGTACGGTGCCACCCAGGGGCACGACCACATCGGTGGTGGCCCCGCCGACGATGCCGCCCGAAGATATATCCCAGCCCTGCAGGACCAGATTGTCGTTGTTTACGAGCCGGCCGCCGTCATCGAAATGAAAAGCCCCGGCCCGGGTGTAAAATTCCTGGCCGTTGTCATTGACGATAAAAAAGCCTTTTCCGTTGATGGCCAGATCGGTGCTGTTGCCTGTGGTTTCAAGGGAGCCCTGGCTCCAGCTGGCATCCAGCCCGGCCACGGTTACGCCCTTGCCCACCTCATTGCCGGTATAGCCCGCGAGCGACTGATTGAGCAGGTTGGCAAAGGAAGGCCGGGAGCTTTTGAATGCGGTGGTGTTGACATTGGCAATGTTGTCGCCGATGACGGACATGGCCCAGGAGTTGGCGTTGAGGCCGGATATGCCCGCGTATAAAGAACCAATCATAATTTCACCTCCAAAAATTTATTGAAATAGGTTTACATTGAACTGTCGGATTATTGCGAACTGCCGGTGTCCGCCACACGCACGACGGACTGCATGGGAATGCTCAAATCATTGACCTGCAGATGGGCTGCGCCCTGGTCGAAAATTACCCCGGAAACAACACCGACCACAAAGGTCTCCGACGATACGTTATTTCCGCGGGCATCGCCCGCCAGCACTTCAAACTGGTAACTGCCGTCAGGGACACTGCTGCCGGCATCATTGGTGCCATCCCAGGAAACCAGATGGGTCCCGGCTTCCCTGGCGCCCGCGGAAATCGTTTTTACGAAATTACCCTGGGCATCATAGATATGCAGCATGGTTTCCGATGCGTCCTGGTTGAGCCCGAAATGGAGGTCTACGAGAGCGGTATCGGTCTTCTGGACGATGTTGCCAAGGGCCCAGGCTGTTTTTCCAATCATGGCGACCGCCTGGTTGTTGTGCATGGCGGCCTGGTTGTTTTCCAGGCTACCCAGGTTGTAGTTGACGTTGTAAAGCTGTTCCAGGGAGCTGAACTGCGCCAGTTGGGCGGTAAATTCCGTACTTTCCATCGGCTTCAGCGGATCCTGGTTCCGCAGCTGGGCCACGAGAAGGTTTAAAAAATCATCCTTGCCCAGAACACTGGTCGGGGATCTTTTATCCTCCATGCTGGGGACATTTTGAGTGTTGATTGCCGAGACAGCCATAGGCTAATTTATCTCCTTTATCCTTTATGCAAAATAGTTGATGATGCTTTGCATGCCGTCGGTTGATCCTGGCACGCCTGAATTTCCCTGGTTTCCGTTGGTTTCGGTTACAGCCATATCAGAAGCGGCACCAGCTCGCCGGTTGGGTTTGCGGGCCGGATCGCGGTGTTCCTCCCGGGGATTGTCCATATCCTGATCCACGATCACATCGATTTTGTCAATTTCCAGGCCCGAGTTCTGCAGATCCGTTTTCAAGACCAGCAGGTTCATTTCGATAAACTCCCTGGCCAGGGGGCTTTCCACTCTGATCTCGACGGAAACCCTTGTCTGCTCGGTAAGCACATTCAAGTGCAGGTGGCCGAGGAAGGCCGGTTTGATCTGGATCCTGGCCTGGGCCCGGCCATTTTTCTGATGCCAGTACACTTTTTCGATACGGTTACTCAGGGTGCGCATTGCCTGGGTTGCCGAAGGAGAATCCTCTCCCGGCAGGGCCTGCCCGTTTTCGCCGGCCGGCAACCCTCCGGTTCCGACAGCGCTCCACAGCGGGGGGGCGATGGGCAGCATTGGAACATCATCGCGTGCCGGCGCAGCCCCTGTTGTTGAATGTTCCGCCACCACCGGGGCCGGGTTGGGGGGAAGGCCGCCGGTTGGTGCCAGCCGGCTGGTTTCGGCTGAACTGGCCGGGCCGGCCGCCCGGACAAGGCGAAAGGTGTGCCGTTCGGGAAGCGGAAACCCTGTTTCCGGCGCCTGCTTTTCAGGGAGTCCTGCAGCCGGTGCCGGTTGTCGCGCGCGGGCATGGGCCTGTTGTTTACTTGTAACCGGACGGTTTTCCGGGGACATGGATCCGGCCGCGTCCGTTGGATGCTGTGTTTCCGCGTACTGACCGGTCAGCCGGGGCATGACCATCGCCGGGTGGTTTTTTGCCGGTGAAAGCCCGGGAGGCTGGGGCAGGGTGTCAGGGGGCTCCTGCCAGCCAGGGGGGGGGTGCGCTGCTTGATGGACTCTGGTGTCTTTCACGGGCTCGGGAATAGCGGAGTGGACCCCCGTTGGGCGCTGGGCTCCGGCCGTGTCCGGTTCGCCATCCTGTAAAGGAGGCGCGGCACTGCCGCTGCCTGCCGCTGTTTTACCCATCTGCCGTTCCACAGGTGATGGGCGGTCTAGCTTTGAACCGGCCTTGCCGAGTTGCGTTTCAGGAGCATTCGGTTTTGCCGCAGAAGTGGCTGCCTTTTCGAAAACAGGCAGATCAATCGTGTTGTTAACCGTGGGGGGCAGGTTTTCCCCGGTCCCTGGTCCGCCCTTTTCCCGGGCCGCGACTGGCGGGGCCGGATTCCCCGACCAAAATTCCGGTCCGGCCGGATTCTGCTTTGCGCTGGCATCCGGACCTTGCGCTGGCATCGGTTCTGGCTGCTCACCAGGGACGGTCCGGGGCTTTTCATTGTTTTCATTTTCCATGGCTTCCCGGTGCTGGTCGATTTCCGGCACAAGCAGCGCGGCAACGGGCCGGTTCGCTATAGTGGGGGTTTCCCGGGCAGAAGAATCTTCATGAACGGCAGCAAGGGTTTCCACGGCGGCCATCCAGGTGTCTTGTCCGGATGGCAACCCGGCTGCTCTTTCTCCTGAAACAGGCCCGGATTCCATGGACAATGGCGTGGTGTCTAACAATAATGGGGTCATGGTGTTGACTGCTTGCATGATTTGTTACTCGGTTCCGTTTTTTCTGATTGCTTTGCGGTTGTGTAGTTGAATACCGATTTCGTCCGAAAATTCCTGCTCCTTCTTCAGGCAGAATTGTTCAAATCGATCCGTGCGGACCTCTTTCAGGCGTTCTATTATT
>JAOZRT010000438.1 GCA_029940035.1 Desulfobacterales bacterium
TTGAATTTTGCAGACTTGGTATTTCTTACAGATTTGTAACTGCAAAGATTGTATGATATATCAGTTTTTTAATAATTCATAAGAGTTAGTTCTAATCACAACCCAATTTGCAATGGTTCAGGGTGTTGATTTTAGTATATTGTGAAAAATTTAAACATTATTTTGAGTCAGCTTAAATACACAAAGATTTTTCTTGAATATACTTGATTTGGTTTTCAAACCTTATAAAGCATCTTTTTCGACAGACAAATTATTCAAAGTAAGGGGGCTAAAATACAGCCCCCTTGAAAAATTATTCATCAAGCTTGAACTTGTTGTTGCAGATGTCGCAGGTGGCACAGAATTCTCTCTTGCCTATGCGAACGATTTGACAGCCACAGGTCCATTTCTTGAGCTTTGATTTGCCCTTGACCTTTGGCTTTGGATCAAATTGTCAGTGAGTCTCTATCGATTTATTAAAGGGTTTGAAATACTAAATCTCCGTTGGAAATTTCAACATTGATTCTTGTGCCGGGCAGAATTTCACCTTTCAGAATCTTCATGGACAAGGGGTTTTCGAGATGCTTCTGGATTACCCGTTTCAGAGGTCTGGCACCGTATGTTGGATCGTATCCTTTCTCTGCCAGAAACGTTATTGCCTGGTCGGCAAGTACCAATTCCATGTTCTGCTCCCCAAGACGGGTTTTAAGACGCTCCAACTGAATGGCAACTATTTTGGCAAGCTGCTCAGGGCTCAGGTTGTGAAATATGATGGTGTCATCGATGCGGTTCAAAAATTCCGGTTTGAAATTCGCACGTAAGGCAGCGGTAACACGTGCTTCCATCTCAGACCGATTTTCCTGTGCCATTTCCTGAATATGCTGACTGCCTACATTCGAAGTCATGATGATGATGGTATTCTTAAAATCGACGGTTCTACCATGCCCATCCGTCATTCGACCGTCGTCCAGAATCTGGAGTAGTACGTTGAAAACTTCCGGATGGGCTTTTTCGATTTCATCGAACAGAACAACAGCATAGGGTTTTCTGCGAACAGCTTCCGTCAGGAACCCGCCCTCGTCATACCCCACATATCCCGGGGGCGCACCAATCAATCTGGACACGGCGTGTTTTTCCATATACTCAGACATGTCGATGCGTACAATGGCTTGTTCACTGCCAAAGAGAAATTCAGCCAGTGCTTTGGCAAGTTCGGTTTTCCCAACACCGGTGGGGCCCATGAAGATGAAAGAGCCAATGGGCCGGTTGGGGTCTTGAAGGCCGGAGCGTGCCCTCCGGACGGCATTGGAAACGGCGGTAATGGCTTCGATTTGACCAATGACACGGCAAGAGAGCCGACCCTCCATCTGAACCAGCTTCTCCCGTTCACCCTCAAGCATTTTGTTGACAGGGATGCCGGTCCAGCGTGAGATGACCTCGGCAATATCATCTTCTTCAACTTCCTCCTTAAGCATCTTTTTGTTTTCCTGGAGCCGGGAGAGTTTTTGCCTGGCCTCCACCAATTGTTTTTCGAGAGCAGTGGCAAGGCCATAACGTATTTCTGCAACCTTGGCCAGGTTGCCTTGTCTCTCGAATTTCTGGGCTTCAATGCCTAACAGCTCCTGTTTTTCCTTTATTTCCCGGATGGTTTGAATCGTGTCCTTCTCGTTTTGCCAGTGGGCTTTCATTTGAAGAATGTCTTCACTGAAATGGCTCAGATCGGCATCTAATCTGGAAAGACGCGCTTTGGAAGCCTTGTCGGATTCTTTTTTGAGTGCCTCCTTTTCGATTTCGAGCTGGGTTATTTTGCGCTGTATTTCATCGATTTCGGCTGGCATGCTATCGATTTCAATTCTCAATTTAGAGGCACACTCATCGATGAGATCGATTGCCTTGTCAGGCAGGAAGCGATCCGTGATATATCTATTGGAGAGGGTTGCAGCAGCCACAATGGCGGAATCTTTTATCCGGACACCATGGTGGACTTCATATTTCTCCTTTAATCCCCGGAGGATAGAAATGGTATCTTCCACAGAAGGTTCTCTTACCATGACCGGTTGAAAACGTCTTTCAAGGGCGGCGTCCTTTTCAATATATTTGCGGTATTCATTCAAAGTTGTGGCACCCACGCAGCGCAAGGTTCCGCGCGCCAAAGCCGGTTTGAGCATGTTTGATGCATCCATGGCACCTTCACTGGCCCCGGCACCAACCATGGTGTGCAACTCATCGATAAAGAGAATTACATCTCCTTCGGCTTTTTCAACTTCCTTTAATACCGCCTTGAGGCGATCTTCGAATTCGCCACGATACTTGGTTCCGGCAATAAGGGAGCCCATGTCGAGAGAGACGAGTCGCCGGTGCTTGAGAGTTTCTGAAACATCACCTTCAACAATCCGCTGGGCCAGTCCTTCGACGATAGCGGTTTTCCCGACACCCGGCTCGCCTATGAGGACAGGATTGTTTTTCTTTCGTCTGGACAGAACCTGAACGATGCGTCGTATTTCATCATCCCTGCCGATAACTGGGTCGAGCTTGCCCAGGCGGGCAATGCTGGTCAGGTCCAGGCTGAACTTATCGAGTGCCTGATATTTTTCTTCTGGATTGGGATCTGTAATTCGCTGGTTGCCCCGGATATCCATAAGAACTTTTAAGACACCTTCACGTGAGACACCCTGTTTGCGTAGGGTTTTCGAGGTTGAGGATTCCTTTTCATCCAGGATGGCCAGGAGAATGTGTTCGGTGCTGACGTACTCATCCTTCATTTTATCCGCCTCTGTGAATGCAGCGTCTATCACATGCCTGGTGGTGGTTGAAAAGTAGACATCACCAGATCCGGAGACTTTTGGGAGTTGGTTTATTGCTCGCTCCATATCAGGCAGGATTGCTTTTGGAGAAACCCCTATTTTCAGAAGAACCCCTGTAGTAATACCTTCTGGTTCATTCAACATGACGTAAAGGAGATGTTCAGGCTCAATCTGCTGATTGTCATACTGAGCTGACAGGGATTGGGCCTGCTGGATCAGCTCCTGCGCCTTAATAGTGAGCTTGTCTAATCGCATGTTTCCTCCACAAATAAAAAGAATTGACTATGCAGGCATAATATAAGCACGTGCAATTTTTGTCAAATTGTCCTCAATGAAGATGTCGGGTTGTGGGGAATGATTCCAGGTTTGGACTTTATGATCTTACACCATAATATGATTATATCTTTTTTTGCACATGTTCACGGGATGATTACTCTCAACTAAAGCCAATCTAAATTTGGTTTTTGCTCTTTGAAAAAAGAATCAATAGCGTCTACTAACAAAGGAAACGATGGCATCGAACGTATTTGGCAGGTCTGTTTAAACGACAAAACTCGTTCAACCCAGCGATTACCTTTTTCGCTTTGTGTCCCCTTGCTTCTCTTTCTCCATAAGACACCAAAGCGTAACGTTCGCTCAGC
>JAOZRT010000112.1 GCA_029940035.1 Desulfobacterales bacterium
TTCTGCCGCCAGCGTAGGGGGCTTTTAGGGGACGCCTGCAGCACGAACGCGCCCACGCGAAACTGCTTTACCTTCGGAAAATCGGCCCGGCACACCGCGGCCCAGGGATTTGCTGAAATGATCACCAGGGAAGAAGCCCTGAAAATAATGATGGAAGCCGAGCAGGCCGGTCTGATCCACAAAGCGTTTCACCCGGGTTCAAGGGAGTCCAGTCCGGAAACGAGCATCTGCAACTGCTGCAAGGACTGCTGCGACACCTTCAACCTGTGGCGTAGCGGAACCATGCCCCTGATCAATTCAACTTACCACCTGGCCATGATTGACGAAGATGCCTGCAGCGGTTGTGAAACCTGCGTGGGCTGGTGTCCTGTGGATGCGATTGCCATGAATGACGACAGTGTTGCCGAAAGGGATGAAAGCACCTGCATCGGCTGCGGCGTCTGTGCCCGTTTCTGTCCCGAGGAGGCCATATCGCTCAAGGAGGGGTTGAGGAAGGTGTTTGCGCTGCCGCCGCGCATGCGCTGATTAAAATTTCCCGCTTTTTTGCCGTGACCGATTGTCGGGTATTTGATTGCCATTGCTCAAATGCGTTCCAACCGTCACGAAGTAAAAAACATTGTGAATCCGGGAGGACCGGGCAGTTCTACCTGTCCCGGCCCTCTCGTTGCCCACCGCCACTGCCTTGATCATTTCGGCTTTATCCGCACAGTCTCATCTGGCGACCGGTGAGTTGTATGTCGCCATTGCCGTCGACTTCCGCCAGCATGCAGAACACCTGCTGCATGCCCTGCGCCAGCAGATGCCACCAGGCATCGTGTATATCGGCATGGCCGGTGTCATGGGTAATGATTTCCCAACGGTCCGCCTTGACACCGAATTTCTTCAAATAAGGTTCCTCAGTCTCTGAGGGTATTCACGACTATTCTGTATAGCCGGATTATCCCATAGACCAGCAGCAGCACCCCCACACCTGTATTCAATATCCTCAAAAGCGCCAATGGTATGGAAGCGCTTATGGAGGCCAGCAGGGCAACAGAAGCCCCCAGAAATACGAACGTGGCCACCCCGGCGCCCATGCCGAAGAACAAAAGCTGTTGTTGGGTATATCCCTTTTCGATGGCTCTTGCGGCAAACAAGCCTGTCCAGAAAACAATGGTGAGCGGGCTGGAAATCGTTAACAAAAATGTCGATATGAAACTGGCGGCATAGTTTGACTCAAGGGGTTCGTTCGGGTTGCTGACCGGGCTGCCCTGGCTGACCGATACGATCATGATGATTCCGAACAGCATCAGTACCACCGAGCTCGTGATCCCTAAGCCGAGTTTTATTTTGGGCTTTTCAAGGAGTTTTCCGACGCCCAGCACGGCGAGGGCGATGAAAAGATAGTCTGCAATGGTTACGGCGATAACGGCGAACAGCCCGTCGATGATTGTTTTCTGCAGGGCTATATTGAGGATAAAAAAGAATACCGGGCCGATGGCTATTTGAAGCAATAAACCGGTTAAAAATCCGCTGATAAATATTGATATCATGATGCTATACCGGTTGTCATCATTTTGTTCCGATACAATTTTATGTAATTTGAAAGAAATGAATTTGTGAAGCAGCCAAGCATCTCGAAGCTTGACAACCGCTATTAAATAGATTTTCTTTGGAAAATCTAAACTTTGTAGTATAATTTGAATTTCCAAGCGACAATAAGCGATCCTAGCCAGTAATCGTTTTGATTAAAGCTAAGGGGCTTAAAACTTAAGACTATTTTAATAACGTTTGGCACAAATCGTCTTATCAGGAGTCAATCACTATCAATAGCTAATAGGAACAGAGATTTCGAAACGTTATTTTGCCAAACGTTATAAGCATATACTATCCAGGCGGGTGACACCATGGCCAAATTATTTTTTACGGGCGGGTTTACTTAAAAAAGAAAGGAATATCAGGCGTGGACTTTCAAAATGAAAAACTGCTGGATCAGATCGGGTTGAAAATTCTTGCCGTCCTGCAGGCCGATGCCAGAACACCCTTGAGCCGCATCGGAAAAAAGGCGGGCCTCTCAGCCCCTGCCGTGGCTGAACGGATGCGGAAGCTCGAAGAGGCCGGCATTATCAAGGGATACCATGCCAGAATTTCGCCCGAGGCTGTCGGTCGTCCTGTTTCCGCTTTTATCAACCTGACCACCGACGCTCGAAACTACCAGGCCGTCAAGGCCCTGGCGGTCGAAATGCCCCAGATCACCGCCTGCCATCATATCAGCGGGGATGCCTCTTTTATCCTTCGTGTACAAGTGAAAGACCTTCCCGCACTGGAATCAGTAGTCGACCGCCTGAGCCCCTTTGGTCAGACGCAAACCTCCATCGTCCTTTCCACATCTGTGGAAAAACCGGTGATAGCGCTTACGCCATAACTGTTGCGCCATAAACGGGAGCCACCGTAGTGCACCATTATTCGGTACTCCTTAAAAATCATTGGGGAAGAACCAGGATTCAAGGGGATAGATGTTTTAGGCTGCTTTTTTATCCAGAATCTTGCCCTGAGTACTGACAACCACTTCCGTCAGCGGGATATCCTTTCCCGACTTCTCCAACCCTTTTTTGATGATAAAGGGCAAGCCCGAGCAGCAGGGCACTTCCATGACTACGGTGGTGATGCTTTTTAGCTCAGCAGTGCTGAAAACCTGGGCAAACTTGTCGATATAGGCTTCCGCGTCGTCAAACTTGGGGCACCCCATCATCACGGCCCGACCCTTTAGAAACCGGCTGTGAAAGTCGGGGAAGGCCAGGGGGGCACAGTCCGCTACCACCAACAGGTCTGCATTTTTTAAAAACGGTGCGTGGGGGGGGATCAGGTTGATCTGGATCGGCCAGTGGGCCAGGGCGGATTCGGTTCCGGCAATGGCTGACGGCTGGTTGGCATCATCACAGGCGGTTGTCATAAAGGACTGGATCTGGCTGGAAGGGCAGCCACAGGCCTGCTTCTGGTCCTCACCTGCACTTTTCAGGCTTTCCAGGCGTTCCTCCACCGCTTCCTCGTCAAATTCATCGGCTTCGCGTTCAATGAGGGTCAGGGCGTCATTGGGACATTCGCCGATGCAGGCACCCAGGCCGTCGCAGAACACCTCGGCAACTACTTTGGCCTTGCCGTCTATAATTTCAAGTGCGCCTTCGGCGCACCCGGGCACGCACTGCCCGCAACCGTCACAGTTCTCTTCGTCGATTTCGATTATTTTTCGCATAACTTTCATGGTTTTATCCTTATTTTACAATTGTTTAATCTCTCACCCGCTTCGCTCGAGCCCGCAGAGGTCACAGAGAGCGTTTCTCTGCGCTCCGCGTACCCTGCGAGTGGCGTTTTTCTTTTATAAGCCAAAAGCTTTCCGTGCCTCTGACTTCCCGCTTTCGGTGAGAAAGGCTTTGGCAATCATATTTTCGAGTTCATCACTTGTTTTTTGTTTTTCCTTGATGGCTTCCTCCAGGTTGACGATCAGGTCGGCGTCATACAGGACCTTGAAATTTGTGGTGTCGTCTTCCCGCGGGTGGTGGTGGTGCCCGATTATGTCGCAGACTTCGTCGATCAGGGCCTCCTTGGCACCCAGTTTTTCCAGAATGCCGCGGGCAATGGGCGGCCCTTCCTGTTCCTGGTGTTTTGCGGCGGTACTATCATATTTGCGCTCCGCCTCATGAATCCCGATGTCGTGAAGATAGGCGGCACACAGAATTACGGCCAGGTTAGCAGCCTCCATTTTGCCGATACGCTCCGCGTGGCGGGCCACTTTCGTGGCATGGCCGATCCTTTTGAAGTCTGTTTTGAAATAGCGTTTCATCTCGATGGCCACGCGGTCTTTCAAAAGGTCTTCCTTTTCGGCTAAAAGCTCAGGGGGCAGCGTCCCCATGCACTGCTCGGCGAACTCGCAGTAGGAGGCGCAGCCGAAATCCATTTTGGGGTTGATAAACCGGTGCCCGCACTGCCCGCATTTTCTGGCGGTGTCGTCCTTGAAGAACTCGACGCTGTTTCCACACTTGGGGCACGTTTCATTGAAAATCGCTCCGGGTTTCCAGTAGCGGCTATCTTGTCCGGGACATTTCATAGCTATTCCTCCCGAATGCCCATCCAGAAATGGCTAATTTGTCCGATTTCGGTGTCAGGCTCAAATTGCAATCCTCAAAATACAAACACGTATTCCTGTGGTTACAATTTTCGCCTTCCTTGAACTCGAACATATTTTCTCATTCCTGAATGGCCATTATTCATCCAACTGTTCACGTTGGTCGTTGTAATCGAGACAGGCTTCACAGAGAGAATCCCTGTGAAGACCTGTCTTTTGGTTTTATTAGCGACGAAGTCGCGTTTAATAAAATTTGCTCCGCAAATTTTATCCGAGGATTGCTTTCAGATCCTCGTCCGGCGTGCTGATGGGCATAATATTGAAATTCTTTACCAGGATGTCAAGCACGTTGGGCGTAATAAACGCCGGCAGGCTCGGCCCCAGGCGAATGTCCTTGATGCCCAGGTGCAGCAGGGAAAGCAGAATGACACAGGCCTTCTGCTCGTACCAGGACAGCACCATGGAGAGGGGCAGGTCATTCACCCCGCAGTCAAAGGCCTTGGCCAGGGCCACGGCGATCTGCACGGCCGAATAGGCGTCATTGCACTGGCCCACGTCCAGGAGCCTGGGAATGCCGCCGATGTCCCCGAGATCCATGTCAAAGAAACGGAACTTCCCGCAGGCCAGAGTCAGCACGACACTGTCTTCCGGTATCTTTTCGACAAACTCGGTGTAGTAGTTGCGGCCCGGTTTGGCGCCGTCACAGCCGGCAACCAGGAAAAAGTGACTGATGGCCTTGTTTTTGACCGCTTCGATGATCTTGTCGGCTACACCCATAACGGCATTGTGGCCGAATCCCACCATTACCGATTTTCCGGGTGTGTCTTCGGTAAATCCTTGCATGGCGAGGGCTTTTTCGATGAGTGGCGTGAAATCTTTGCCGGGCAGATGGGTCACGCCGGGCCAGCCCACGAGGCCGGTGGTGTAGATGTTGGCCTTGTACTCTTCCCTGGGTTTCTGGATACAGTTGGTGGTCATGAGGATGGGCCCGGGAAAGGCGGCGAATTCCTTGGCCTGGTTCTGCCAGGCGGTTCCGTAATGGCCGTAGAAGTGGTCGTACTTCTTCAATTCCGGGTAACCGTGACAGGGCAGCATCTCACCATGGGTGTAAACGTTGATGCCTTTGCCCTGGCTCTGCTTCAGGATTTCTTCCAGGTCCTTGAGGTCATGCCCGGAGACCAGGATGGCTTGGCCCTGTTTGGCTCCCAGGGGCACGCTGGTGGGGACCGGGTGCCCGTAGGTGCCGGTATTACCGGTATCCAAAAGCTCCATGGCCTTGAGGTTGACCTCACCGCACTTGAGGGCCAGGCCCACGAGTTCGTCCACACCGGCATCCTTGCTCAGGGTGGCTGCCAGCGCTTCGTAGATGAACGTGTAGACGGATTCATCTGTCTGGCCGAGAATCCGGGCGTGGTCGGCATAGGCTGCCAGCCCTTTGAGGCCGTAAACAAGCAGTTCCTTCAACGAGAGAATGTCCGGGTTGACATCAGGGTCGGACTTAATGCCCACGCCTTCCCCCTGGACAACGAGCTCGTCCTGGTTTGCGGCCGGCTGAAAAGTAGCGGCTGCCTCGGAAAAATCGACTTTTCCGCCGGCTGCGGCCACTTTTGATTTGAGCTGTTCCCGCAACGCGACAGTTTCATTGATCAGTTTGACGAACCGGTCTGAGTCGAAGTTCACGTTGGTCAGAGTTGAAAAAACAGCCTCACAGGTAAATTGGTCCACGGCGGCGTCTTTGACGCCGACTTTCTGTCCTTCCACGGCATAAAGGGCAAGGCCCTTGAGTGCATATATCAAAAGGTCCTGGAGAGCAGCCGTATCGGGCTGTTTCCCGCAGACGCCTATTTTCGTACAACCTTCGCCTTTTGCCGTCTGTTCACATTGAAAACAAAACATAGCGTCATCCTGGTTCATTAACGTTGATTAAAAGTGATCTTGATAATTTCTAAAATACATCGATAAGTACATTCCTGAAAATTCAGACATGATTGCCTGTTGGTGATGCACATCTTATGCGGTCGGGAAAAATTTGGCCTTGACTTAAGTCAACCCAAGCAAATAAATTTATATCCTTGATCATGAAGAGAAAAGTGTGAAATATATAAATGATTTATATGCTTGAATAAATCATCATGAAAAGATAAAAAATTTATTTAAAATGGAAAAAATACTCGAAATCATATCGCAGACCCCCCTTTTTCAGAACCTGTCCGAAGATGACCTGAAAAGGATGCGCCGGATTGCAAAGGACAAATTCTACAACAAAGGTCAGACCGTATTTTCTGAGGGTGACGACGGCAACGGTTTTTACGTGGTGGCGGCCGGTAAGGTGAAGATCTACAAGGTTTCACTGGAGGGCAAGGAGCAGATCCTGCACATCTACGGGACGGGCAACCCTTTCGGTGAGGTTCCTGTTTTTTCCGGGGAACAATTTCCGGCCAATGCCCAGACGCTTTTGAAGAGCCATCTTCTATTTTTTCCTCGCACAGCGTTTACGGAATTGATTGCCAAGAATCCCTCCCTCTGCCTCAACATGCTGGCGGTGCTCTCCATGCGGTTGCGCCAATTTACACTCCAGGTGGAAAATCTGTCCCTCAAAGAGGTCCCCGGGCGGCTTGCCTCCTATCTTCTCTATCTGGCCCAGGAGCAGGGCATTGAGGACACCGTATCGCTCCCCATATCCAAAGGGCAGCTGGCCAGCCTTTTGGGCACCATTCCGGAAACCCTCTCCCGCATCCTTACCAAAATGACCACCAGCAACCTGATCGAGGTGTCCAGCGGGGAAATTACGCTCCTGGATCCAGTTGGACTAGAAGAGCTATCCGAGACTGGGAAACTATAATAATGAAGGTGAGAACGTGAGAAGTTTGGATGTTCCGACCCTCTGATCTTCTCATTTTCTTACCTTCGATATTTATTCAGCCGGGTAGTTAATCTCCTGCAGTTTGTCCCGGATAGATGCCAGTGTTGCCGGTGCATCCCATTCCACATGCATGGCCTTTGATTCCGGGTTGCCTTCCACGGTACTGACACCGTCCATTTCGCTCAATTCGTCTTTGATGGCTGCCACACAGTGGCCGCAGGATATATTGGGTATGGTGAAATCTTGTGTTTCCATGATTATTTCCTCCTGATCTTCATCGCAGGCAGTTTCGCTTTTCCTGGATTCTTTTTACCAGGGCCTCGAAATCAGAGGGTCTGAAAATGTGGGCGAACCGCTTGCCGTTTTTACTGTGTTGTTTATAGAAGGTAATACAGTATTCCACCACATCAAGTACTTCTTGCTGGTTGAAGACGCCGGGGAGCTCCCTGGCGAGCTGGGGATGGCGCCCCAGTTTGCCGCCCAAAAGGATCCTGAAGCCTTTGTGTTTTTCAACGATGGTGCCGGTGGGGCAAACGGCCGCGCATTTGCCGCAAAGCATGCAGGCCCCTTCATCGATCAGCGGCTTTTCTGATGATTCCGGCAGGACAATACAGTCGTCCGGGCAGGCCTCGATACAGGCGGCACAGGCGGAACAGGCTGCATCGGTGATGAGGGGTGTCGCCGCCCCGATGATGCCGATGTCCTTAATCTGCGGTTGGGAACAGGCGTTGGGGCATTCGGCCAGGGTCACCCTGAAATCATGGTGAAATTTCAGGTCGCCTTTAACATTTTTTTTCAGAAATGCCAGAATATCCGCTTTGTTAAACAGACCTTCGATTTTTTCCAGCAGGGATTCTGAATCCAAAACCCGGTTGGGGCAGCCACCCCCGGCGAAACAGGTGTCCACCTGAAAGCCTTTGACCTCCTGGCTCATTTTGGCCAGAAAACGGGCCTGGGTCCTTTTGACATCCGCCAGCGACACCCTTTTTTTGCCAGCCCCGGCAGCTTCCTTTTCTACGCGGGCCCGCACCTTTTTCCGGACGAAAAAGGGCACTTTCTTAATAGCATCTTCAGCTTCTTTGCTCCAAAACATGGTTTCCCACTCCGATTAATAAATGAGCGTTTAAAATATTCTTGCGAAAGTGCGATGCCGGAATCCGAAGGATTCTGGGAAAATTACGAAATAGCCTGCCCGCTCGCAGAGGGATCGATAGGGGAATGATTCAGGCCTTTCGCATTGTAGCGACGCAGTCGCGTTTCATAAAATCGTGGAACACGATTTTATTGTTTGTCCAGCACTTCCTGGGCCCAGCCCATGGCGGCGATCATATTGGGAAAGCCGGTGGTGGTTATGGAGAGCAGGATCGCATGGCGGATTTCATCCTCTGTGGCTTGTGATGATAGCGATCTTCCTTTCAGACAACCTATTAAAGAAACATATATACAAACACTAATTCCGGTTGTCGAAGATGACAACCGATATTTTGTTCCTACCGACAAAAATTCTTCTCGTCCTTTAGAGGATTTAGATCGTTATTGAATTGACATAGGTCAATGAAATCCCTATTTTGGTCGGATATTATGGATCCACATTGGAAACATTCATCCTGGGAAAAATAGCGGATTGTTTCTAATGCAGAGGAGATCAATGAAGAATAAGAACCCGGTCTGGAAATTTTTTGTGTCGGTGAAACTGACCGTCTTTCTGCTGTTGTCCCTGGCGGCCACATCAGTCATCGGCACGATCATACCCCAGAATGCCGACCCCGAGATTTATTTTCACAAATTCGGCCCTTTCCTGTTCCGTCTTTTCGAGGTGCTGGACATATTCGACATGTACCACGCGTGGTGGTTTCAATTGCTGCTGTTTTTGTTGATCACCAACATCGTGGTCTGTTCCATCGATCGCCTTTCAGCCACTTGGAAACTGGTTTTTCCCAAAAAAATCATGTTTAACCTGGCCAGATTTGAAAAACTGAAAAACAAGGAAGCATTTTCAATTGACGGATTGCCGGGTGAACTGGAAGACAAATACACTTCCTTTGCAGCAAAAAAGTTCGGCCGGCAGCAGGTGGATAAGACCGGTGACGGGTTTGTCCTCTTTGCCGAAAAATGGCGTTGGGCAAGGTTCGGTGTCTATATTGTACACGCAAGCGTCATTCTGCTCATCATTGGCGCCATTATCGGTTCCTTGTTTGGATTCGAAGGGTTTGCCAATATCCCGGAGGGAGAATCCGTGGATAGCGTCCGCCTCAGAAACAGCGGCCGGGTACAGCCTTTGGGCTTTACGATACATAATGAGGATTTTGACATCAGCTTCTACGACACCGGGGCGCCCAAAGAGTTCCGATCCAGCCTGACCATCCTGGAGAACGGTCAGCCAATGCTGAAAAAAGACATCATCGTCAACGACCCGCTGCGGTATAATGGCATCAGTATCTATATGGCCAGCTACGGCGAAATGGCTCCGGAGAAACAGGCTGAACACGATTTTTCAATGGAAATTATCCATTTAAATTTCACCATCAAGTCTTCCGGGATGGTTTACAAGCGCAAGACCGAAATCGGCAAGCCGGTGAATATTCCCGAGGGTAATGGAACGTTTACCCTGACGGCGTTCAACCCTGATGCCGAGTTCAGGGGGCAGAACATTGGAGCGGCCCTAGCCGGGACACTTTCTCCGGTCCAGGGGGAACCCATGGAAGTTTTATTGCCGCTGCATTTTCCCAACTTCGATAAAATGCGGCGCGGGGCTGTGGTGATTTCCGTGGCCGATCAGCAAAAGGAGACGTTCTCTCCAATGAAAAAAGAGGACGTCCGCTATTATTCCGGCCTGGAGGTGAACAGGGACCCGGGCGTATGGGTGGTGTACAGCGGTTTTATTATCATGATCGTGGGCTGTTTCATCACTTTTTTCATGTCGCATCAGCAAATCTGCATTGAAGTAATGCGCAAAGGCAACAAGAGCGATGTCCGGATTATGGGCATAGCCAATAAAAATAAGATCGGTATGCGGCGCCAGGTGGAAAAATTCGCAAAACACCTTGCCAATATGAGGTAATCAATGAATAGCTCTCAACTATTGTCCTTTGTTACATTTATGTACGGTTTTGCAGCAACCTTTTATATTGCTGCGTGGATTTTCAAACAAACGATGCCGGCCAAACTTGCCAGATGGGTGGCCATCGCCGGTATCCTTATGAATGCCGCCGGTTTTATCCTGCGCTGGAAAGAATCGTATGACATCGGCTATGGCCACGCGCCCCTGTCCAACATGTATGAATCCCTGGTCTTTTTTGCCCTGACCATCGGGATTATCTACCTTTTCATTGAAATCCGTTATAAAGCGACCGTTGTCGGCGCGTTTGCGACGCCCATCGCTTTTCTGGCCATGGCCTATGCCTCCCTGTCCCCCAACGTCAGCGACAAGATTCAACCCTTGATTCCGGCTCTCAAGAGTAACTGGCTGATTGCCCACGTGGTGACCTGCTTTTTTGGCTATGCCGCTTTTGCGGTGGCCTTTGGCATCAGCATTATGTACCTGATCAAAAGCTGGGCGCCGGATAAGGAGAGCGGGATTCTGGCACGGCTTCCCGGCCTGAATGATCTGGACGAACTCACCCACCAGATGATTATGTTCGGTTTTCTTTTTCTCTCCATCGGCATCATTACCGGTGCGGTGTGGGCCAACTCGGCCTGGGGCAGCTACTGGTCGTGGGATCCCAAGGAGACCTGGTCCCTGATTACCTGGTTTGTTTATGCGACGCTGCTGCACGCACGCACGATGCGGGGATGGTACGGGAAAAGGATAGCCTACCTGTCCATCATAGGCTTTGGGGCCGTGCTCTTCACTTATTTTGGTGTCAACTACCTTCCCGGGCTTCATAGTTACGGAGCCGTATAGAAGCCTTATGGCAAGATCTAAACACAACAAGGAATTCGGGTGGTTCCCCGGTCCCGGAACATTCGAACACGGTGTTCACCCGCGTCAACGCAAGACGTTTTCTGCGGACGCAGCCATTGAAATCATGCCGACGCCCGACAAAGTCGTCATTCCGCTGCTCCAGCACATCGGTGGCCCCTGCACCCCAATCGTGAAACCCAAACAGGAGGTTGTTTTCGGCGATAAGATCGGCGAGGGGGAGGCCTTTGTATCCGCTTCGCTGCACGCACCTGTAAACGGTGTCGTCCAAAAGATGGAGGTCACTACCCTGGCCAACGGCCGGCATGTACAGGCTATTGCCATCTGCAGCCAGGGGGAGCAGTTGTCCGACCAGGCGTTGTGGGACCAGTTGTACGGCGGCAAATGGCCCCAGAAAACGTATCAGTCCATGGAGCCGGAGAAAATCAGTGAGGCCATTCATGACGCCGGGATCGTAGGGCTGGGCGGCGCCGCATTTCCCACGCACGTCAAAATTACACCGGACGAAAATAAACCCATTCACACCCTGATTGTCAACGGGTGCGAGTGCGAACCTTACCTGACAACGGACTACCGGGTGATGGTGGAGGCACCGGAGGCCATTGTGGCCGGTGCCATGCTGGCGGTGCGGGCGGTCGGGGCCCAAAAAGCCTACATCGGTGTTGAAAACAACAAACTGGAGGCAATTGCCTCTCTGCGCCTGGCAGCTGCAGGTGCCGGAATCAAAATCGCCGTGGTGAAAACGAAATATCCCCAGGGTAGCGAAAAACACCTGATCAAAGCGATCCTGGACAGGGAAGTCCCCCTGGGGGGTCTCCCCTCCGATGTGGGGGTGGCCATGACCAACGTAGCCACGGTCACGTCCGTGGCCCGGGCGGTCATGCGCAGCATTCCCTTGACACACCGGGTTGTCAGCGTTACCGGCGGCGGTATTGTTCGGCCTAAAAACCTGCTGGTGCCCATTGGAATACCCATGGGCGAGCTGATCGACTTCTGCGGTGGCCTGAGCAAAACTGCCGCCCGCATGGTTGCCGGCGGTCCCATGATGGGGTTTGCCTTCACCAACCGCAATACACCGGTTACCAAAGGCACCAGCGGCATCACCGTACTGACCCATGCTGAGATCCGCCGGGTGAATCAAACCGTTTGTGTCCGCTGCGGCCGGTGCGCGGATGTGTGCCCCATGAACCTGGTGCCCACAAAGCTGGCTATGGCATCGCGACTTAAAGAGCTCAACCTGGCAAGAACATACAACATTATGGCATGTTTCGAATGCGGTTCGTGTGCGCATGTATGCCCGGCAGGCCTTCCGCTGGTGCAGCTTATCAGGACCGGCAAGGCGCTTGTGGCGGCAGCATGACCATATATAAGCAAAGGGCGAATATCCAATAACGAATCACCAATGTCCAAGTGCAGATGATATGATCATTGAATCATGGCTTTTTCATGAACCTCTGAGAAAGCCGAATATATGCGGGTAAAATATACACATTGAATTCACACATTGACCAGACAGACATAACGCCGACCATTCACGTGGCGCCATCACCGCATGTGTCGAACATGGTGATGACCACCCGCGGGATGATGCTCGATGTCCTGATAGCCCTTGTTCCAGTGGCGGCGGCGGCTTTCCTGTTTTTCGGGTGGCTGGCAGCCAAGCAGTTGCTGACCTGCGTGGCGGCGAGTCTGGCCGCCGAAGCCATATTCACGCGCATGCGAGGGCGGTTGCTTTCTTTGACGGATCTGTCCGCCATTGTCACCGGCTTGATTCTGGGGCTTTCTTTGCCGGCAACTGCTCCCTGGTACGTAGGGTGCATCGGCGCCGTGGTTGCCATCGGGATCGGCAAGCTGGTGTTCGGCGGGCTGGGCATGAACATCTTCAACCCGGCCATGGTGGGCCGTGCCTTTGTCATGATCGCCTTTGCGGGCAGCA
>JAOZRT010000439.1 GCA_029940035.1 Desulfobacterales bacterium
GGAAAGTTAGCCACATCTCTTTCTCAGGTATATCATGACTACAGGAGAGGAATAACTTCAGGATATGCAAAATTCGAAACCTTTCCCATATGGAGCTTGCCCATAAACCATCCAGTAAATATTGCATATGAAGCAGCAACAGCGGACATCAAAGATTTTAACCTCATTGATCCGTTCCATCTGGAGGCTTACGATAAAAAGGCAATTAACTATAATCGTGATGTGGAAGTATTTCCTGTCGTTAGAAGAATATTGAAAAAGATTAGCGGCGGTGAGTCACCTTATCAATCACCAACAGATATGGGTGTAAATCGAGCAGGTTTTGCCATAACTAACGATGCACTCACAAGGGAGGCTGCCAAGCAGGAGGTAATAAGGCGATATTTTCGATATCGATGTGAATATGTGATGGGCTTAACAGACAAAGAAACCGTCCAAAAAGTAGAGCTCCTTATGGAAGATTTTAATCTCGGACCCGAATACAGGGGTGTCGTTGAACCGGCTCGAACGGCCGCGTTAGACGCACAGAAAAAAGATAAGGGGAGTGAGGGTATCTATTGTGGTGCGGCCATAGGGTTAAAGGACAGATCTATTGTGACCGGCAGTAATTCCCCTAATCTTCATGCGGCATCCAGTCTTATTCTGCATGCTATTAAGCATTTGGCGGAAATTCCTGGTAAGATTAAATTGCTGCCACCAAATATCATAGACTCGATTAGAAATCTCAAAACGGAAGTCTTAAATGAAAAAACCCTCAGTTTGGACCTGGAGGAAGCACTTATTGCACTAAGCATCAGTGCAACATCAAACCCGGCAGCTCAATTAGCTATGGGAAAATTAACCGATCTACGGGGGTGTGAGGTACATATGACCCATATTCCCACTCCGGGAGATGAAGCAGGTTTGAGACGTCTTGGCGTGAACCTGACCAGCGATCCCCATTTTTCCACAAAAGATCTTTTTATCACTTGAAATTATCAATCAACAATATATGAAAAAGCGGAATAATTGGGGCACAGCACCCCTATACTTCTTCTGTAAGGAGGATCGCGTCGGCCACGTTACGGATCGATTTGCGCGAATCCATACTCCGTTTTTGGATCCATCGATGGGCCTCATCCCCTTTCATGTTACGCTTTCGCATGAGTACCTCTTTGGCCCTTTCCACCAGTTTGCGGGTCTCTAACTCCTCCTGGATCACTTTAGTTTCTACAATTAGTTCAGTATTCAAGATTGCCACTGCCGCCTGGTTCGCCACGGCCGTTACAAGGTTTATTTCAGTATCGGAGAACTCATGGGGTTCATCCGTGAAACAGTTAAGCACACCGATGACTTTTTCATTTTTCACCCGGAGGGGCACACTCAGCATGGAAACCAGGCCCAGTTTTTTCGCCATTTCCTTTTCCTTGAACCTGGGCTCCTTCAGGACGTCCTTTATAACCAGGGGTTGATTGTGCGTGGACACAAAACCTACAACCCCTTCGACCCTCCCTAATGAACGGTCCTTCACATATTCAGGCTCAATGGCCTGCGTGGCCTTTAACCGAATTGTTTTGGGGGTTTTGCTTTCGTCTATCAGCCACAGAGAGCAAATCTCAAAGCCGGTTACTTTTGCCGTGACCATAACTATCAGCTTGAGAATGTCTTCAAGGTATTGTTCTGAGGTAATGGCGCTGCTGATATCAGTGAGCGCCTTGATATATTTTTCGTAGGTCTTAGGAGTAATTTTTTCCATCAGAACAACCTTCTCTGAGTATTTGGAGGGTTCTTTTCTTTTGATGGTTTGGTCATTTTGTCCAGTAAAGTGTAAATATTTGAGCTGGCCTTCTGCTTTTTGTATGCAATTCTGGTAGTTTCGTAAAAAGCCGGTAACTTCTCAATAAATCCGGGTAAATGCTTTGGTATTTCACATTTATGGATTCCCGCTTTCGCAGCGATTTTATGGGGACATTTAATTTGGCACTTTATGCACTTTGTATCAAAAAATAGCTGCCGTGTCATCTGGTTTTCTGGATAAAGCATTTGTGTTGCTGAAAATAGTGTAAAATAAAATATGGCGGTTTAATAAAATACTCTCTTCTGGCATATTAAAGAAAGTCCTATATAATAGCCGGTTAATGGATACACAAAATTCTTAAAAATAAATTGGCGCGATAAAACCGCCATAATTTATTTGACAATGTCTGCTCGCTATGCTACCTTTCTCCTTGGCCTGGGAGGCGAATCTAATGGATAGGATTCACAGCTAAAGGAGGAAGCGCTATGATTAAAATTGAGAGCAATGCATTGTTTCTAACGGGGCCAAAGGGTTCTATTCCTATAAAGGAGCATGACGAAATCACTTTTAAGCTTGGCATGCTATTCGAGGGGGAATGTGAAGGACTCGGTTCAGCCATTGCCGCAGAGAAATTCGGATTTACAAGGCAACGATATTATCAGCTACTCCAGGACTTTAAGACGAAAGGCGCTGGAGCGCTCAAGAGCCGGAAACGCGGACCTCAAAGGAACTACAGGAGAACAGGTGAGGTTGTCCGTCAAATTATACGATATCGGTTCCTTGACCCTCAGATTTCACCGGAAGTTATTGCCCAAAAGCTTATACAATGTGGATATTCGATTGCGATACGTAGTGTTGAACGGGTTATCTCTGAATACGGCCTTCAAAAAAAAAGCTTCACACGTATCGCCCAGGAATAGAACCGATAAAGATTGAAACTCATCGAACAAAGCAAAAGGTACGTCTGGAACTCTGTGACGCTCAAAGTATTGAACGGGGTGTTCGCCAACTCCTGGCCAACAAGATCTCTGGAAACATGGTCGGCATCTGGCTGCTGATACCGGAATATCTCAGGTTGGGAGCATGGGATCTACTTAAGAGTTGGAGCGGTATGCCTGATGATCAGGTGGAAACCCGATTAGCCATGCAGCTTGTCAACGAAAGGGCTTTGTGTGTTACAGGCGTTCGTGAGAAAAGGACGGTGAGCCAGAAGGGGTTTGAATTGGCCAATGGGCTTCCATTCATAGCCACTGATCCGGCTATACACAATTTGTTAGACACTCATTCTGTCGCCGATGCGCACCGATTGCAGATAGCTCTCGGCAAGATACGACAAACATTTGGTCATTTTAACGGCAAGACCCTTGCTATCGATCCGCATCGGCTTAAATCATACAGCAAGCGACAGATGGTTAGGCGCCAAAAGGACAGAGATTCAAAACCCACGAAAATGGCACAAACATTCTTCTGCCTGGATACCGAAACAAAACAGCCTATCTGTTTTACCACTGCATCATCTGCCAGGACTGTAACACAGGCTACACCAGAACTGCTGACTTTGACTGGTGATATTCTCAAGCTTAAGGATGAACGGCCACTTGTTATGGCAGACAATGAACATTATACCGT
>JAOZRT010000113.1 GCA_029940035.1 Desulfobacterales bacterium
ATAATAACAATTCATTATATATACTTTGCCAGGTTGTTTATGCAACTATGGGGTTTTGATGGCCACCCTACCCGCTATCCATGAAAATCAACCGTCTTAGAAAAAATCCGTGGGATCGAACTGGGGTGAAAACGTGTCCCGGAAAGCCATCTCCCCGCGCATGGTGTATTCTACATAGGTCACCGGGGCCTCAAATGAGTACGTCATGCGCTTTATGTTAAACACCGGATAGCCCGGTTCCACTTTAAAGAGCGGGGCGGTTTCCCTGGAAAGCACGATTGCCTCCATGCTCTGGTCGATCCTGGTCAGTGATAGCTTGTATTTATTGATGAGAATGCTGTGAATCGATGCGTTCCGGAGGTCCTCGAACAGAATCCCGGCACAGACATCCGGGTGCAGATAGCGTATCTCGTAACGTACCGGTTTTTTGTCAAAATACCAGAGTCGGCGTATGATGATCACCTGGCTGTCGGTTAGCAGATTGGCAGCCACGTGCGCCGGCGGATCAATCATCCGTGCCTCCAGAACTTCGGTGCTCAATTCCACCTTGAGATCGTCAGCCCATTTCTGAAACGGCCGCACCCGGAAAAAACCGGTGGTGTAGTGCTGTTTTTTTTTCACGAAGGTGCCCTTGCCCGGGGTACGCTCCACAAACCCTTCCCGCTCCACCGCGTCAACGGCCTTGCGCGCCGTCATGCGGCTGACACCGAATTTCTGGGCCAGCTGGTTCTCGGACGGTACGGCATGCGTGAAATTCCGCGACTTGATACCCTTGATCACGTAGTCCTTGATCTGCTCATATTTCGGATATCGTTTTGTCATCACCGCTCTCTTCCATTTCCCCTTGACAATTTCAGCCGGTTGGTTAAATATACAAGTTGTATATACAAGATAGTACTGTAAAAGGTCAAGAGGGGTTTTTAGGTAAAATATATTGCCAATAAATCGACGCCGATTGAACTTATACAATAATCGTAATATATATTGGAAACATCACGACTCACCGAACGACGATCGGGTACAGACAGATGAAACCGTACGGAAGAATATAAATGAATACCTGTTTCTAATGGAGGTGTTCCCATGCTAAAGCCATCCGCAAACAACCACACAGCGGGATTCGAACTCGACAGCCGTCTCCCTGAATACCCTGAATTCGTCAAAGGCATCCGCCGGGCCCCGGACCGTGGCTATCGCCTGACCCGGGCCCAGACCGAAGTTGCCTTGAAAAATGCGCTGCGCTACATTCCTGCTGAACTGCACGGGGAACTGGCCCCGGAATTCCTGGAGGAACTGACCACACGGGGCAGAATTTATGGATACCGTTACCGGCCCGCCGACCCCATCAAAGCCAAACCTGTTCACGAATACGAGGGCAAATGCCTGGCCGGCCAGGCATGCCAGGTCATGATCGACAACAATCTCGACTTCGACGTGGCGCTCTACCCATACGAACTGGTCACCTACGGAGAAACCGGCAGTGTCTGCCAGAACTGGATGCAGTACCACCTGATAAAGAATTACCTGGAAGCGTTGACCGAGGACCAGACCCTGGTGGTCGCCTCGGGCCACCCCCTGGGGTTGTTTGAGTCCAGGCCTTCGAACCCCAGGGTGATCATCACCAACGGTCTCATGGTGGGCACCTACGACAACCTCGACGACTGGGAGGTGGCCGCCCAGATGGGCGTGGCCAGCTACGGCCAGATGACCGCCGGCGGATGGATGTATATCGGCCCCCAGGGGATTGTGCACGGGACGTTCAACACCCTCCTGAACGCCGGCCGGATCAAATTCGGCCTGGGCCGGGACGCTGACCTCAAAGGGCGGCTGTTCGTCTCCTCCGGTCTGGGGGGCATGAGTGGCGCCCAGCCAAAAGCAGCCGAGATTGCCGGTGCGGTCTCCCTCATTGCCGAGGTGGATGAATCCAGGATTCAGACGCGTCATTCCCAGGGCTGGGTCAACCACGCCACCGCCGACCTCGGTGAGGCGTTTGCCATGGCCCATGATGCCATGCAGGCCGGCAAGCCGCTCTCCATCGCCTTTCATGGCAATATCGTGGATCTTTTAGAGTATGCGGTAGCCCAAAAACTGGACATCGATCTTTTGTCCGACCAGACATCCTGCCACGTCCCTTACACCGGCGGCTACTGCCCCCAGGGCATCACCTTTGCAGAGCGGACCCGGTTGCTGGCGGAAGACCGCGAGGCTTTCTGCGAACACGTGGACAAAAGCCTGCGCCGCCATATCGAGCTGATTGAAATTCTCGTCGACCGGGGCACCTTCTTCTTTGATTACGGCAATGCTTTCCTCAAGGCCGTCTTCGATGCAGGGGTCACCAAAATATCCAAAAACGGCATCGATGAAAAGGATGGGTTTATCTTCCCCTCCTATTTCGAGGATATCATGGGCCCACATATCTTTGATTTCGGCTACGGCCCCTTTCGCTGGGTCTGCCTGAGCGGCCGGCATGCGGACCTGGTTAAAACCGACCGGGCTGCCATGGCCTGCATCAATCCTGAACGCAGGTTTCAGGACCGGGACAACTGGGCCTGGATCAGGGATGCTGAAAAAAACAGCCTTGTGGTGGGAACCCAGGCGCGCATCCTTTACCAGGATGCCGCCGGCAGAATCGGCATCGCCCTGAAATTCAATGAAATGGTGAGAAAGGGCGACGTCGGCCCCATCATGATCGGGCGCGACCATCACGACCCGGGAGGCACGGACGCCCCTTTTCGGGAAACCGCCAACATCAAGGACGGCAGCAATGTCATGGCGGATATGGCCACCCATTGTTTTGCCGGAAACTGCGCCCGGGGCATGTCTATGGTGGCCCTGCACAACGGCGGCGGCACAGGGATCGGCAACGCCATCAACGGCGGTTTCGGCCTGGTATTGGACGGCAGCCAACGGGTGGACGATACGATTCGGTCCGCCATCTCCTGGGATGTCATGGGCGGCGTGGCCCGGCGAAACTGGGCCAGAAATGCCAACGCCATAGAGGTGAGCCAGGCGTTCAACCAGTCTAACCAGGGGGTGGGGCACATTACGATTCCCCATATCGCTCAGGATGATCTGGTCAAGCGCATTGTGGAAGAGTCCTACAAGAAAAATTGAACATCGAACACTGAAAAAAGAGCGAATATCCAATAATCAATAACAAATGATCAATGTCCAAGAAAGGCGACCAGCATAAGGTGGACAGCTGGCAGGGATAAATCCCTGCGCTACATCACTGTCGGCACAATGCCTTTAGCCCTGCTGAGACTTGATAATTGGGGGTTGGATATTGATTATTGGAAATTAAATTATTGAGGTTCTAAAATGAAGCCTATCTTCATCGACAAAGAGAAACTGACCCTTGACGATGTCGTTGCCATAGCCCGCCAAAACTGTCCGGTGGAATCCTCCCGGGAAGGCGGCCGCCGGGTGGAACGCACCCGGGCGCTCATCGATGATTGGGTCAGGGAAAAAAAGGTGATCTACGGCATCACCACCGGATTCGGCGCCCTGTGCAATGTCCCTATTTCAGAAACCGATACGCGCCGACTGCAGCACAAGATCATCATGAGCCATGCCGCGGGCATCGGCACCCCCCTGCCCGTGGATGTTGTGCGGGCGATCATGGCGGTGCGCCTGCATGACCTCTTCATGGGGTACTCCGGCTGCTCCCTGAAAACCCTGCAATACCTGCTGGCCTTTCTCAATAAAGGCTTGACACCGGTGGTTCCGGAAAAGGGTTCCGTGGGTTCCAGCGGAGACCTGGCCCCTATGGCCCACCTGGGGCTGGTTCTGCTCGGAAAAGGGGAAGCCTTTTTTGAAAAAGAACGCATGCACGGCTCCCGGGCCCTGGCCAACATCGGCCTCGATCCGCTCGAGCTGTTGGCAGGTGAAGGCCTCGCCCTTATAAACGGCACCCAGGTGATGACCGGCATCGCCAGCCTGGTCGTACACGACGCCATTCGGCTGGCCAAACTGGCCGACATCGCCTGCGCCATGAGCCTGGAAGTCCTCATGGGCAGCAACTCGGAATTCGACCCCCGCATCCATCAGATCCGCCCCCATCCCGGCCAGGTGGCTTCGGCAGACAACATGCTGCGCCTGACCGGCGACAGCGAGATCATCCTGTCCCATGAAGGATGCGCACGCGTCCAGGATGCCTACACCCTGCGCTGCTCCCCCCAGATACACGGGGCCAGCAAGGATGCCGTGGTGCACGCCCGCAATGTCCTGGATATTGAAATCAATGCCACCACCACCAATCCATTGATTTTTTCCGACACCCGGGAAATCCGGCTGGGGGGCAATTTCCATGGTCAGCCCATTGCCATGGCCGCCGACTACCTTTCCATGGGCATTGCCGAACTGGGCAATGTTTCTGAGCGCCGCATTGAACGGATGGTCAACCCGCAGTTGAGCGAACTGCCGGCCTTTCTGGTCAACAACGGCGGCCTCAACTCCGGCTTCATGATCGCCCAGTACACAGCAGCCGCCCTGGTTTCCGAAAACAAAGTATTGGCGCACCCCGCCTGCGTGGACTCCATCCCCACATCCGCCAACAAGGAAGACCATGTCAGCATGGGCACCATCGCCATCCGGCAGTGCCGCGAAATACTGGACAATGTGGAACACGTGATTGCGGTGGAGATGCTGTGCGCTGCCCAGGCCTACGACCTCCTGACGGAAAAGAAAAAAGTTGCCTGGGGAAACGGCACACAGGAATCCTACCGCGTAATCCGGGAGCATGTGGCCTACCTCGAAAAAGACCGGGAACTGGGAGCGGACATCGAACACATGGTCGACCTGATCCGCACCGGCAACATTATCCATGCCGTGGAAGCGGCCGTGGGGGAGCTTGAACTCATTTGAATTTTCATGCATCGTTTTGACCTGCCGGACCTTCCCTACAAGTTTTTATTGCAAAGCAACGCTAATGAGATAAATAAAACGCATGAAAATTGTGTACGTAGAACTCGATCGGTGCATTGCCTGTCTGAGTTGCCAGCAGGCCTGCCAAATGCAGCAGGCAGCCAAAGGCAACGGCGATCATGCCGGCATATACGTCAATGTGGACATGGACCGACGGCAGATCTTCACCGGCACCTGTTTGCAATGTGAAACCCCCCGCTGCATGGAGGTCTGCCCCATTGATGCTTTGACACGCGATGCCGCCACAGGCGCCATTGTCGTAGCCAAAGACCTGTGTTTTGGTTGCGGCCTGTGCGTGGACGCATGCCCCTTTGGATACATGCGCCTGGATGATGACATTTTCAAGGCGGTCAAATGCGACCTGTGTAACGGCAATCCAGTATGTGTTCAGGTGTGCATGGCCGAAGCCCTCCATTTCGGCAACATCGAACAACTCTCGCAAAAGAAAAGGCAGCATCCCGGCTTGAGACTGGGTCTTCGCGCCCTGCCGAAAACCGAGGATTCCGATTTATGAACGCCGTTACAACGATAGAAAACGGCGTCGTAAAAACCCTGTGCAGGATGTGCAGCAACCGCTGCAGCATAGCCGTACACATCCAACAGGGACACATGCAGGACGTCACCCCTCTCTCCGGCAACCCCATCAATCGGGGCAGGATGTGTCCCCGGGGCAAGGCCTCCCTGGACGTCTTCTATCATTCGGACCGCATTCGCAAGCCGTTAAAAAGGCAGCCTGACGGTTCTTTCGTCGAAATCAGTCGCGAGCAGGCCCTGGACGAAATCGCCCAAAAAATGCTGGATATCAAGGATTGTTGGGGCGCACGCAGCCTGGGCATGTGGAAGGGAGAAGCCGTCGGTTTTCTGCAACAGGAGGAATACCCCCGTAGGTTTGCCCACGCCTTTGGAACCCCCAACTATTTTTCCAACGATTCAGCCTGCTTCAATGGGCGCTTTCTGGGGCACCACCTGGTCACCGGCTTCTGGAACCCGTTTCCTTACTACGCAGAGGCGGACCTGATCCTGCTGTTCGGCACAAACCCGCCGGTCTGCCATCCGCCCTTCATGGCCGAGTTTGCCGACGCCAAGGCCCATGGGGCCAACCTGGTGGTGATCGATCCCCGGCTCAACCCCGTGGCCTGCTATGCCGACATTTTTGCCCAGCCGCTGCCCGGCACAGACGGCGCGCTGGCCTGGGGATTGATCCGTTACCTTGTCAATGCCGGCGAGTACGACCACACCACCGTGGAACAGTACAGCCTGGGGTTTGAAGCTGTGGTCGAATATGCGCAGAAATTCACCCCGGAATTTGTGGAAAACGAAACCGGCGTGTTCGCCCACGTGGTTGTGGACATTGCCAGACTTATCATCCAAAACCGCCCCAAGGTCAGTTTTTACATGGGGGCCGGGCTGGAGCACCACGACAACGGGGTCGACAACATTCGCGCCATGGTGGTGCTGTCGTGCCTGACTGGGGGCCTGGACATTGCCTGTGGGCTGGGCTGGCCGGAAAATATGCCCAGGAACAAACTGACCCTGTATGACCAACTGCCCCTGGAAACCGAAAAGCCCATCGGCGCAGACCTTTTCCCGGCGCTCTATGACATCCGCAAGGAGTGCCACTCCATGACGGCTATGGAATACATGCTCGGCAAGGGCGAGTATCCGCTAAAAGGCCTCATTATCACCGGGGCCAACCCGGCGGTGACCAATCCCAACACGACCAAGGTGGAAGAAGCATTGAAATCCCTGGACCTGTTGGTGGTCAACGACCTGTTCATGACCCAAACAGCCCGGCTGGCCCATTACGTGCTGCCGGCAGCCTCATTCCTGGAGCGTTCCGAAATACACATCGATCCCAAACATCAGCGCGTCTATCTGACCAACAAGGTTGTGGATGTTCCCGGCATAAAGGACGAATATATGCTCTGGCACGACCTTGCGCTGCGCCTGGGTTTCGGGGAACGCTACTTCCCCTGGGAAAACGAAACCCAGGTCAATGCGTATATCCTGGAACCGTCGGGCATTACGCTCGAGGAGTTGAAAACTCATCCGGAAGGAATCCAATATAGCCCGCTGACGTTCCAAAAGCACCTGTCCCGGCCCCTGCCGACACCCTCGGGCAAGCTCGAATTTTCCTCTGCCTACCTTGAAAAGCTCGGGTATGCTGCCATTCCGAAATATGTGCGGCCCTATCACTTGCGCCACAGATCAAAAGCCTACCCACTCCTGCTCACCACCGGCGCACGCAAAACCCTGTTCTATCACTCGCGCCACCAAAACCTTAAAAATTTTCGTAAACTGCACCCCGAGGCCAAAGTTGAAATACACCCGGAAGATGCGGCAAAATTGGGAATCGAGAACGGCGATCAGGTGCGCATCGTCTCTGATATAGGCGAACTGACAGTGGCGGCCAACATCGTTCACAAAGCCGAGCTGCGCCGCGGCGTCGTGGAAATGTACCACGGCTGGGAGGAGTGGCGCATCAATTTCACCACCTTTGACCAGGTCAACGATCCCATCAGCGGATTTCCGTTATTAAAAGGGGTACCGGTCAGAATTGAAAAAGTATGATGGTGAAATCTCTTGAACTTCTATAAATGAATCAATTCGGAGAAATAATTTGAAACCAAAGTCAGCCATGGTTGTATTTCAACCTTCGGGAAGACGGGGCCGGGTTCCCCTGGGGGTATCCATCGTGGAAGCATCGCGTCTGCTCGGCGTGGATATCGAAGCACCCTGCGGAGAAAAGCAGGTGTGCGGCAAATGCAAGATCCGCATCGAACTGGGGACGTTTCAAAAACTGGGGTTGGAGTCGAAATTCGAGCATGCCGGACCCTGGCAGGCAGGTGAAGAAAAACATATTTCTGGGTATGAAAAGAAAGCCGGTTTTCGCATGGGATGCGTGGCCACGGTGGAAGGCGACCTGCTTATCTTTGTGCCCGAAGCGGCTCGCGCCGGCAAACAGGTAGTCAGCAAGGCGCCCCGCCATCTGGACATAACCCTCAACCCGGCCGTGAAGCAGTACAGCGTCCAACTGGAGCCACCCACCCTCGAAGATCCGGTCGGCAACTTCGAAAGGCTTTGCGCCGCCCTTAAAAATAACCACGGTTTAACGTCGCTGTCCATAGATGTCAATGTGCTGCGCGGTCTGCAGACTATACTGGAAAATGGGGGGTGGCAGGCGACTGTTTCCGTATGGATGGACCGGGAAATTATCCTTGTCCAACCCGGCACCGACGCAAACATTTTCGGCATGGCCATCGACGTCGGCACCACCACCGTAGCCGCCTATTTATGTGACCTTGTTTCCGGCAAAGTGATCGACACCCTCTCCATGATGAATCCCCAGGTCAAATATGGTGAAGATGTGGTGTCCCGAATTTCCTTTCACATGGAAAACCCGGACGGCCTGAAACGGATGAGTCAGGACCTTGTTGACGGCCTGAACAGTCTCGTCAGCCAGGCGCTTTCGACAGATTACAGCAGACCTGCACCTGGCAACGGATCAATGCCGGAACAGCCCTATCGGGTTCAGCCGCAGGAAATTGTGGATGTCAGCATTGTCGGCAACACGGCCATGCACCACATCCTGCTGCAACTCGATCCCACGCCCCTGGGCGTGATTCCCTTCACACCGGCCGTACACCACAGCCTCGACATCAAAGCCCGCGACCTGGGGCTGATAATCAATCCGGCCGCGCGTATTTTCATGTTGCCCATCGAAGCCGGGTTTGTAGGCGGCGACAATGTCGGCGTCATCCTGGCTGAAAAACCACACCACCAGGATCCGATCCAACTGATCATCGACATCGGCACCAACGGCGAACTGGTGTTGGGCAACCGGGAACGCCTGATCAGTTCCTCCTGCGCCACCGGCCCGGCCCTGGAAGGCGCCCAGATCGAGTTCGGTATGCGGGCAGCCCCGGGCGCCATCGAACGGGTGGTCATCGACCCTGAAACCCTGGACGTGGACTACAAAGTCATCAACAGGGAAGCCTGGAAAAATTATTCGACCCCAACAGACATGCAGGCCAAAGGCATCTGCGGATCCGGGGTTCTGGACGCTGTGGCCCAGCTGTTTATAGCGGGTATTGTCAAGAAAAGCGGTGCGTTTGCTAAGGAACAGGCCTCGAACCGCTTTAGAATACGCCCTGAAACAGGCATGAAGGAATTCGTGCTGGCCTGGGCCCGGGAAACCAGCATCGACAAAGACATCGTCATCACCCAGCAGGACATCCGCCACATTCAGCTGGCCAAGGCTTCCATATACACGGGCTGCAAGCTCATGATGCGCAAAATGGGTGTCGAAAAGGTGGACAGTGTGAAGATTGCCGGGGCTTTCGGCTCCCACGTGGACTGCAAGCTGGCCCTTGCAATGGGCATGTTCCCCGACTGCCCTGTCGAAAACATCAGATCGGTGGGCAATGCCGCCGGCGACGGCTGCCGGGCCGCCCTGCTGGACAGGGACAGGCGCCTCGAAGCCGACCGGATTGCCCGGCAGGTGGAATACCTGGAACTGACCCTGGAGGAGGACTTTCAGCGCCAGCTCATGGAGGCAATCCATTTTCCCCACATGACCGATACATTCGAACACCTGGCGGATATCGTGCCCAGGCAGGTGCTCAACCAGGGACGAAATAAAGTAAAGAATCATAGCCAAGAAGACTAGGCCTTGCGTTATCCCTAAAAAGGGCTCTTTCACAGAACACTTGAGACAGAGGATTCAAAACCATAGGTTACAAAAAAAATTAAACATCGAACATCGAACGTTCAACATCCAACGTCGAATATAGAAGGCGCTTCGCTTTGTCTTTTCTATAAAAAGGTAGAATACAATTTTCGATGTTCAGCGTTCGATGTTGGACGTTCATCTACTATATGTCGATATATTAGAGAGTCTATTCACTGGATTCCACTTACGAATGATTTTGGCAGAGCCAATTGTCTCCGACCTGGCCCAAAGGACCAGATTTTCGATTCTGGAATACATGCCTAATGATTCATTCTGGTGGATCACTCCTTGAACGTCACACATTCTTCAACTGGATTGCGATGCATTCTGAGCTTGTTCACAGGAAGAGTGGATTTGGTCATCATGTCTCCTTGTTGAGCCTTGGATCCCCTTACTATTAACCCATTTTTTCACAAAGCCCTTTTGCATACTGGTGGCAGGCCCGCATGCCCTCATCCGTTTCCATTAACGCTTCGGTCAGGTTCAACGGCCCAAGATCGACAACATCCATTTTAAAAACATGCTGCATGGTTTCGAAAACCATGGGTGCGGCTTCACCGCTGTGGGTGTGCGAACCAAAAGCCCCGCCAATCTTCCCCACCAGGTTTGCTTTTTCAGCCACAAACAGAAACTGCTTCATGCCGCCGGTCATATCTTTGTGATAGGTAGGACAGCCAAAAATATAGCCGTCAAATCCGGACACCTGCTCTGCCTTTTTCAACGTCGCTATCTTTTCAACCTGGACTTCATTTCCTGAAATTCTAACGCCTTCAGCTAAATAATTTGCCATTTTTTCTGTGGTACCTGTCCGGCTGTTGTATGCAATCAGTAGTTTTTTCATATGCTCCCCCTCATAAAATTTTTTGCAACAAATTGATTATAATTATGGATAACTTCTGCGTTCACCCCAAACAATACGATTTTAAGACAACGTGCGTTTTATTATTGTTATAGCAACAGGCATGCCAAAACCATAAATATCACAACTATTTGATATTTTATCATATATTATAATGTTATATGTCTCATAAGCTCTCGAACGAGACAATTTCGTATCGTGTAGGACCTTTTGTGACACAAATATGCGGGGGCGGTTGTTTCAAATTGTGCGCGCATTTGATCTGGTTTTTCCTGTAAGGCCCTTGTTTACCCATTTGGGCTAGTGATTGCTGTTTAAAAAATTCTCCCGCCAGGACTCGGGTTTTTCCAGAAAAAGGGTGCACACGGCAGCGAAAATAGCTGTGAGCATGCTGGCAACGATGGGGATTGCGTAGCTATGCCGCAGGTCAAACATAAATCCGGCAAAAGTAGGTCCCAGAAAGGAACCCATGGCAACGCTGGTGTAGAGTGCACCGATGATGCCGCTGATGTTGGCACCGCCGAAGTAATCCGCCGTCACTGCCGGAAGCAGGGCCACAAAGCCGCCATACGCCGCGCCGAAGATGACGGCCAGCAGGATCAGTTCCCAGAGATCGGGAGTTGTCAACCACCACGCGAACATAAGTCCCATGACAGCATACATGCCGGCCAGCGACAGCCGCCTTCCGACCCGGTCCGCAAATCCGCCGATCAAAAACCGCCCCACCGTGCTGCCGGCACCGATCATGCTGAGCAGCATGACTCCGGTTGACGTCGCAAAACCAAGGTCTTTTGAATACGGCATCAGGTGGACGAACGGGATGAAGAGACCCATGGATGCACAGAACGTCCCCGCATAGAGAAGCCAGAAAGGGCCCGTTTTCAGCACATCCGTCACCGTCACTTCACGCGTTGAGATCAACTCGTCTGCGCCAGATCCTTCATCAGGGCCGTCATCACCCCCGGCGCCGGTCGGCGCATTGTCGGGCTTTAGGCCCATCTGGCCGGGTGACTCGACAATCAGAAATGCCGCGGCCAGACCGCAGGACAACACGCATGCACTCATCACCATGTAGGCCGTACGCCAGTCACTCCAATGGATGAGAAATGCCGAAAAAACAGGCATCCCAAGGGTTCCCAGTCCGATACCCATGACGGCAAGGCCGGAAGCCAGGCCGCGTCGGGCAACAAACCACCGTTGAACCACACCCACCGCCGGCACATAGGTGAAACCGACGCCGATACCGATGCCCAGGCCGTAGCTTATGTATATCTGCCGGACGGTTGTCGCAAGACTCGACAGCAGCAGGCCGATACCGATGATTGCCACACCAAAGACGATGACCCAGCGCGAACCTATTCTGTCGGCGATCTGCCCGCTGATGGCGCCCAGGCTGAAGTAAAGGAAGCCGGCAATGGCGAACACCAGTGAGGTGGAACTTCGTGATGTGCTGAATTCCGCCTGGAAAGACTCGAAAAACGTCGTAAAGGAATAGACGCTGCCGAAGGCCAGAAATAGCAGTACACACACACAGGCAACCACAATCCAGCCATAGAATATGTTAAATCTCTTTAAGGCCATTTTTAATTTTATAGGGTTTATTCTTCGAATCTCCGTGATTTTAAGACAGGCTTAACGTCGAGAGCCAGTTATGGGCGATACGAATTTCAGCACCATTTGGAAATGTCTTTTCCCTCTTCAGTTCCTTTGTTACCTGAATCATTTTTACCTGTGGGGAAATATGATTAAACACTTCAAAATTTGGGCTCATATTTTCGTCTTTCCATTTTACTTCTACCATTAATGACGGGGTTTCTTCCGTTGTGATACAAAAATCGATCTCTTTTTTGTCCTTATTTTTTAAATAATAGAGTTTCTTTGTTTCTCCAAAACAGTCTTCTCGAAAATGAATTTCTTTTTGCAGTGCGCAGGCAACCGTGTTTTCTAATTTTAGGATACTTGTTTTGTAATTTTAACCAGGGAGCCTGGCCAAATAGTAAGCGAATGATGACACGAAAAGGCAACTATAATATTGGAATTCACCTAGTGGAATTTCCAGACAATGGTTTCATTTCTACAATATTGGCTATAATAACAATTCATTATATATACTTTGCCATGTTGTTTATGCAACTATGGGGTTAACACTCTCTGAGTATGTAAATATATGCCTCTACTGCCATTTTGTCTTTCGTTTTCACTTTAATCAAAATGCGTTTGTATTC
>JAOZRT010000440.1 GCA_029940035.1 Desulfobacterales bacterium
AATTGATTCCAATATCCCACGGGCGGCAGATGGTGTCATTACATCATAGGATACCCGCTCAACCTTCATTTCCGGACGGGTAAATAATGCATAGTCTCCCCATACCCTTATTTTGATTCCATAGCTCATGTTTTCACCTCATATTTATCCAAAAAAAGCATTGCCTTCAGGCTGCCTGCACTTAAAGCCGGTTGCATTCTGATACAATTCCCGTGAACGTAACACCCACACGCCAGGTACCGGACTCTCTAGCCAATCTTTTATTTCATCCAATTGATGAGGGTATATCTGGACGCTGAACTGTTGGAGTTTTCGCAAAATAGCCCCTTTATGTTTGGCGAATTCAAGGGAGTGTGCCAGTGCAGCCACATCGTCTTCGATGGCGATGATGATTGTTTCGGTTGCTGATTTAATCATTTTGAATTCAGCAAGCTCCCGGAACTGGATGTCAAGCGTTTGGGCGAAGTCACATTTTTTTAAAATGCCATCCTTATCCATCCATTGTTCGTTTTTCCAGAAGTAATCTGCAAAATATTCTTTTACACATTCAGGGGTCGTGAGCCTGCCGCAAAATGGTTTAAATAGTTTTTCCGCTGATTGTGTGGCAAGCTGAAAAAATAAACAGCGAGATTCTTTTGGAAGCTCAAATATTGAAACCCGGCATGGTGCCTCGCTCCTCCCATTCCTGTTGCATCTTCCCGCAGCCTGGGCAATACTGTCTATCCCTGCAACAACACGATAAACTGACGGGAAATCAACATCAACACCTGCTTCAATCAGCTGCGTGCTGACCACCCGGCAAGGTTGAGGGCTTTCCGGTTTAAGCCGCTTTCTGATATTATCGATCTTTGCTGTCCGGTGCGCAGGATACATTAAGGCGCTCAAATGGATGTTTTCGTCCGCCTCCGGCAATGCATTAAATATATCCAGAGCCTGCTGCCTGGTATTCACGATACATAATACCTGCTCATGCTCCAAAAGTTGCTTTGCGATATTATCTTCACTGTACTCGCCAATAAAAATTTCTTCAGTACGTTTAAGTTCGGAAAAAAGTCGGGAAACATCCTGGATTATCTCCCTTATGTTTTGTAAGCCTGATTTGAATGAGCCCGAGTAATCAAGTGCAGGTTGTGTAGCTGTACACAGGATTATTGTGACGCCATAGTTCAGTGACAACTCCTTAATAATCTCAAGGCAGGGCTTTAATTTTTCAACCGGGATCGCTTGTACTTCATCAAAAATGACAATACTGTCCGCTACATTATGTAACTTTCGGCATTTCGAAGGCTTGTTTGCGTAAAAAGAATCAAAGAACTGCACATTTGTCGTCACCACGATTGGAGCATCCCAATTTTCTGATGCCAACCGCGTTTTCCAATCAGAATCATCGGGCAGAAAATTGCAGTGATGTTCTAGAATGGCATCATCGCCAAGCATATCACGGAACACTTTGGCATTCTGCTCGATGATGCTGGTAAATGGAATCACATAAATAATTCGCCGTTTCTTAAACTTTTTTGCATGATTTAAGGCAAAGGCCAATGATGATAGTGTTTTCCCGCCGCCGGTTGGAACCGTAAGGGAAAATAATCCGGGTTCTTGTTTGGCTGCTTGTAAACAATCTTCTAGTACAATTGCCCGCTGCATGTTTACTTTTGTTGTTTGGTCGGCCTCCCCCCGAAGTTGGTTGAAATTTGGCCAGAAGATATCATGAAGTTGTTGGATATCAGAATATAGAGAGCGCCATTCATATTTTTCTCGGTTTAGAAAAGCCTCGGTATCGAGATAATCGGCATCAACGAGACAGGAAAAAAGAATTCTCGTGAAAAATTGCAGTTGGAATCCAAAACGTTCCTGATCAACAGAAAAGGGAAGACCTTCCGGGAATTCAGGAACTGAATGCGAAAATATGACTTCAGGATATTCTTGCTCAAGCCTTGTCTTTAGCGCTGAATCGGCAGAGTCATTCCAGTTAGGCAAACCTCCATGATGTCCGGCAATACAGTATGCCAACAGTTTTCCGGCTTCCCTGGAGTGTTTATTAAGCCACTTAGCACCGACAAAGGCATGACTAGGGTGTCCCTCATAAAATTCATAAAATTCGTCGATAATATTATTTGCATGCCGCAAATATGCCTGCCAGGCACAACTTCCCTTGCCGAGGTCATGATTCTCTCCCAATATTTTCGCCCACTTTTTACTACCAAAACAATCCGCAAAAAATTCTGCCCTTTCAGAAGCATTTTGCAGATGCTCTTCAAGTGGTTGCCACTCCTCAACAGGTCGTCCTTCAAGGCTATGTGCGTAATAATTCTTCATTATTTCTCAGTTTGGATCTAAAACCCACTCTACCCGCACTGTTATTAAACTATATGGGATTAATGATATAAATGTGACATGACAAAACTCCAAGAAATGGATTGGCTCCCTTTCGGGAGCGCAATCATTTCCCATAACATTAATAAATTTGTTTCAATCCACCTCCAATCATGAAGGACAACATAATAATAAAACCGAAAAAACTATTGTCAATTTTAAATTAATTAAGGTTATCATTGCTAACCGAATTTCAACGTGGCCTTCTACCCAGAAAACCGATGTGACTCGGCATAGGTGGTTAGTGAATTTAGCAGGGCGGCCCTGCCTAGCAACTACCGCAAAGCCTTTTGGTACCCCTCACCTTTTCCTTATTGGAGGTCACAAACTGTGATCTCCAATTTCTTAGTTCATCAGGGTTAAGCTCGAATATGAAATCTTTCGGAAATCTCTGTTTGTTTCTTCGGACGGCTTGTTTCAATACTTTTGTTTCGACACCGTATCGTTCAACCAGATCACGGCCCAGCAGGTCCTTCCAGACCATAATCATGTATATCTTGCCGGTAATTCTTTCACCAGGGATCACATCAAATATTTTTTATTCCCTTAACCGTAAACATACGCGGACATGCCTTCGCTGAAAGCTGAGCTGTTGCAAACGTTCGTCTTACGACCATTATTACATTCGATTTTTTATAATTCCATCATACCAGACCCTTTTGTCAGATCAGGTCAAACCAATTCACTTTTTCGGAAAAATTATCGCATATCGGCTTTTTATTCTCTCACATTCCCCTTAAACAAATCATCGCACCCATCCCCCGGCCTTCGATAAATCCCGGTTACGGCAACATCGGTTTCATCGCTGATGTAATGCGAATGCACCCGTTCCGGATGTCTGCAATAGCTTGATGATGGACCGTCGAGCATAGGTACAGTGTGATGAGGTACATAGTACCGGCAGTTGGCACAGCAGCGGAAGCGTCTGCCTAAGGGAATATCTTTCCCGGAACGATGGCGAGAAGAAAAAAAGGGACTTGATGCGATCTCGCAAGGTCGCAGATTGAGCACAACTTCTGT
>JAOZRT010000114.1:0-1409 GCA_029940035.1 Desulfobacterales bacterium
TATGATGCGGTTTCATACACCAGGAGCACGTAAATTCCCACCAGGGCGGCCGAGAACGCCAGCCCCAGATCCCGGAACACATCCAGGGTGATTTTCCACTCCCCTTCCCCGCGCCAGTCCAGCCGCAGTCCCTCGGGCAGGGGGTTTTCCTTGAAGTGCTTTTGCAGGTCCAGCACGGCGTAGGCCGGCCCGCGTCCGGCCATTTCGGCCATGACGTACACGACCCGCTCCTGATTCTTGTGGTAGATGGTTTTTTCCTGGACATTTTCCTCGAAGGTGCCGAGCTCGCCCAGTTGCACGTTGTGACCGGCCCGGCCCTTGACGACGATGGTTTTCAGGCGCGACACATCCGAACGGGCCGCCCTGGCAAACCGCAGAATGATGGGCAGTTCGTTCTGTTCACCGTCTTTATGGATGATGCCGGCCTGCATGCCGGCCAGCGAAACCCTCAGTGTTTTGACGATGTCATCCGTGGAAATGCCGTTGTGACCTGCCTTTTCCCGGTCGACCCTGAAAAACAGCTTGTGCTGGTTGGTCTCCACAGTGTCGTCGATGTCCACGACCCCTTCGACACCCGCCATGGCCTGCTTGACCGTGTCCGCCGCTTTAATCAATTCATCGTAGGAATGCCGGGAAGAACCGTACACCTCTGCCACCACGGTGGAGAGCACCGGCGGGCCCGGCGGGGCCTCGATCAGCTTGATGCTGGCGCCCGTGGATTTGGCAATGGCATCGATGTCGTTTCTGATGCGCAGTACAATGGCATGGCTCGACATCTGACGGTCGTTACGCGGCAGCAGGTTCACGCGGATATCGGCCACGTTGGGCCCCTCCCGCATGTAGTAGTGGCGCACAAGACCGTTGAAGTCCATGGGCGAGGCCGTGCCCACGGTGGAAATATAGTTCGTGACCTCAGGCATAGTGATCAACAGGCTCTCCACCTTGCGCACGATAGCATCCGTGGTCTCCAGGCTGGTGCCCTCGGGCGGATCGATCATAACCTGGATCTCGTCCTTGTTGTCAAAGGGCAGCATTTTAAGGGGCACATAGCCGGTGAGGGCCAGGCCCACGGAAACCACGAACAACACCGCAATCACGAACAAAAGGAAAAGGCTCTTAACCCGCGAGTTGACAAAAGGCAGGATAACGCGCCGGTAGAGCCGGTAGTTGGCGGTTTTGGTGATGTCGTAGGGCTCTTCGCCGTGGCCGGTGTCCTTTTTCAACAGCTTGCTGGACACCCAGGGGGTAATGGCAAACGAGACCACCATGGACATGAGCATGGCCAGGGGCACATTCAACGCCATAGGCCGCATGTAGGGCCCCATCATGCCGGTGATGAAAAACATGGGCAGAAAGGAGATGATGATGGCCAGAGTGGCCAGAATGACCGGCGGCATCACTTCGTTGAT
>JAOZRT010000114.1:1419-12736 GCA_029940035.1 Desulfobacterales bacterium
TGGATATTGCTTCCAGCTTCTTTTTGCCGCCCATGGTCAGGTGCCGGTAAATATTTTCCACACTGACAATGGGGTCGTCCACCACAAGGCCCAGGGCCAGGATCAGGGCAAACAGCGTCACCCGGTTGATGGTGTAGCCGAACAGGTAGTTGCACAAAAGAACCAGGGAATACGTAATGGGCACGGCAATGGCCACGATGGTGCCGGTCCGCCACCCCATGTAGAAGGTGATCAGGGCGATGACCGTAACGATGGCCTCGGCCAGGCTTCTCACCAGGCCGTTGACCTTGTCGTTGGCGGTCTCACCGTAATCCCTGGTGATGCGGTAGCTGACGTTGTCCGGCAGAATGGCCTCGCTCAGGGCCTGCATCTTTTTCTCCACCTGGCGTGCCACCCAAACGGCATTGCTGCCTTTTTTCTTGGCCACCGCTATGGTTACCGCCGGGTAGGTCTCGTTGTCTGGTGATGCCCCGTCCACCATCTGCGCAGCCGGCCCGAAGCCGATGCGGCTGTAAGACTTGACCTCCTCTGGTCCGTCCTGCACAACGGCCACATCCCGCAGGTAAACCGGCCGGTCCTGGTGCAGGGTCACCAGCAGGTTGCCCACTTCGGAGATGTCCTTGATAAAGGGGCCGGCCTCCACCTGAACCACCTGATTGCCCTGTTCGAACTGGCCGCTGCCCATCTGGGCATTTGATATTTGAATAGCGCCCGCCACTTCCATGGCAGAAAGGTCGTAGGCCGCCAGGCGCTCGGGGTCCAGATAAACGTAGGCCACCCGTTTCCTGCCGCCGTGGATGGTAATGCGGGCGCTGTCCGGAATGTGCTGCAGCTTGCTCACCACCTCCTCGGCGATGCGGTAGAGCTGATGGTCATTGGCTTCGTCACTGTACAGAGCTACGTTGACAATGGGAACATCGTCGATCTCCACCGGCTTGATAATCCACCCGGCCACACCCGGCGTGACCCTGTCCAGGTTTTGATAGATCTTGTTGTAGAGCTTTACCAGGCTGTTCTCGCGGTCCTGTCCCACGTGGAAGCGGACGGTGACCACGGCCATTTCCGGCCGGGACATGGAATAAACGTATTCCACGCCATCAATCTGGTAGAGAAGGCGTTCGAGCCGGGAGGAGACCATCTTCTCCACTTCCTCAGCACTGCCGCCCGGATACATGACCATGACGTCGGCCAGGGGCACCACGATTTGAGGCTCCTCTTCCCGGGAGGTGACATAGAGGGCTGCGGCACCGGCCAGCAGGCTGATGATGATGAGCAGAATGGCCAGGTTGCCCTGAAGAAAGGCTTCTATGATACGGGACAGGAATGATGGTTTGCTTTGCATGAATTACCCCTCCTTCAATGGCGAAACCAGGATAACTTCACCGGCTGACAACCCGGACAGTACTTCCACCAGCTTGCCGTAGGAAGGACCGGTCTTGACCATGCGGCGCAGGACACGCTCATTCTGAACCACGTTGACCATTTCGAGCTGCCCCACCATGGTAATCGCGCCGGCCGGAACCAGCAGCGCCTTGTGGGGATTTTCGCGAACCCACACCCTGCCGAAAGTGCCGGGCAGAATGTCGCCCTTTTTATTGTCGATGCGAATCTTTACCTTCTGGGTCCGGCTGGATGGATCGACTTCACCGACGATTTCGGAAACCCGCCCCTTGAAAGGGCGTGTCGGCCGGTCGAGAGTGATGTCCACGGTCTGGTTCAGGGAAAGCTTATCGATGAGGCGCACCGGAACCGGCACCTCCAGGCGCATCTTGCGGGGATCATACACCCGCAGCAGCAGCTGTCCGGGGTTGGCAAGGTCCCCGGCTTCGATCTTGCGTTCGGTGACAATGCCGTCAATGGGAGATTTGATCGTCGTGTAGGTCAGCATGACCTTGGTCTCGGCGACCTGGGACTGGACGGAACTGTACCGGTGCTCGGCAGCGGTCAGCGCCTGCTCGGTGGCGGCATTCTTTTTGTAGAGGTTCAGCGTACGGTCATATTCAGTCTTGGACTGCTTGAGATTAATTTTAGCAGCGGTCAGCTTCTCCTGAATCTCCCGGCTGTCCAGTTCGATGAGCGTCTGCCCTTTTTTAACCTTTGCTCCGGTCTGCACCTCCACCTTGCTGACATAGGCGCTGATCCTGGCACTGAGATGCACCTTTTCCTCGGATGTGACCGTCCCGACGACATCTACCCGGGGAGCGATCTTTTTCATCTCCACTGTATAGGTCTTGGCATCCTGGGGAAGGGGCTTGCCGGCCGCCACATCCAGTTTGCCGGCCTGAACTTTGGCATGGAAAGCCCCGCCGGTCCAGGCAATCATCAGAACCAGGCCGCCCACGGCCACCGCCCACTTAACGATTTTCAAAAACACACTGCCTTTGGATGACTGTTTTTCCACCATTATTCCCCCTAAATATCGGATATAGAACCCATCAAAAAGAGATTATTCTGTATACTTCAAAACCGCATTGCCCCGCGCGCGCTCATAGTTGGAAAGCGCGCTGAAGTAATCGTAATATGCCGCTACATCCCTTGTTTTCTGCGCCGTGAGCCCTACCTGGGCGGTCAACAGGATGGTGATGTCCGCCACCCCCCCTTTGTATTGTTCGCTGGTAATCCGCAGGGCCTCTTCGGCGCTTTCCACACTTTTGCGGGCAACCTGCAGACGCTGCCAGGCCTCTATGGATTTCAGGTAAGCCTGGTGGAGGTCCAGGCGCAGGTCGTTGTAAATCTTCTGTTCCTCATATTTGGCAGCCTGCCACTCGGCCCTGGTTGATTTGTTTTTGTTGGAGCCTTGAAACCCGGAAAAAAACTCCCACTCGGCCACGACCCCCACCAGGTAACTGTCCTCGAACGCCTCCAGGTCACCGGTGTCCACATCATAGGTCCCGTAAGCGTCCAGCGTGGGATAATTGCTGTGGCGGCTTTTCTTATAGGTTTGTTCTTGCATGGCAACCATTTTCCGGGTGACCATCAACTCGGGCCGGTTATCGATGTCTCCATAGTTCAGTTGGGCCGGCATCTCGTCAATCGTCACAGGTTCCGGGGTCCCCGGCCCTTCGGACGGGACCAGGTCGGAGCCAATGGCCGCGTTAAGGGAAGCGATGGCCAGCTGCACACCATGGCTGGCCCGGATCAGATCCTCACGCGCCTGGGCCAGTTTGACCTCGAGGTTGAGCACGTCGGTCTTTACCGCGGACCCGGCCTTGTACCTTTCCCGGGCCACCCGCAGGTTTTCCCCCAGGCTGCTGATGGACTCCTCCTGTACCTGCACAAAGGCCTGGGCCTGCAAAACCCCGTAGTATCCCCGGGTGACCTGATAAATCAGTTCGTTGCGCACCGCACGCAGCTGAAATTCATGGGCCTCTTTGCCCACTTCGGCCATCTCGATGCCGATGACATTGGTGCCGCCGTTGTAGAGACGGTATTTCAACCCCAGGGTCAGGCGTGCATTGTCAGTGGCCTCGGGATCATTGGGATCGAAACCAGGGGCCATCATATTCAGGTTTCGCTGGTTGAGCGTCATCATAAAGGCCTGGGTGGGATTGTCCGTGTAGGCATAGGCGCCAGCAAGGTACAGGCGCGGATAGTAAGCGGATTTGGCCTGCTTGATCATGAACCTGGCGGCATTGATTCGTTCCATGCCGGCTTGAACATCCGGGTTGTTTTCCAGGGCAGCCGTAACGCACTCATCAAGGCTGGCAGCCTGAGAGGTTCCCCCGGTATTGAAAAAAACAACCACAAGGGTAAAAACACAAACTCCAATAATACCAATCCGACCATTGACCCGTGGTTTCATGCGCTAGCTCCTGTCAATTTTTAGTGGTTATTATATTTGAAATAGGATTGTCCAGCCGGTCAAGTCAACTGTTTTTGTCAGATCAACTTTGACCGGCCGGATAAGAAAATATAGCAGAAAAGATGGATTATTTAAAGGCCTCGCCGGACTTCACCCCGATAAGCTTGAATATTTCAGGAGCCGGGCAAAATCCGGTGATGGACAACTGCAGCAGATTTCTTGACCCCAAAAGCTGGGAGATTAAACGCTATCCGTGCTGATGCCTGTTTCTAATGAACGCTATAGGGGCTTGATATTTTCCCTGGATTAGTTGAATATGGATTTCCATCTGTTACAACATTGATTCGGAAATACTGCAGCGGAGATAAGACACCATGCAATACCTGAAAAGCTGGCACTGGTTGGCGATCCTGACACTGGTATTATTATACCCATTCAGCACCCTGGCCGTGGAGTGGAAAGGGAATAACTGGAGCGCCCACCTGAACGGCGCCCTCAGGGTGAGCTACAACGACGACAATATCGGCACGAAACCCGACGACACGGGAACCGACACTAAAAAATCCAATAAATACATGTCCGGCAATGTATCCCATTTTCAGTTCACCGGCAGCCGGGCGTTAAGTATGGGGCTCAACGGTATCTTTAAAACAGAGTGGGCCCTGGACCCCACGAATACAGGTGATGAAGGGCTTAGCTTGAAGGACCTGGACCAGTATCTCGGGCTGGAAGGCGGCTTCGGCATACTGCGGGTGGGGACCATGCTGACCCCTTACATGCAGACCGGCATCATGATGGACCCCTATCGCCGCGACGCCCTTGCTGCGCGGTTTTTCCCGGAAATTCAATCAGCCCTGCATAGCGGGACCGCCAAAGGACGCGGCCGGACCACCAACTCCATACGCTTCGACTCCCCCCCGGCCAAGGGGATGGGAGCCCAGTTCTTTTACGGCATTGACGAGAGTGAAGACAACGACAACAGCTTCGGCACCGGCCTGACCTTTGACTCGAAATACATGTCCCTGTTTGGCCAATGGTACGACAATGGCGAGTCCGGCAAAGACAAAGCCTACAAATTCGGCGGGGAAATAAAAGGGGGCGGCGCCTCTTTGTTCGGGCAGTACGAGTATGACGACGGCCTGATTTCCATGGCGGACAATCTTGCACCGGAGGATGCAACCGTCGATACCAACAGCACCTACGGCGCCGACACCTGGCACGCAGGTATGAAATACACCAACGGCAAGATCCTGGTCATCGGGCAGTATGGCCAGCGGGAGGATTCAAAAAACGGGGCCATTCCCGAAGACGGCCTTACCAGCTGGCTGCTAGGCCTGAGTGTTTACCTGGACAAAACCGTTTATTTATACACCGGGTACGTAAAAAAGGACTACAATAATGACAGGGATGGTGACAGCCGCTTCACCCTCGGGGCAACGCTGACTTTTTAAAGGATTCAAGTGGGATAGGAAATAGCTGATAGCTCATAGTCTGCTATCAGCTATCAGCTGCGAACTATGAGCTGTTTTCTCTTGGAACCTCGAACCCTTTTTGGGGGACATACTGGGAACACTCTTAAGAAGATAGCCGTGGTTGATTATTAGGCAGTTTTGATAGTCGCCAGCGCATCCTCCGCTGCTTCCCGCACATCCTCGTTTTGAGAGGCAGCGGCCACGGATTCCAGAAATGGCTCTGCCTTCTCGTCCCCGCACACCCCGATCACATACAGGATGTCGCCCTTGATCGGGTCGTCCTCATGATCAAAACACTCCATGAGAGGCGCTACTACCTGGCCTGCAATGGGCCTCGCTTTTTCAGCCACAGCTTCAATGGCGGCCATGGCCCCCAACCGCATTGAAAATTCCGGATGGATGAGAAGTTCCACAAAGGCGGGAAATATCTTCCCGGCGGAAAGCATCATCTCTGACAGGCCATAGGCATTGCCGTCCTGAATCATGCCCTGCAGTGCCGCCGCACCAAGCTCGGCAGGATCCCGGCTGTGGATGACCTGTAAAAACTCATCCGTATCCACCGAAGCTGTCCAGCGGAAATTTTCATCCAACAGGAGTGTGGGCAATGATTTGACCTTGTCGGCCTCGGCCATTTCAGGAAAGGCAGGGCCGTCGATGATGGCCAGTTTCAGGTTGCTGTTCGCAAGACAAAGCGGATAAACCTGCCTGACCATCGCAGGGCAGTGCGGACACAGGGAAGATACATAGAGTTTCAGCATGGCCGGGGTCGTAATGGCAGCCAGGGGGCCGTCGGCTACAGGGGCGTTGCCCTCCCCCACGGCAGACAGCAGGTCGACAAAGGGCCCGAATTCGGTGCCTGCGGGAACACCGCTGTAGGAAATGGATTCCGTGACCTCGATGGCCGGTGCCTGCCGCTCATCATCTTTCTCCCGGATCAGGCGAATACCGGACACCAGGGTTGCCAACTCATCACAAAATGCCGCCATGGCATTGCTGGCTTCGTGCGCGTTCCCAATTAAACGGATGCTGATTTCATTTCCCAGTTTGTCGTTGAGAGCTTTAATCTGCTGCTGTTCTTCAGGTCTCATACGTCCCCTTTCAATAGCACCACCATATTGCTCTTTTGGTTAAACAACCTACCCTAAAGTAGGGAATTCTGCAAATGTTCTCAGTGAGCAATGTTTCTATTGTATTGCTTTCTTCTTGTTTTTCCTCAAATTCTCGTGGTCTAATAAAATCATATCCCTTGATTTTATTAGACCACGAGAATTTGTCATGAATCTGAAACAGTGCTACGCCACGCTGGAAGTTCACCAAAATGCGGACAAGGGAGAGATCCGGCAGGCCTACCGTGACCTGGTCAGGATCTGGCACCCGGACCAATACCAGACCCCCCCCCGCCTGCAGAAAAAAGCCACGGAAAAACTGAAAGAACTCAACACTGCCCATGACACGCTGATGGCGTATCTTGAGGCACGCCCCACCAAGCCGGCCAATCCAGCCAACCATCCGGACGCCCCTGAAAAACAGGCAAAAACCCGCGCCAAGCACCAGACTGGACAACAAAAAAGAAAGCGCCCCTTTGCCCTGTGGATCATCCTCCTGACAGCCGTGGCCATCACCGCCCTGGCGCTCTATTCACGCTGGCCTTTTCCGCTGCCCGGCAAAACAAGGCAGGGCTCAATTGCCAATGAAGGATCCTCAATCCATGCCCTGGCAACAGCCCGGCTGGATTCGGAACAGATTGTCAGGCTGCAGCAGGATCTGGCGTCGATGGGGTACGACAGCGGCCCGGCCGACGGCAAAATGGGCCCCCAAACCATAACGGCCGCACAACAGTTTGCCATGGATTTTCAGGTGGACCGCGACGGCAATTTTGTGGATGCCCTATTGTCCTCGTCATCCCGCCAGGCATCTGTCACGCGGATTCACGCAGATTGGCCTGAAGTTTCCAAAAGCCGGGGTTTTCAAAACTGGATCGACAATCAGACCATCGCCTCGCCGGACGTCTGCCGGAATGTCCTCGCCTCGGGATCCATTGCCCAGGTAACCAACCTGATTCACAGTTTTATTTTCGACAGGGAAGCGCCCGAACCCATAAAACTGCCGGAAACCGGTATTATAGAGAAACGATTCTACCAGGGCATGGCCCCCTTGACCATCAAGACCCGCAATGAAGGCCGGCATTTCTTTATCAAGCTGCTCGAACTGCCGGAACAAAAGGAGATCCTTGCAACCTTCATCAGGAGCGGCGGCATGCTGAAACTGCACATACCACTGGGTGTTTACGCGCTGAAATATGCAGTGGGCAATACCTGGTACGGCACCCGCTGGCTGTTTGGGAGTGCAACCGTTTACAGCCGCATCGAAAAGGATATTGAGTTCACGTTTGAGGGCAATGAAATATCCGGGTACAGCATCGAGCTTTATGTCAAGCCAACGCCTTTGTCGAAAAAGAACAGGGACTATACCTTCGACTTTTAACAATAAAAATCAATAAACATGATAATTTATCGAGTCCTGGTTGTCAGAAAGCCAGGATTAATTGTATATATACCTGTATGCTTGGATTTTTATTGTAGGGGTTTTTTATTATGGAGTTAAAACAAGTCGATACATATCAATGGGAGCTCCCCAAGTCGGGAAATATGCAGGTACCCGGCCTCGTGTTTGCGGACACGGATATGATCGCAGGGGGACAGCAGAACGAGCCCTTGAAACAGGTGGCCAATGTCGCCACACTTCCGGGGATCGTCAAGGCGTCCATGGCCATGCCGGACATGCATTGGGGCTATGGCTTTCCCATTGGCGGGGTTGCCGCCTTCGACTGGGACAACGGCGTCATCTCCCCGGGCGGCGTGGGGTATGACATCAACTGCGGGGTGCGCCTGGCCGTAACCGCTCTGCTGGAAAAAGATGTGCGTGCGCGGCTGGAAAACCTGGTCAATGCCCTTTACCAGGAGATTCCCTCGGGTGTCGGTTCCACGGGCCCGTTGAAACTGTCCCTGAAAGAAGAAAAAAAAGTGCTCGAACAAGGCAGCCGCTGGGCCATCCAACAGGGATTCGGTGTTGGGGACGACCTTGAACACACGGAAGACCATGGGTGCATGCCTGATGCCGACCCTGATATCATCAGCAAAAGAGCCCTTGACCGGGGCCGAAAGCAGTTAGGCACCCTTGGATCAGGCAATCATTTTGTTGAAGTGGGCGTCGTTGATAAAATATACGATCCCGACATTGGCAAAACTTTCGGGCTTACCAAAGGGCAGGTGACCCTGATGCTGCACACCGGGTCCCGGGGGTTCGGGTATCAGGTGTGTGACGACTTCCTGGCCAACATGGTCAAACATGCCCATAAGCTTGATTTTGAGTTGCCCGACCGCCAGCTGGCCTGCGCCATGATCGACTCGGCCGCCGGCAGGCGGTACTACCGGGCCATGTCCTGTGCGGCCAACTTTGCCTGGGCCAACCGCCAGGTGCTGCTGCACCGATGCCGTGAGATATTCATGGGTGTCATGGACCTCGGTCCCAGAGACCTTGGTATGAACCTGTTGTACGACGTCAGCCACAACATTGCCAAAAAGGAGCGCCACATGGTGGATGGCAGGGAACGCCTTGTCTGTGTTCACCGCAAAGGGGCCACGCGTGCTTTTCCACCGCACCACGAATCCCTGATCGAACCCTACCGGAAAACCGGCCAACCCATACTGATTCCCGGGGACATGGGCACCGCATCCTACATACTGGCAGGTACGCAGGCGGCCATGCAGCTGACCTTCGGCTCCACCTGCCACGGCGCCGGGAGGGTCCTCAGCCGCAAAGCCGCCAAGAAACAAAGCCGCGGAAGATCGATCCAGCGGGAATTGGAAGATAGCGGAACCCTGGTGCGCTGGACCGGTAAGCATACCCTGGCGGAAGAGATGCCGGATGCCTACAAGGATATATCCCAGGTGGTGAATGTGGTGCACGGGGCGGGCATTTCCAAGAAGGTGGCGCGGCTGAGACCCATTGCGGTAGTTAAAGGATAAACACTCAATGGCTAGCCTGCGGATTGTTGCAGCCTTTCTGCCAACCAAATTTTGATGATAGACTGACGGGGAACGCCAAGGCGTTTGGCTTCTTTATCAAGTAAATGTATCATCCATAGAGGGAAGTCCACATTAACCCTTTTTTGCGCCTGCTTAGGCCGTCTATCCTTTGAAATATCCAGATATTCCACGATACTTTCACCCGCATCAAATTTTTTATCTATTTCTTCAGCCTTCATACAGTTCAACCTCCTCATCTCTTGCCCGGCGTACGGAAATGAGCCTTATCTTCTCACCACGATAGGTAATGATACTCGACCAATGCTTTTTATTTATCATCCCTATAACCAGGAACCTTGGTTCATCAGTTGTTCTTGCAGGAATTTCCACGACATCGGGATCGGCCCAAAGTGCTTGGGCCTCGATAAAGTCGATTCCATGCTTTTCTTTATTAGACAAAGAAAACCCACCAGGCCACGCCGGCGATGGCGATGCGGTAATAGCCGAACAGTTCCAGGCCGTAGCGGTTGAGGTACCCTACCATCCATTTAACCGACACCACGGCAGACACAAATGCAAAGACAAGGCCCAAGGCCATGGAAGAAAGGTTAAAAACCTGCATCATTTCCCGGCCGTGCTTCAAGAGGTCGTAGAGCGATGCAGCGCTCAGGGTCACCGCCCCCAGGAGAAAGCTGAACTCCACCGCGGCCGCCATGGACACGCCCATGAAAAGTGCACCGAGAATGGTGGCCAGGCTCCGGCTCACACCCGGCCACATGGCCAGGCACTGGGCAACACCGATGAAAAGGGCAATCGGGATGCTGATATCCTCGACACGTTTGCCGCGGTGCAGGTCGACGGACCGGTAGCGGCACAGGAAGGCAAACCCGAGAATCACCAGACCGCCCGCTATCCAGCCCATGATCACCGGGTAGGTGCCGAACAAACGGCTCTTGATCTGATCCTCCAGGGCAAGGCCGATCACCACGGCCGGCAGAAAAGCGAAAATAAGATTGGCCAGGAGTTTGCGGCCGGCAGCATCGCCTTTGAACAGGCCCCGGTAGAGCGAAATGAACCGGTCCAGGCAAATCACCAGGATAGCCAAAATGGCGCCGAACTGAATGACCACGATATAGGCATTGATGGCCGCATCCGATTCACGGCCACCCCCCAGCCGCATCATCTCCTTGGCCACCAGAAGATGCCCGGTGGAGCTGATGGGCAGGTATTCGGTCAACCCTTCGACGATCCCGAGTACGATGCCCTGGACATTGTTCAGCCCCTTTTCGTTGGCAGGGGAATTGTCAGCCGGAGCAGCACCTGCCGCCCCTGCGGCCAGCACCACCAGGACCGCTAAAATGGCCGCCCCCCATCTGGGATATCTTTTTCGCATGGTCAATCCTGATTAACAATTGTCACATTCTCGGGTTTCGGGTGTCAGGGTGTCGATATCCTGTCTAAAAAAGTTCCGACCATCGGCTACAGACAACCGTCTCTGAGGTTCTGTCCTCTTGGGCTCTGAAGTTCTGAGCCTATGTGGCTCTGATCTCTGGCATTATAGCACGGTCTATGTATCAGATAAAATATTCTAAGACGAGTGAAATTGTTTATACAAGATCATAAAGGAACATAGGGAAACATTTGTTTTAATGGCTGTGAATGCATAGATAGCTAAACTCGTCTTAGTATTATATAAAGCCCTGAAGCTGCGATGGTGTGCTGCAGGCTCTTTTTGTATGCGGTCTGCGAGCATTTGACAATTGACACGACAGCAGGCTTGAGGCTACATTGGTTGCCAAAACCCGTCATGCCGGACTTGATCCGGCATCCAGGGGTCTATCTGGATAGCGCCAAGGCTTCACTTCGTGTCCCGCCCCCCTCCTTCGAGGGGGCAGGCACGCGGGAATGACAACGTCGACGTAATTAATAGCCGGAGTAACCGTGACCGAAAGGAGTAGATTGTGATCAATCCGGAAATGTTCAGGGAATACGATATCAGGGGAATTGCCGGAAAA
>JAOZRT010000441.1 GCA_029940035.1 Desulfobacterales bacterium
AAAACCTGACACCGGAATATTTCTGGTTCAACGGTTCCATTCAGTCCCTCACTGCTGCAGACACCATCGACCCGTCGGGCACGGTGGCCTTGAGCTATCCGCTGGGTGACATGCATGATAAAAATTCACGCATTTTCCCCTTCAAAGTCCACAGGGGTGTCCAGCCTTATGACAAGATTAACAAGACGTTGCTGACGCCGCTGCTGTCGGGGCCCAATGGTTACTGGAAACATCTCGACTGGCAAAAAGGCCTTGCGCTGGGTGCCAAGTCACTGGACCTGCCGTTTTCCGGTGAATTCGATTTTGTTAAAACCACCTATGTCTATCCGACGACGCACATGGTGGCGCCTAAAGACAATGTGGTGGCGTGCACCGAGTGCCATATCCGCGGAGAGAGCAGAATGGCCAACCTGGCTGGATTCTATATGCCTGGTCGCGACCACTGGGCATTGCTTGACGGTTTGGGCTGGATCATGGTCCTGGGAGCCTTGGCCGGGGTGACATTGCACGGCCTGGGACGGATATTCACCAAAAAAGGCAACGGTGGGAAAAAAGGGGGAGAATAAAACATGGAAGGCAATCTGAATAATATTTACCTCTACACGCGCTATGAGCGTTTCTGGCACTGGCTTCAGATGGTGTTTATCGGGATCCTGCTGGTTACCGGCTTCGAGGTTCACGGACTGTTCACGTGGTTGGGCTTCGAAACAGCCGTAACCGTACACAACACCGTGGGCTTGTCCTGGCTGATCGCCTTTGCCTTTTTTGTTTTCTGGATGTTCACCACAGGGGAGTGGAAGCAGTACGTTCCCACCACCAAGAAGATGCTTTCCGTGATCCGGTACTACAGCTGGGGAATTTTCCAGGGTGAAACACACCCGTTTCCCAAGCGCAAGGAGGCCAAGCACAATCCCCTGCAGCGCTTGGTGTACCTTTCCCTGGCGGCATTTCTCCTGCCTTTCCAGATGATCACCGGTCTCCTTTACTGGGGATACAATCAATGGCCGGCCTGGGGGCTCGACTTCCTGTCCCTCAAATGGATCGGGATCCTGCATATGTTCGGCGCCATCAACATTCTGACCTTTATCGTCATGCATGTTTATATGACCACCACCGGCCACAGCCTGTCGGCCCACGTCAAGGCCATGATTACCGGCTGGGAAGGGGTTGAGGAAGGTGTGAAAATAGAGTCGTGGGAGAAAGCGGAAAGATCATAAATAAAATCGTGTTCCACGATTTTATATAACGCGACATACGTCGCTATATAAATAAGGAAGCCGGGAGATTCGTCCGGCTTCTTTTATTCTGGAATGCGGGCACAGTGGGTTTCGGGTTGCAGGTTGCGTGTTGTCCTCTGTCCTCCGTTCTCTGTGGTTCTGTCCTCTGTAGCTCTGACCCCCGGTCTTTGGGTGTCAGGTGTCAGGTTTCAGGTTGGCAACCTGTCTTCCGTCCTCTGTCTTCCTTTTATTTAGCCGCAGACATACGCAGACAACCGCGGACTTTTAAATTCTTGCGAAAAGCAAAATGCTTCTGGCATCAATATTTTAAATTGCTATCTGCATTATGCAGTCGCGAAGCGACATTAAAATGTTTTGTCTGCGGTCGTCTGCGTATGTCTGCGGCTAAGATTTCGTATCTTCTGTGGTTCTTGCCACTGACTACGCAAAACCGTCTACGACCGGCCACAGACCGCCGACTACCGACCACGATTTAACCTTCTGACCTCTGTGGTTCTGGCTTCTGGGGCTCTGATCTCTGTGGCTTCCGTCCTCCGACCTCCGATCTCCGGGAGAGGCAAGTCAGAAACCCGTCACGATAATACCGGCAACAGCGATTATCATTCCAGCCCCCTGAAATTTTGTTACCGTGTCTTTCAGGAAGAGTATTGCCAGGGTTATGGTCACGATGGACAGGGCCGAAGCTATGGGGGTGATCAAAATGGCGTCGCCGATGGTCAAACCGTAATTGACAATGGCAACAGCCGCGGCTTCGATACACCCCATCAACAAGACCATGCGGATTGTTTTGGCGGAAGTCGTCTTCATGGATAGTTCGCGTTTCATGAAAAACGAGAAGAGCAGCAGAAACACGACAATCCCCAATTTCACGAACAGCGTGGTCGGCAGCCAGCCGATTTCTTCGGAGATGACTTCACTGATATTCCAGAAAACGCCAAAGAAAAAAGCGCCAATGGCGGTTTCTTTGACGCCGATTGACAGTTTAAAATTGTGGTTTTTGATTTCATTCCAATTCAGGGAGGCCAAGGTCACACCGGATATGATCATGAACACACCCAGGGACTGCATGGTGGAAAGCCGCTGACCCATGAATAAATAGGCAAACAGCATGGTGAAGACGGCCCACAGGTTCATGGTGGCGGCAACAATCGACACATTACCGATTTCGAACCCTCTGAAGAAAAAAAGGTACCCGACAGAATAAACGATGGCCGCGACAGGGATGAGGAAGATGATCAGAACGGGGATGTCGAAGCGTGCCGTGAATACGAACAGAAGTGCAAAGAGAGATATGGTGCCTGCCAGCTGTGACCAGAAAATGGATTTAAAGGGCCCTATCTGCTTGGAATAAACACCCCCTAAAAAGTCGTAGATCCCCCATCCCAGCATGCCTCCCAGACCGCATAATATACTTATGATAGATGTGCTCATGACTGCCGTATGCGATCCTTATAAGTTTGAATTGGCCTGTAGGTAAATCCAGGAAATGGTACTATCGATATGATATTGGGTATTATTACAGCACATTATCTATTCTTTGCCATGTTGTTTATGCAACCTTGGGGGTAGATCCCATCGCAGCTGCATATTTATCCGGAAATCAGCCGAAACCTTGAACCGCAATAGCGAGCACATTCTCCGCAGCCTGCTGCGGGGTATGCGAGCGAATCAAAATTAGGTAGAATTCCTTACGGTCGAAGATTCCTCGCGGCTTGTCGCGAGGTTCTTCAAAACTTTCTACAACCTCAAGGCAGTGCTGGGTATTATACCTCTTTTACCGTTTATTATCTCATTTTCCAATCGTTAAATTTACGAGTTATATTCTCACCAGTAAAACGAATAGTGGGTCTCTTTATGAAATTCTTAAGGCCTCGTTTGATATTTACGTTCGCAACCTTCTGCACAAATCAAGTTTCTATTAATCCGACTCGGTATTTCCTCCCAATATTTTCAGTCTTGAAACTATTCGATATCCTGTCATGATCATTCCAGACCTGAAAAAAGTAGGAATATTATGTCAGCGATAGCAATCATCGAAGAACTCACTTTCACCAGGTGTAAAAATTGGAATACCGTTAAGTGTCCCAATAAGAAGACCCCAGTAATGGGACTGGCAGCTATCAATTGGCCACATCTGTATTTGTTGCCCCAGC
>JAOZRT010000115.1:0-4438 GCA_029940035.1 Desulfobacterales bacterium
AATGATGCGCCGAGGAAGAATTGAGGATCTTGATCGATCCTTTGATTTGCTATTCTGGCAAAGTCAAACACCCCAAACCCGCTTTGCCGCCACCCGGGAATTAATCGTTCACGCCTGGCGTGTGAAAGGGCACGATGTTCGTCAACTCCAACTTCAGCGATCTGTTGAAACTGTTCAACGCCAACAACGTTGTATAGAGGGACGCCCTTTACATATTTATATTTTAATCGCCACAACCTTTTTCGGTCTCGCATCAGATTTTCACGTACAGCTTTGCTACACATTACTTGGTCTTCTTGGTAAATAGTTTACCCAATGCCGAAGGTTTCTCGAATTTTATCGTATTAAGATTTTTTATGGCACCGGTCACAAACCTGGCCTGAAGCCTTCGCTCAAGACTATCCCGTCTGTCTACATTTGATCTACGCTCGGACTCAAAAGGCATTTTTGTGAATAAAACCCTTCTATCAATCCCCGAACGCCTGCCGCCATAGTCAGGTAAATTTTTCTGTTCCATGGTTATTACCCCTTCTCGAAGTGGAAATGGTTCGTTTCGGAATCTTTTATAGATTACATATTTAGTTTATAAAGTCAAGTAGTTATATAGGCAAACGTGGGTTGTTTAGACATCATGGGGAAATGAATACGTTATTCCAACCTCAGTATGAAGGCCTCCCTGATGCCCGGGCGAAATTTAAACAGGTAGCAAAAAGCGGACTTGACCCGAGCATGATCAAATTCTATTACAATTACTGTATGACGATAAAATGGAACATATTGCTTAGCCGCATAATAGCGGTAGTCCTCTTTTTCTTGTCGCTGGTCTTTTTCATCGACCGGGGAAATTTCTGGTTGGCTATTATCATCCCGCCGCCTTTATCGGTTGTGGGACTTTTCCTGGTGAGGCGCTTTATTTCGAAAATAGCAAAAATGTAGATACCTGTGCACGGCACTAATATCCAACCAGGGACTCGCCGTAACGGATGGTTACGGTTTTTATGGTTATTTGACGCTGGTATATCCCGTAAGACGGCCAAGCGACAAATGCTAATATTATTAATAGAATAACAAGGAATTGCATTGTTTATACAATTCTTTTGAATATCCGAAATATATCATACCTAACATTTTCATGCAATATTTCTTTGAATTTTTACTTTAACCAAGTATATTGTTTTTCTACCGGAGGATTTCATATGCCGCGTTTTGAAAGGAACATGCCATGACGGAAAAGACCTACTGGAACCGGGAACTGGAAACCATGCCGGCTGATAAACTTCGCAAGCTAGAATCCGAAGCCCTGCGAACCCAACTGGCATATGTTTACCGTGAAAGCCCCTTCTACCGCCAAAAATTCGATGAAACAGGCGTTCATCCCGATGCGTTGAAAACCCGCGAAGATCTCGAACGCTTCCCGTTCACCACCAAAGAGGACCTGCGCCAGACCCAGGAAAGCGTCGGCGGACTGGGCGGGCACCAGTGCGCGCCCATGAAGGACATCATCCGCATCCAAGGCACCAGCGGCACCACTGGCCGCCCGCTGCTGATCGGGCTGACACGCAGCGACGTGGATCTCTGGAACGACATGTTCGCACGGCACGCCTGGACCGGCGGCCTGCGGCCTGACGATGTCTTGATCAACCCGGCAAATTTCACGTTGTTTGTGGGCGGGTTGTCGGAATGTTCGGGTGCTGAATACATGGGCATTACCGTAGCACCGGCCCCTTTTGTCAGCACCGGCATGGAAAAATTCATGGAGTTGATCAGGGATCTGAAGCCCACCGTACTATTTTCAACCCCTTCGGCCACGGCTTTTCTGGCCGCCGCCGTCAGGGAGGTGCTCAAAGTCGAACCTCATGAGCTGAACTTTAAAAAGGGATTCCTGGCCGGTGAAGCCCTGAGCGAAGAAGAACGTAAAAATATCGAAGACACATGGGGCATTGTGGCCCGCAACTTTTACGGCCTGGCTGATGTGGGGGCGGACATTGCCGCCGAGTGCGGCGCCTCCCAGGGGCTGCATTTCTGCGCCCAGGGGGCCCTGGTGGCGGAAATCGTCGATCCCGAAACACTGGCGCCGATAGAAATGACGGATGGCGTTGAAGGGGAAATCGTTTTTACCACCATCAACCGTCAGGCCACACCGGTCATCCGATACCGCGTCCGTGACATGGTGAGAGTTTACACCGACGACTGCCCCTGCGGCAGGACCGGTTTCCGTTTTCACGTTATTGGCCGCACCGACGATATGATCAAGGTCAAGGGCGTGAATGTATTCCCGGCCGCCGTCAAGGGGATCATTCAGGAATTCGCCCCGGCCACCACAGGAGAAATGCGCATCGTGCTTCCGCATCCGGGACCGTCATTCGGAGAAAACATCACCATCAAGGTCGAAGCCGGAGCTGGCTTGAAACCGGAAGATCAGGATGCAATGACGGAAAAGATCCGCGGCACCATCCGGGAAAAGCTGGTTTTTACCCCGAGAATTGTATGGGTCCCGGCGGACACCTTTGAGAAGTCGCAATATAAAGTCGAATACTTTGAAAAGAACTACTAACTGAAAACGCGTTAGGGGAGGACAACTGTATGGAAGAAAAATCGAATCTGGTCAAGGGGCTGACGCTGGCAACCATGTTCACCCTGATCACCGGTGCCATGGTGGGTATGGCCTGGGCTGTTCTCGCCAACGTCATGCTGGACCGCGCCGGGCCGGCCGTGGGTCTGTCCATCATCATCGCCGCCGTACTGAGCATGTTCATCGGCTTCTGTTATGCCGAACTCTGCTCGGCCATGCCCAAAGCGGGCGGTGAATATATCTATGTCAAAAGGGGCCTGGGCAAGTTTACCGGTTTTTTTGCCGGATGGGTCCTGATCCTGGCCTATGCGTCTATGATGCCCGGCGAATGCATCATTCTGGGCAAGCTGATCCATGGCATCAACCCCGCACTATCCCCCACCCTGACCGGTGCCCTGATAGCAGTTTTTTTCACCGTGATCAATCTGCTGGGGGTTCGCATTTCCGGACGAGTGCAGTTTTTATTCGCTATACTCCTTTTTGCCGGCATTCTGACATATGTGGTGGCGGCACTGCCCAAACTGCAGTTGGCCAACTTTCAACCGGTTTTCGGCCGGGGCATGGGCGGTGTACTTTTGATGGTTCCCTTAAGCATGCTGGCCTTTATGGGATTCGACGTGCTGCCCCAGGCTGCCGAGGAGGTCGATGCGCCTATCCGCAAACTGGTTTTCCTGATCCCCGCCTCCATCGTATTCGTGGCCTTTTTCTATTTTGCCATCACTGTAGCCAATGCCGGCCTGGTCCCTTGGGAGAACCTGGCCAGAAGTACCGAGAATATCCCCATCCTGGAACCAGTCAAAATCGCCCTGGGTGAAAAGGGAGCCATTATCATCCTGGTAGCCGGTATCTGCGGCCTCCTGACCACCATGAACGCCTTTATGCTGGGCGGGTCGCGCCTTCTGATGGCCATGGCCAAGGACGGGGAAATACCACGCCCCCTGGCGTACGTTAACCCACGCTTTGGAACACCTTGGGTTGCCCTTGTCTTCCTGGGAGTCATGGGCGTGCTGGGCAGCGTGTTCACCGAACTGATCGTGCTTTTTGATACGGCAGCATCGGCAGTATTGCTTTGCTACCTGCTGGTGGTCATTACGGTCATACGGCTGCGCCGCAAAGAGCCGGAAATGGAAAGGCCCTACAAAATGTGGGGATACCCTGCCATTCCCGTATTGGCGATCATATCCATCATACCTGCCTGGGGAATCTCCATCCTGCTGCTCAAGCCATGGGCCATCGGCGTTTTTGTGGGATGGATGATTGTGGGAATCCTTTACTTCATATTATTCAGAAGGAGTGCTTCCGTATCAGTGCAATAAGATCTAAAAAATGGAGAACACATGCAGAAAACGAAAAATGACATGATCATCGACATGTGCGTCATCCCGCCGCTGGCTGAAACCATCGAAGGGTTCGCCAATCCCGAGGGCCCTTTTGCCAAATACAACCAGATGTACGGCGGCAATGCCCCTATACTGGAGGAGTTGAAGGCCGATCCCGCCGGTTTTCTCCTGCGCCTCATGGATGATGCCGGGGTGGACATCGCTATCATGCCGGCTGAAGATGCTGAAACCACCATGGGAATGGTAACACCCAACGCCAAAGTTGCCGAATTCGTCCAGAAGGCGCCAGACCGACTTTTGGGCATGGCCGGCATCGATCCCCATAAAGGCGTGCAGGCCGTCCGAGACCTGGAGTTCGCCTATCACGAACTGGGCATGAAAACCCTTTGCCTCGAGCCCTGGTTGCATAAAATAAGAAGCAACGACAAGCGATACTACCCCATATATGCCAAGTGCATCGAACTGGAAATTCCGGTCTGGATCCATACATCCCTGAATTTCGTTCCGCAGCTCAGTATGGATTTTG
>JAOZRT010000115.1:4448-12723 GCA_029940035.1 Desulfobacterales bacterium
GGATAAAGTGGCCGGACAATTTCCGGAATTGAAACTGATCGCCGGTCATGGCGGCTGGCCCTGGGTCAACGAACTGATGGCGGTCATCTGGCGGCATACCAATGTCTATATGGACATTTCCGCCATTCATCCCAAATATATCGGTAAACCAGGCAGCGGATGGGAAACACTGATCTGCTATGGCAACAGCCTGCTGCAGGACCGGGTCCTGTTCGGTACAGCCTGGCCGGCCCAATCTTTCAAGGACAGCGTGGAAGGTGTTAAAGCGCTGCCGCTCAAAGAAGATGTCAAACGCAAGTGGCTGGGAGGCAATGCGCGCAGACTGCTGAAGATCTAAGGAGGTTATCATGCCCAAAAGAAATACCTGGATTATCTGTAGTCATGTCATGGACGGGTCAGCTGATATAGATCTTAAAAAATATGCTGGTTGAACCGAAGGTCATTGCCAGACCGAATACTATGCAAATTATACTGTAGGATACAATCCATTTTTGCCAAAATATGAAACGTCTGTTCGTTTGGGTCTGAACTTTTATCACCTTTGTTTTTATCCTTACATTATTGTCATTTCGTTTGTCGCCAATGTGTGTTCACAAGTAATTCTGCGGGTATTGATATCGTCACATTTGATATTTTGTCCGACCAAATTGCTGAGATGTTTTTGAGCTATCTACGGTACGAGGCAATTTATTTATATACCAGCAATCTTCATTAAGACAGATAAAGCGGATACCATGAACGTGACACTATCTTCCTGGCTCTTTCTCAGGCAATGAGCTTTTTTTCCCAGACTTCATATATCAGGATTTCAGGCTCAGTCTTTTCTTCATCTGCTAAATCGGCAACCATTCGCATGGCTGCGGGATTGCCGATCTTACCATATGACTATCGCAAATCCGACGCCCATGGCCACTGCCGATCCAATACCGATGCCGCCGTGGCCTGTACCCGTGCTGGCGATGATAGCCTCCGTAGCAAAGCCGATGGCGCCGATGGTACCCAAGACAATGTGCAGGTTGTAGGTTGACAGGCCTTCATCCGCATCGAAGTAGTCGCTGTACTCATAGTAGCCCGTGGCAGCCGTCATCAGGCCCGCTACGCTTGCAGCGATGGCTGAATTGTGGTGCAGGCTGCTGTCAGATCCCGACACCGCGGTAACACCGGCCAGCAGCAGCGTAGCCCAGCCTAAATACTTGTGCAGCGAGCCTATATCCAATCCGGAACTGCCGCCCGAAGAAGTATCCGATGAAAAACTGTAAGTACTTGACAACGGCTGTCCCCACAGCGCTCGTTCGTGGTACGTTTCACCGGGATCGAATTGGGTCAGCCAATCCGGTTGAGCCAACGCCGCACCGTGTGAAACCATCAGCAACAACATGCAGCATGCGATAACCTTTGCATTGAACATACGTTTCAATAAAAATCGGCAAAGCAATTTGCGTAATTTCAACATGTTTTCTGTTCCTTTGCAGGGATCCGTTTTTACGCCTTTTTGTTATGGATAGTAAGGAAGATGTCAAATATACCGGCCCCTGTCAAGGGAACAAAATACTTGAAATTTCAGGTAATATATTGACATCGCAGAAGAATTTATCTATCAAGAAAGGATTGAAAGATATTCTCTCCTTTTTCTGATGAGGACACCATGACACAGAAAGAAAAGAAAAATAAATCAAAGCCAGCGGCATGATCACCGACATCAGCCTGGGGGGCTGCAAATTCAGAACCGAGGCCGTTGAGCAGATCGAGGGGCTGTTATTAAAACAGGAGGGCGATGTCACCCTTCAGTTTCAGCTGCTGGGGCAAAAAGGCACTAAAAAGTTCCAGGGCAAAATTAAAAAGGTGGAGTTCGACATGAATTTCGCCCTGGGGATTGGATTTCGCGACATGGATGACGACGCCCGGCAGGTGATATCCTCATACGTGAAAAGCACCAGGGAGTACCGCCTGTAAATAGCAGATGATCTGCGATGTGGGCGCAAGTCCATCGATTTTCAGGCGTAACACCCCATGAACTCCCCGCAGCGGTCATTGAAAAATTCCATGGCCTCGTCAACCGTGTCGAAAATGATCCAGTCGTGGCGGATGGTTTTTTTCCCCTGTTTCCTTATCCGCTCGATTTCTGTGTTGCCGAAGTACTCAAAGTGGTCGTGGTATTCTGTGGTCAGCTCATGTTTCCTCATTTTTTATGCCTCCTTTGGGTTTGAAAACATTTTTTTTGATGATGGCTGACTGAATACCATATGAGTTTGACAGATCCGGTCACACTGATCTGCCTTTTTTCATAAATTATGCTTTTTTTATCAATCCCTGTTTGGGGGGGTTAAAAGGGAAAATCCATTGAAAATAAACAATCAATTGGCACACTTCAGGTTTAAGGCGTTCAATATGTGGCTGTGGGGCTTTTTTCTCGCGCTGGCTTTCCCGGTAATCACGGCTCATGCCCAGGATTACTCCGTGCTCAATGGGGAGTGGGTTCGGCCCGACGGCGGGTATTTGCTCCGGGTCGGCAATGCCAGGGCGGATGGATCGGTTGACGCCGCTTATTTCAACCCCAATCCCATTCAGGTGGCTGAAGCCGGCGTTTCAATGTGGAAGGGGCTGAAGAAGCTATTCGTCAAATTGCAGGACAAAGGTTATCCCGGTTCCACCTACACACTTTATTATTTTGAGGAGAAGGACGCTTTGGCAGGTTTTTACTTTCAGGCCAATATGGGGCAGACCTTTGAAGTAATGTTCATGAGAAAGAAATAGAGGAAGAACTGGGCGTGGACGGGGGTGACGATTAGGCGTTATTGCATATTCGAACACAGGCGGGTGAGAGGTAATAGTCCTTTAACCTATCCCCGTCTAGATTTCTTGATGTTCTGCTGCAACCTGTAAACCAAATAAGCCACAGATAAAATAAAGGCCGGCAGGTACAGCCACCAGGCAAAGGGGTTGGGGTTGCCGGTGTGCTCCGGGGATCCGGGAATCTGCAGGATGTTCTGCCAGTCCCAGCAGAAGGCCACAATCATTAAAAGGGCAAAACACAGTTCGATGGCCAGGTCATACCAGCGCCAGGCAATATCACAGCCCTTTTCATCAAAGTAGATAATAAGCGTGCCCGCCACCACCATGGTCAGCGCGATGAGTACCGGTGTTATGACCGGCCCCACCCAGGGCAGCGGCACGTAAAACAAAAGGTCCCAGGTCATGAGGCTTTCAGGCCATCCGATCATGACGTACAGCCAGATGTAGTAGAAAATGTCCCAGATCCCGAAGGCCAGCATGAAGTAGCAGAACCGTTGAAAGCGATTGCGGCCGGCAACCCACCCTGTGGCTATCAGCATGACGATAGTGGCGATCTCGCGGCCGAACTCGATATGGATCAAGGGGTCGATAACATGCTTGCCGCCCTCCCACTTTACCAACAGGGGGAAGCTGAATCCCCCGGGAAAATAGATCTTGCGCAGATAAACCACAATCGCGCTCTCCACCCACGCAAAGGCAATGGCGAACACCACCACCCAAAGCCAGGTTGATAGAGTACTATTGGATTGTCTGACCATTCTTTTAGTATAGAGAGGCTTCCATAGGCCGGTCAAGCTTAAAATGCCTTACCGGCCCTTGATCCATACCCACCAGATTTCGTCAGAAACCGGGATTTATGGTCATGATGAAACATCCGTCCAGCCAATCGTCATCCCCCCCGGCGGATGATGTGTCTGCCGGGGGCACCCCTACTCCACCTGGATCGACGATAACGCCGTTCGCTATACCATCAGCGTCGCCGTCTGCGCCGTCAGTCAACTCCAAGGTGACTGTGTTACCACTAATAGTGGCTCCCCCAAACTCATAAAACCCCGTCTCGTTGACTTTATAGTACACGGCGTTTTCCGGGAATTCCGTAGGATACGTAAGCGTCACAAAAACCGTACTTCCGGGTTCAACGCCATTCAGCCTGAAGGACACCAGCCCGTCCGGAAAATCCACGCCAGGGGGTTTATTGTCCTGGATCAATTCCCAATCGTCCTCATCGAGGGTCTTGACCTGGCTAAGGGATGCGCCGGCATTGCCGGACACATCCACCGATATGCTGCCCGTACCTGTTGCCGCTTCCGGGCTGGCGATGGCGGCATTGTTCGGCGAACTGTCTTCAAGATCCGACACGCCGTCACCATCCGTATCAACGGCACTGGTGAATACCTGGCCCGATGCCAGGGTAACCGTTACACCCGAAGGGGGATTGACTTCCAGGGTGGCCGTAAAATCAGTTTCCGCATTTTGAACATCGTCGTAATTTTTTACCCCGGCAACAAACCAAATATAGATGCCATTATTGGGAACAACCGGATAGAGGAAGTCGAGCCGGTACCCACTGCTGCCGTTAGCGGTGGTTTTTACATAGTTGGAAGCATCTTCTATATTACCATAAGGATCGATCATTTGCTGGTAGGTAACAGCAGCAAAAGTTGTCCCGTCATACGTAAAAGGCTGCCCTGAACCGGTAACCGTTACACTGCCCAGCATCCGATACTTGTCGAAATCCCTTACTTGCAACATTAAAGTGCCACTTAGGCCGGTAAAATTCCCTGAGACCACGATGCTCATCGGAATGACGGTTCCGGGCGGGACACCCTTCACCTCGATTTTGCTTGCGCCCATGGACCATGCCCCTGCTAAATCGTCGGATGTTTCCATTCTTCTGGAACGGGATCGCAAACGAAAGCTTGTAGCATCAACGCGGGCAACGGCTTGGGATTCAAAAAAACTCGAGGGAGGTTCGCTTTCGTCGAGAAAAGACTCTTCAAGAGAAACGCTCCTCCTTGCTGCATATTCGGCTGTAAGACCCGTTATACTGGAGCCATATGTGTTTACCTCAACGCCGGTACCATACGTGAAAGCATCAAAGCTCTCACAACCACTTGTATTGCCCGTTTCTGGATCGCATCCTGCCGTTGCCGGATCAGCGCCAGTGGTGAAAGACCACTCACGGTCCTGCTCCATGGTGTTATCCGCCAGATCACGGATCAGGGCCGATGAAATCGTGACCGTGTACGGGGTGCTGAATTCCAGATCGGTTGTGGGGTAAAACCAGGCCGTCATCGCCGCTGCATCGTACTGTACGGTTCCAGGGACCACACCCCATGATGAATCGCGGACGACAAACGACGTCGTGTCAATGAGTTGTATCGGTTCACTAAAGGTAGCCGTTATCGAGCCGATTGCCGCGGGTACCGGAAAAAAAGTCGGAGTTACCGACACCACTCGCGGTGGGGTAGGATCCTGTGCCGGAGGGGGCGGCGGGGCATCTGCCGTTGTGAAGGTCCATGGATAATCTAATTCCATTGAATTACCCGCATTGTCCTGTATGGCAGTCGTGATCGTTACGGTATACTCCGTACTGTATGTGAACAATGCGTCGGGATCGAACCGTGCGGTTTTGGTGGCTGCATCGTAGCTCACGGTACCAGCCACGGCTCCTGCGGAACTTGTCAATGTAAGACTGGTTCCATTCACAGTCGCCGCATTGATGGACTCACTGAAAGTGGCACTGATTGAACCGATATCGATGGCAACCAGTTCCAAACCTGTCGGTAAAACGGTTTCAACATCCGGTGATGTCAGGTCGGCTTCTAAACCGGTCTTAAAACCCCAGACCTCGGGTAGAGCCAAATGTCTGCCGAGCGTATCGGTCACACTCGCCGTGATGGTTGCCGTGTAGGATGTATTGAAAGATAGATCACTGAGGGGTGTAAAGCTTGCTGTCATGGCATCGTAACTCACCGTTCCCGCGACACTTCCATCCGGTCCAGTCAGTGTGAAACTGGATCCACCTATGCTGTTGACATCCATATCTTTGCTGAAAGTCGCACTGATGACAGTATTGACGGCAATATCGATGCCCGCGTCTGCCGGCACAGTGGACGAGACTGCAGGCGGCAAAAGATCGGCAATGAAACTCGTGGGGGTGCTCCACAATGACCATTCATTGTTGTCGCCCATGTGGCGGACTCCCCAGTAATAGGTCACCGCGTCTTCCAGCACCACGGTGCCCGGTACCAGATGTGATAATAGATCGGTGCTCTCGCCGGAATCGTAGATCACCGGCTGTGGCACAAACCAGTTATAGGTCGCAGGCGTAATCGCCCTGGTGACAGGGTTGAACTCAAAGGCTGAAGGGGTGGTGATATCCGCCAGGCTGCCGCTAATCATGCTGATTTCAGAGCCCCCGTTGGGGTACACGCCGGAATACATGTCATATTCAAACTCGATAAAATCCAGTTGGCTGAAATTCCAGATTATCTTTCCGTCCTGGTGTAGCACGACCTGGAAGAGCATGGAATTTGTAACGTCAGGATAATTAGGGTCAGCATCAGCATCAAGATAGGTATCGCCATACCATTCAATGACCACATGCGTACCTGCGTTGTATAAACGCAGGTAGCCGTTGATTAAATCAAGATCATCGTTGGCGGCAAAGATGGCATCCATATTGTCGATATGCTCACCATCAAAATGCGTCGCATACCGACTATTTGCATAATCGGTTTCGCCGTCTTCCAACAGCTCGATGAGCCCGTTGGTATTCACGGAAATGGAGGTGATATTTCTTTCGAAGAAAATAAAGGTAAATGGCAGTTGGTAGGTGAAGTAACTCTCGTCACCGGAGGTGGCCTGTTCAGGCGTTTCAGGTGTCACCGTGCCGGTATTATTAATACGCCATTGAGATGCGGCATGACCGAGAAGGCCTGAATCATCGACAAACACCGACGCACCCAGGGTAGGCGTTACATCAATGTAGGCACCATCTAGTGGTGAAACGTTGGATGGTGTTTGTATGCCGGCTGAACCACCATCGGCAGAAATTTTATGGGCATAGAGATCCTCATCGTCATCTCCATTGCGGTAGTCCATCCAGACAAAAATGGCACCGCCAGAACCATCGCCGGCAATAGCCGGATTTACCTGATTGGCTGGATTCGTGCATATTGCAACAGGGTCTGTTCCCCACTGGGGAAGTCCCTCCGTATTGAAATGCTGTGCATAAATATCACCAATATAATTGCCGTCCAATATCGCCCATGTAGCGATGAAACCACCGGCATTGTCACTGATAATTGGAACCCTATCACGCCCACTCCCATAGGGCCTATGTCCAACCAAAAGTCCGTCGGGTGACCATCGTAAATTGCCGTCTGTATCCACCCCTTGCACGTAAATGGCCAGTTCATTCGGATCAAAGGGTACATTATTTTCTCTGTACACCCACCAGGAGACGAGTGCGCCGCCCTGCCCATCGCTGATGAACATGGGCCTTGTGTCGCTTATGGAGTTAAGGTCACTGGTCAGCCACACGTCTTCCGGCCATTGAATCTCACCGGCGGCATTGATTTTTTGAACATAATAACTAAATCCCGTATCATACCTTTCCAAAAAAATGATGGCACCGCCGGCACCATCACTGACAATATCGTAACCTCCACGAGTTAGATCTGTATCCGCAGTAACCAATACTCCGCCGTCTGCCCACTGAATTTCACCATTTACATTATATCGTTGCGCATACTCCCCCCAGTTGACAATGGCACCACCGCTGCCATCAGATGTGATCGATGGGGCGCCCATCGCAATAAGTTCGCCCCCGCCGGTCCGCTGAAACTCACCGACAGCATTTATCTGTTGAATATAAGCACCGCCGGCTGAATCTTTCCAGACCAGAAAAACCCCTCCGTCACCGTCACCGATTAAGTCCAGATAATGATATGAATGTGGCGTCGCAGCAACAAGAACACCATTAGATGCCCATTGGGCGACACCATTTCCGGCAATTCGTTGCACGAAAAGCTGGAGGCTGCCGCTACGCTTGTCTGACCAGGCTATAAATGCGCCACCATTACCATCACTAACCATATGAATACTATACTGTGAGTCTGGGGCTGTGCTCACGGCTACGCCATTTATTGTCCATTGAACAGCACCTGTGGCGTCAACGCGTTGTGCATAAATATCCCTGTCATCCGAATTGCGATAATCCGTCCAGGCGATAATTGCGCCGCCGGCACCGTCTTCAACCATAACAGCTGACGCTTGGTCATCTGTGGCAACTGCGATGGGTGTATTGACGCTGGTGTCGGAGGACCATGAAAATACAACCGAAGGCATGGTAAGGACAGCTGCAATCATCATCAGAAAAATTCTATGTTTGATGCTCATTTTGTTCCTCTCCTTTTTTTCCTAACTCCCTTCATAAGCCACCGGCTCAGCCGGTGAGAATTGAAAAGGTTCTACC
>JAOZRT010000442.1 GCA_029940035.1 Desulfobacterales bacterium
TTATTGAACATCTGGCGCTTGATGTCGTTTTCTCTTTGGCGGTTGAAATATGTACAAGGGTGGCGGATTTTCAAATTGATTAAATCAAGAGGGGGTAGAAACGCTACAGATTAGTGAGGGAGGTTGTTACGTGTCGGCCTCCTTATCGAGCAGCTGTATCATTAACGGTATGTCGCCGTTTACTGTGTACTTCTGCTCCATGAACATCTGCTGACCGTCTGCCTTTCCGGTCATGATATCCATCCACACGGTGAATGGGGTGTCGATCGCGATGTCCGGCTTTTCACTGGTGCCTTTCTGTGAATTTATTTTGCCCTTGCCAATATTGAAAAAGCATGAACCCGCCACTTCTCCTGAAAAGTTTATCTGCATGATGACCTTTCGGTCGCCGGCTGCATCAGCATTAAGGCCAAAAGGAAAAAGCAACATGAAACTTTCAAGGGAATCAGGACGCGGAACCATGTTTTTCTCTTCAAACTGTTTGGGTGTCACCCCTTCAGCAATACAGGTTTTCCAGAAAAGGTTGGCCGTTTCGGCAAAAACCGTTGGATCTTCAAGGGGCTGCCTGATTCTCGCCATCGTCTCAGGAGAGATTTTCATGGTTTTAACCAATTCTCTCCCTGCTTCCGTTGTTGCATTCAGTACATCCGCTGCTTTTTCTTTCACAAAAGGATTGGTCAGGGATTCGGCAGCAGTCCGGTAGATTTCAGCCACGAGCGTTGTATCTTTATGCTCTGTATGATTCAAATAATGCGAAAGCACATCAAACTCCGATTCATCCGGGAATCCGCAAACGGATAGCCAGACGGCTGCCGGGATCTTGAATCTTACGGGATGGGATATCTTGCCGTCATCAGCTTTCTCAAAGAAGGGCTGGATGGCCGGGAGGGTGCGCTCCAGGAATAAACTCATGACCCCATTCATGGTGTGGTAGTAAAGGGGTGTGGCGTAGATGACAAGATCGGCCTTGAGCCATTTGGGGAAAAGTTCCTCTGTCATATCGTCTTTAAGAAGACACTGGCCCGGGGTTTTCGTCCAGCACGTGAAGCAGCCGATGCAGTTCTTGACGTTTTTCTCCCGCAGGTTCACCGTTTCCACATCTGCGCCGGCTTCACGCATGCCATCGATGAGATGGTTGAGCATCAGTTCGGTTTTACTCTGATTTCCAGTGCGGGGGCTGGAATTAATGGCGAGAATATTCATGTTTCCACTCCTTTCAGTCTTGCGGGATTTACGCCGTTTGTTGGTTACATCGAATGCTGTGGTAGTCTCACAAAGCGGATCATAGGCTTGTGGGGAGACTGGCCTGTATTTTCTTAACCTGTTCATCGTTAATTCCGGCTTCTCCGGCGAAGTCTGGCCAACGGCGCACGGCTTCAATGACGCGTTGAACCATCTGTTCTGCGCGTGCCTTCTTGATGTCAGCCGCCTTGGCGAGGGCGAGCAAGTCCTCACGCTTAAACCCATCTCGCTTACCGTTCACGCTCATCTGGTGCCGACTCGTCCACTCGCCACTGGGGTTCCACGCATAGGAGATGTCGAACGCAGGTGACAGGCGCCATTCACCCCGTCGATTCATGAGGAAGGCTATGTTCTTGACGTGATCATCACAATTGCGACCGACTACATTGAAAATGGCGCGCAGCACCTGCTGATCCATGTCCTTTCGAGGGAGTCCCATCCGCCGAATGACTTGGATCGCCTGCTCGTACGAATAGCTCGCAGGTTGCCTGTAGTCATAGTGAGCAATAGCCCCCAGGGACTGCATGTGCCATTTCCCACCGTTCGCAGACCTATCAAACCTCTTCGTCATGAAGTGGCTACGGCCACCTTCGTGATGAAGGCGGCACGTCGTCATCTTGATGCCCGCCTGGACGGCCATTAGGTGATAAGCATACTCGATCTTACCGTAGCCTTTCGGGGTGGCGACTTCTGTATCGCTACTGCTGGTGATTCCATCAAATTTCATTAGCCAATACTCAAAGCCCGCTCCAGCATCGACTTGGCCTGACCGTAATTCGTTGGTTTCTTGATTCCAGGCGAGAATCGCCTTAGCCCTGGCTCCGCCAGCTGAGGTCCCGACTCGGAGAATATCATTGATTGCTTCTCGGCCGTCGTCATCGGAGAAGACGCCGCCGAGTCTGGCGCGCTCGTCAAGGATCTGGTTTGCCAGGTCGACGAGGCTTGCGACCTCAACTGTGCGCTTGCTGGTTGGTGGTCCGATTGTGGTCGGCTGGAACTCGAGAGCCCCCATGCCGCGACTGCCGACATAGCAGAGGCGCTCCACCGGATGGAAACTTGCTGCGGTTCGTCCCCGGGAAGCAAGCCATTCATCAATGATCGCATTACCGTATTTGTCTGGAAGTGAGTCTGCAACCAATCCCGGCAGCCCTTTGAAGGTGTTCCGTGCAAGCGCCGGGAACTCATAGGGGAATTCGCCAAGCGGCATCATGAGCGGTGCCAACTGAATACCGCTGCGCAGGAAGTCAGGCGCGTATTGGAAGACCCCGATCTCCCTGTCTTCAAGCCAAGTGACAGCACCGATTACACTACCCCAGAGAACGACGCGTGCATCATTATTCATCATCGTCCTCGCTGTTACCCCACGACCAAGTTGGGTGTTTATCAGTAAATTTAGTAGGACGTGCGCGCTTACGCTCTCCGGCACCCATGCCGACGCGTTCGATTGGCCTCACAGTCGGATCCGGCAGTAGGGCTTCAAGGCTTTGTTGTATGCTAAGCGCCATCATAATCCTGATAAATGTATCCATGGAAACACCTTGGCCCTTTTCAAGCCGACCGATGGTTCTTGGTGAGATGCCGGCTTCCTCAGCGAGTTGTGTTTGGGTTATGTTACGGGAAAGTCTTATGCTTTCCAAGCGCTTGCAGAGGGCGGCTTCGATCTGATCACTCGTTGCTACTGAGAATTCGATGTTATAAGACATTTCTTGCTGATCAACCTCCATTCGTTGTGTCAATCAGCAATATATTGCTAATTAAATTACGAGTCAAGCAAAATGCTATAAATAGTAATATATTACCGATTTTTGTGGCAATAACCCATTTATCGGCAATATGTTACTGATTCTACTATGTTGATATGACCACTTATAAAGCAATATTACCCCCGATTCTTTTGGGCCAGGGCCTGTAAATCCTCATTGATAAATTTCCGGGGCACCAGGGTTACCCGCTGACAATTCCCTAGTGGGCTTTCATCCACCAGAAGAGGGCACTCGTAAGCTTCTTCCAGGGTTTTAAAGGTGAGTACATCGCCAGGCAGGCCCATTTTGACAATTCGTCCATTTTTGAGCAGCATGAGGCGGTTACCGTACATGGCCGCCAGGTTGATATCGTGGGATACCATCACGATGGTGAGGCCTTTTT
>JAOZRT010000116.1:0-7926 GCA_029940035.1 Desulfobacterales bacterium
AATTCACCATCTAATGAGACTCGTTTAGATAATATTTCATCCCGCACTTTGTCATCGACATATTTGCCGAATGTGTCACTGATAAAATCACGTTCCTTCCGTTTTTTTCTTTCTCTATCGACCATCAATCCCAAGATGATGCTGACAAGATTAAATATTAAAAGCTGGGATAAAACAGTCACCCATGCGTTGTTTATATCACCGTACAAAAATATTTGTGGTGTATAAATAACACTGACCACAATGGATGTTAAAACACCAATTTTTAGCCCGAACCAGAAAGCTGCCATGAGAATAGGGAAAAAATACAATTCTTTGTGCAACATATGCAGCTGCATATTCCCTTGACTGGCACTGTAATGAAAAATGGAAATTACAACCGTTAATAAAACGATAGAAATTATTTTCATTCGGATAGGTTCTATTTTTTGGATTGTTTCGCTCATATCTTTAAAGATGCCTGCCGTGTTGTTACACGGCAGGCATTCCTATTTATAAATTATCCATTATGCGTATACCAGAATTTAAACAATTTCTTCTGTCCATCGACTTTTATCAGGCAAATTACACCATACTTGCCTTTTTCCATGAACATGAAATTTGCCGCAAAAATCCCGTTATAATTTTCAACATCTTTTATCTGCTCTTTTTTACTTGGGCTGATAACCTTAATTTTACCCACTGCCTGTTGAATCTGCTCGTTGCCAGCTTCATCGATAAATTTTGCCATTATATGATGGGTTGCGCCACTTTCATCAGACAAATTCATGCTGGCCAGACTCATTACCTGAAATTCTGCCCGCACTCCATCTACAACAGCTTCATGCTTGAAGGCCTCGCCTTTCGTATTCGAAGTTTCCTCCATTTCAGTCATATCATGGCCTGTATGAGTATCCTCAGTGGCTATGGCCACCGTCAGATTTAAAAGAAATATGCTACATATCAACGCTATAAGTTTTTTCATTTTGTCCTCCGTATCAATTTAAGTTTTTGTTTGTTAACTGCCTAATCTTTCAGTTTCCAACCCTTTACAATTCCGTATATTGCAGGAACCACAATAAGGGTTAATATTGTGGCGCTTACCATTCCGCCAATCATCGGGGCCGCAATGCGCTTCATCACTTGTGATCCTGCACCATGGCTCCACATAATCGGCATAAGACCTGACATGATGGCCACGACCGTCATCATTTTTGGCCGGACTCTTAGGGCTGCGCCCTCCTCAATTGCCTCGCTTAAATGTTTTCTATTAAATGATTCTCCATAACGCTCCTTAAAATCTTTATATGAAATATCCAAATAAATGAGCATGACCACACCCGTTTCTGCCGCAACCCCAGCCAGTGCAATAAATCCGACACCGACAGCAACGCTCATATTGTAGCCAAGGATATACATCAGCCACAGTCCCCCTGTCAGAGAGAACGGCACGCTCAGCATAATAATGAGGACCTCAGAAATATTTTTAAAATTAAAATATAAAAGGAGAAAAATGATGAGCAGGGTCATCGGTACAACAATCCTTAATCGCTGCTGCGCTCTTACCATGTATTCGTACTGGCCGCTCCAGACTAAACTATACCCAGGTGGCAGTTTAATCTTTTCTTTGACAACGACCTGAGCATTTTTAACGTATGTACCTACGTCAATACCTTTCAGATCAATATAAACCCATGCATTGTTTCGTGCATTCTCGCTTTTGATAACAGGTGGCCCTTTTACAATGCTTATATCTGCGAGCTGCGCTATAGGCACTTGTGCGCCAGTCTGTGTGGGCACCAATATTCTTCTTAATTTTTCCGGAGAATCCCTAAGCTCAGAGCCATATCTTAAATTAACGGGATATCTTTCAAGCCCTTCAACGGTCTGCGTTACATTCATACCACCGACAGCGGACATGATGATGTCCTGGACATCCCCAACTGTTAAACCATAACGTGCAATTTCATCTCGCTTAATATTGTAATCAAGAAAATTTCCTCCGGTCACACGTTCTGCGTACACGCTAAGCGTACCTGGAATATCACGCACAATAGCCTCAACTTGTTCTCCAATATCACTTAATACCTGAAGATCCTCACCCATTATCTTGATGCCAACAGGTGTTTTAATCCCCGTAGATAACATATCGATGCGTGTTTTGATCGGCATTGTCCAGGCATTGGTAAGACCCGGGAATTGAATGGCTTTATCAAGATCATCGATAAGCTTTTGAATAGTCATACCTTCTCGCCATTCGGATTCAGGTTTTAACATAATTGTTGTTTCAATCATCGAGAGAGGGGCCGGATCAGTCGCGGTCTCAGCCCTTCCTACTTTTCCAAACACATGGTGCACTTCGGGAAAGGTTGCGATAATTCGATCGGTTTGCTGTAGCAGCTCCTTTGCCTTGGTGATGGAAATACCCGGCAGGGTTGTCGGCATATATAAAAGATCTCCTTCATTTAAAGGCGGCATAAATTCAGACCCGATATTTTTCCAGGGAATGTATGTCACGGCAAGAACCACGATAGAGCCTGCAATCACCAGGAGTTTTGCCTTCAATACAAACTTGATTATCGGGTGATAAATCCAGATCAAAAATCTATTTACAGGGTTTTTGTGCTCAGGCCTGATTTTACCGCGAATCATGTATCCCATAAGAATAGGTACAACGGTAATAGCCAAAAGAGCAGACCCCATCATCGCGTATGTCTTTGTATAGGCCAGGGGTCTGAAGAGACGGCCCTCCTGTGCTTCCAAGGTAAAGACCGGAAAAAAGCTGATTGCGATGATGAGCAAAGAGAAAAAAAGAGCTGGTCCAACCTCTTTTGAGGCATCGGAGATCAGCTCCCAGTGAGGTTTTGTATCGCCGTATTTTTCGATGTGTTTGTGCGCATTTTCGATCATCACGATTGCAGCATCCACCATAGCTCCAATTGCGATGGCAATACCACCAAGGCTCATAATATTTGCATTAATTCCTTGTCTTTCCATTATGGTCAAGCTGATGAAAACTCCAATTGGCAGCGTAAATATACCGACAAGCGCACTTCGAAAATGGAACAGAAAAACAATGCAAACAAGGGCAACGATAATGCTTTCTTCAATAAGGGTATTTTTAAGATTGTTTACAGCTCTCAAAATAAGAGAAGATCGGTCGTATACACTTCGTATTTTTACGCCCTCAGGAAGACCTGATTCCAATTCAGATAGGCGCTTTTTAACATTTTGGATAACTTCAAGTGCGTTTTCGCCAAACCGCATGATGACAACACCACCCACAACTTCTCCTGTTCCATTTAAGTCGGCAACACCGCGTCTTAACTCAGGACCAATCTTTATGTTGGCAACATTCCTAAGAAGAATGGGTGTCCCTCTGTCATCAACATCCAGAGCGATATTATAAAGATCCTCCACACCTTTAATATAGCCAAGTCCCCTGACCATAAACTCTGTTTCACCCATCTCGACTAACTTGCCACCAACATCATTATTACTTCGCTGAATCGCTTTTCTAATTTTTTGAAGTGGCATGTTGTAAGCCCGCAGCTTATTAGGATCTACGATCACCTGATATTGTTTGACAAACCCGCCGATCGAAGCAACTTCAGAAACACCAGGGACACTCGCTAACTCATATCGTAAAAACCAGTCCTGCAGGGATCTTAACTGCGATAAATCATGTTTGTCGCTTTCAAGGACATATTCATAAACCCAACCAACACCTGTTGCATCAGGTCCAAGGGAAGGGGTTACACCTTGAGGTAGGCGTCCTGCTACAAAATTTAAGTATTCAAGAACACGGCTTCTGGCCCAGTAAAGATCAGTGCCATCATCAAAAATTATATAAACAAAAGACAATCCGAAAAAAGAGTACCCCCTAACAACCTTTGCAAAAGGAACCGATAGCATTGCTGTCGTTAATGGGTAGGTTACCTGATCTTCAACAACCTGAGGTGCTTGACCAGGGTATTCTGTGAAGATGATCACTTGAACATCTGAAAGATCCGGGATCGCATCAAGGGGTGTTTTGATGGCTGCATAAATTCCTGCTATAATAAAAAAAATTGTAGCCAGGATGACGAGGAATTTATTTTTAATGGAGAGTTCAATTATTTTTTCAATCATTTTGTTAATCCTTTACCATAAAAATATTCTACTCGGTACTTTCTGCAGGTGCTTGGATTCCCTTGCTATCTTCATCCATTTTCATATCTGACATGTCAAGCTCATCATCTGATTTCATTTCTAAATCATCCATTTCCATATCATCAGCACTTGATTCACTTGATGAATCTTTACCCATTTTTGCATCAAGCATCTTCTGAATGGCTTCTCTGAGGCGACTTTCAGAATCGAGCAGAAACTGTCCCGAGAGAACAATTTTCTCTCCTTCAGTCAAACCCTCTAAAACTTGAAACTCATTATTGTTTCCTTCAGCGCCTAATTTGACATCACGTGGTTGAAATTTGCCTTTGCCAAGAGAGACGAATACGACTTTGCGGACTCCGCTATCGATTACCGCTTCCTGGGGGATTACCAAAACTTCATCTGGCAATTCCGATTTCAAATAAATATTTGCATACATGCCAGGTTTTAACTCAAGCTCGGGGTTTTTAAAGGCTAAACGAAGTTGTGCTGTTCGAGTCTTGGTATTTAGATAAGGATAAATAAATAGCACTTCACCTTTGAACAGTTTGCCAGGGATATAGGCCAATTCCATGTCTGCAGGCATTCCGCTTTTTACCCAAGACAATTCATATTCGTAGATGTCAACCTCGACCCATACATCTGAGAGATCCGCGATTTCAAATTGATGAACGCCAGCCTTGACATAATGCCCCTCAAAGGCATTCTTTTTGATAACAACACCTGTTGCCGGGGAATAAACAGTTAGTGTTTTTTTTATTTCACCATTTTTTTCAATATCCCTGATCTGCTCATCATCAAGGTCCCAGTATGTCAGTCTTGTTCGTGCTGCTTTCATTAGCCCTTTGGCGCTATTTTCTACGTTTTTAGACGCTTTAGGTGATAGGGATTTATATTGCAGATAGGCTGACAAATATTCCTGCTGTGCTGCAAAAAGATCCGGGCTGTATATTTCAAATAGCGCCTGGCCTTTTTCAACATGCTCGCCAAGAAAATCGATATGAAGCTTTTCAATCCATCCATTAAATTTTATGTTAACGGTGTAAACCTTTGTTTCGTTGTAGACTACACTGCCATAGGCACGGATGTATTTTGAGAGCTTTTTTTTCTCTACGCTTCCAAGCCTCAGCCCCATATTTTGGACGGTGACAGGATCAATTCGAATGGTTGATGCCGGTTCTTTTTCTCCCCCTTCATCTTCATACACAGGGACAAGATCCATACCCATAGGCGATTTGCCAGGTTCATCACGCACATATTTTGGGTCCATAGGAGCAACCCAGTATTTAATTTTTTTACCTGTTTTGGGATCTATCATGCCAGCTTTGAGATCTTCTTTAGCAAAGGCGTGATTGGAATTTCGACCAAAAATTGGATACGTACTCAAGGCAAATACGATGATTGACCCTAAAAATAAGATCATAATTGAGTTAGATAATTTTTTCATAACAAGTACACCTTTCAAATAAGGTTTATGGTCTATAATTGTATTGCATTGGTACCCACACGACGTTTCAGTTCTGCGTTTGAAATTCCAATGTTGCTTCTTTTTTTCTGCAATGCCAAATTCGCTTTGAGCCAGGAGTCATAGGACGTAATCACATCTGCAAAGGCAATTTTTCCCGATTCATAAGCTCTTGTTGACACTTCAAGGGATGTTTGGGAGAGTTCTACTACCGTTGTTGCATATAAAGATTCTTCACGTATTGCACGATCAAGTTCATACCAGGCTTCTCTAACAATGGTGTTGGTTTTCGCTTCGGCCATTTTTAATTTTTCTTTGAGGGCAGATATTCTTATTCTGGTTTCGCGCAAGTAGGCATCATTGGTCCCATACCAAGGCGATTTGGGAAGACCGGCACCTGTATCGCTGGTGGTAGAAACAGCAAAAGGCTCTTTTACCCTGGATGTCCCTACCTGATTTATCGCTTCATCTTTATATAGAGACAAATTAAGTGTGTAACGAGGAGTGATCATGGTTTCACCTAGCGTAACCATACTCTCCATTTTTACGATGTTTGCCCTTAATATCCTCAGTTCCTGCCGTCTTTGGTTGGCGAGTTGAAATAATTTATCAAGTTTAGGCGCATCTTTTGTAAATGGTTGAACCTTTGGACGACCAATTTTAAGGTTCGGTGAAAGATTAAGAAGTTCGATAATCTTGAACTCAACATTTCGCTGTCTTTGTTTTAATGAATATAAATCTTCTATCAGGGTTTCTTTATTAATTCGGATTTTTACAACATCTTGATAGCTGGTTTTTCCGGTCTCATAACGTGAAGTTGCAGCACCTTCAAGGTGAGTTAAAAGAGACAATGTTTCATCCATGATAGAATATGCACGATGTAAATATTGTAAATTCCAGTACGCTTTTCGAGCCTCAGTGATAACCTCACGACGTGTTATCTCAAAATCTTCTTTCGCTATCTCAACTGATTTGTTAACGATTTGAGTTTTAATTGACATAACACCAGGATAGGGAAATTTCAGTTCTATCGGATCACGACCTTTCATAGGACCAATACCCGTTTTTACTCCTTCAGTGAATGCACTATACTGGCGAAGAATTTCGTCTAAATTAGCGACCTGGCTGAACTGCTCTGTTGATGCAATAAATTGTTTCTCAGCAGCTTTTATTGCAGGGTTCCTAAGGAATACCAAAGTTTCCAGGGCATCAAGTGAAATTGATTTAGAAATTTCTTTATGTGTTGCGTCATCATCGATTGCGACGCTTTTAAGCTGTAACATTAACTTTTCGTTAATTTTTAGAAAGGGTGATTCATCTATCGTTGTTTCAACAGAGAATACCCACCGGGATTTAATTTCATCGACTAACTGCAGGTCTTCCTTGAAGCTGCCATGGGACAACTCAGGTTTGAAAAGTTGTTTGGTTTTTATCTGGCTGTCATAATAGCTTGGAGGCTGGTATGAATCATAATCTTCTATCATATCTTTATAATTAGCAGTTGAAACACCAGCGCTAACAGATATTATGAAAAATAATGTAATAATGATTTTTTTCATTTTTATTCCTTTCCGTATGCTTCTGGTGAAACGTTGACATATTCCGTAAGGCTTCTGCCAACCAGTCTTTCAATTCTGGCTAGATATTTACCATAGTCAGCTTTTGCTCTTACAAATGTAAGCTGAAAATTATACCAAACGGATTGTGCTTCAATAAAATCGCTAAATGAAGATTCCCCTTCCTGGACCCAGGTTTCAGCTAATTGTATTGATCTTGCGGCCTGTGGAATTAACTCTTCGCCATATAGCCTAATAAGCCTATCGGAATTCCTTAACCTGAAATAATTGGCTCTTATTTTTGTCTGAGTTTCGTTTATTCGCCTTGTTTTTGTTGCCTTGGCTTTTCTTTTTTGGGCCAGGGCCTTATTCACTCGGCTTTTATTTTTACCTGCCCAAAGCGGTATCGATATACCTGCCTGGATACCAAGAGCATCCTTTCCTGCATCGCTTGGCGGGTTTGCAACGTCAGGATCACCGATGCCTGCATAAAAGACCCCAAGATTGAAATCCGGATAATTCTTATAACGTGCAAGAGAGGCATTAGCTTCTGCCTTTTTAATGCCAACCGCAGCCATTAATATTTCTTGTTGATATTCTTCAGCCATTTTGTAGATCTCATCCAGGCTAAAGACTATTGGAGAATACTCATCAACCACGATGGTTCCGATCGGATCATCAGGTGGCCGGTTTAGCAGCCCATTAAGATTTGTAATTTCGGTAATTTCAAGATCGTCCATTAATAGGGCGTCAAATTTAAGCTGAGCGATTTGG
>JAOZRT010000116.1:7936-12675 GCA_029940035.1 Desulfobacterales bacterium
CCAATTCCACAACCAGAGTGCACGCTTCCCCCATGGTCCTTTACAACATCAAGAAGGAGAGCTCGATTTTGAGCGTACTCTGTTTCAGATATCTTGCGCATATGATCCAGTAGATCTTCATTCTTTCCGATAATAATTTTGGCTTTTCTAATATAGTAAAGCTCATAAAATGACTCGCGGGTGGCAACGATGACATCTCTTATTGCTTTGTCAAACTGAAGCCGGGCGATTTCTGCATCTGCCATCGCAACCTCACCAGCTTTTGACAGCCTTCCAGGAAACGGAATTTTTTGTGATAATGTTGCATTCCAATCCTGGGGGCCTAAACGCGTCTCAATTGGATCAATAAAATATGAAAACTTTAGCTGTGGGTCGGGGTAACCTTCTGATACACGGTATTGTTCAATAGATGCTTTCCAATCTTCACGAGCTTCAACAATTGAAGGATTATTCTGATAGGCATACTGAACAAGGTCACCGATAGTAACAGATTCGTTGGGCAGGAAGAACTTTTCTTCTTCAATACCATTTTCGGATTCAGCCCTTAGTGGGGATATCGTAACCAACATAAAAAGGATTATTAAGAGAAATATTGCTCCCTTTAATATGTCAGCTCTTTCAAAGGCAATTACATTTCCTTGAGAGGGTGTATTTGTGTTCATAAAGAATCCTTCATCTATTTTAAAATTATGTTTTAGTAATTGCCGAAGGTTTAAATATCGTGTAGTTACGCTTGGATATGTAAGTTCGTACAGCAAGATGGGTGCCAACATATAAACCTCCTTAATTACAGGTAGTTATGATTTCATTTGTGGTAATGTAGATTATTAGCGCGAAATATATACGCTTAAATTTGATAGAATATGGTTTTAGTGCGTAATAAATGCGCACTAAACGATTTTCATTTAGAGAAAGGGTAAATTAATTTGAAAAAAGAGCCAGCAAGAACAGATATGGTAATAATTACAGCATAGTAATTGGCATATCTGTTTTATTTAGTAAAGAAGAGAATGCAAAGGATTCGTTAAAAAAATCAAAGGTATGATGCGAAAACCCACCAACAGTCCCAATTTGTTCTCTTTTAATGCTGTCAAAAATAAAACAACAAAGAAATTAATCTGAAAAGTAGGCCAACATTTCACGTAATCCTGTGTTTTCCGTGAATATCAGAAAATTTGCAGATGGATGACTCTAATTTTAATTCTTTAGAATCTGATCGATATTTTCTCACTCTTTTAAAATTTTAGGGAATAAGTGCATAAAAATTGCGCACTTTTTAGAAGACAATAAAAATTGTTTAAGGCTTTAATCTTGTTCCATTGGAACAAACAAGTTTAAAAAACCTGAACAATTAAGGAGTTACAAAAGTATGCATTCAAGGCAAAAAAGATTGGCACCCCCTTTGCATTGGTAAAGATTGAGCCTAAGGAAAAACTGATTGAAGAAAAAGGCTGGAAACTTTTTGGACATGAAGAATAGAGAGAGTCGATGAGAATTATGAATAATAAGGTCTTGAAATTGTTTTGTGGTAATCCTCTGAAACTTACGGTGGTCTTTAGGGAATGAATAAAGTAGATTATTATAAAATATGGATAACAATTTGAAACATTAAGAAAAAATGATTGCATATAAATTATATGGTAACTAAATAAAATGAAACTTTTTCCTTCCAAACGGATGTACGTTCCGGCTCTAACAATCGTTGGTATTGCGGCTTTATTGCTATTAACTATCAGCATTTCAACCTATAAAAACCTTCATAATGAAAAAATAAAGCAAATGGACTATTTATCACGACAAGGAACTATGCTGATAAAGGTTTTAGAAGCTGGAGAGCGAGCTGGAAGGCTTATGCCAATGTGGGGCGAGGATGAATTTGAGAATCTTATTATTGAAATAGGCAAACTTGAAGATGTTGAGTATATATATCTGGTAGATGGAAATGGAAATATAGGGCATGTCTCGGAGCCAGCAGTTCAAGATGACGTTTCAATGTGGAACCCGGCATTTAAAAATAAAGACGAAATAAAAAATCGTATTACTAAACCAATTGGAAATGGTGGGTTAAAGATATTCGAAATATCAAAAAAATTCACACCTGATTATTCCACCTCGCCAATGATGCAGCAAGGCAAGATGAAAACACATATTCACAAAGATACATCAATCGTAGTAGGCTTAAGCATGAAGCAGTTTGAAATAGCGCGAAAAAGCGATGTGCAGCACGCATTGATAATGGCAGCAATTGTTGTGGCCTTAGGAACAGGAACCCTATTTTTTATATTTGTAATCCAAAATTATTATCTGGTTGATAAAACTCTTAACCAGACACGTGATTATACTCAGCAACTGGTATCAAATTTGGCAAACGGCCTTATAAGTATCGATATAAAAGGCAAAATTATTTCTTATAACCAGATTGCATTGAAATTGTTGGATATCACTGAACCTGAAATTGCTGATGATAAAGATCTTAGAAATATCATAAGTTTTGAAAAAACTGGAATAGACGAAACATTAAAAAATAATCAGAAAAATTTTGACCGTGAAGTTATGTATATAAATAAATCAGGGGATTCTGTTCCTCTATCATGGAGCAGTACGCCAATTGAGTCTGATAACAAATATTACAAAGGCGCTGTGATATTGATCAGGGATTTAAGCGAGATAAAAGAACTTCAAGAAAGGGTTCACAGGACCGAAAAACTTGCAATGGTTGGCAGTTTAGCCGCCAGCGTTGCCCATGAAATTAGGAACCCGTTAAGCTCCATAAAGGGTTTTGCCCAGTTTCTTGGCAAATCCTTTGAAGAGGGAACACAACAAAGCAAATATTCAAAAATGATGGTAAAAGAAGTAGATCGCATAAATGGTGTGGTTAATGATTTATTGACATTTGCACGGCCAATGAGTGTGGTACCATCCCTCACTGATGTAGAAAGCTTGCTGAACCATGTTGTTAGCCTGGTAACGGTAGATGCCAAAGAAAAAAATGTTGCGGTGGAGTATAGCTGTAGCACGGAATTAAAATCAGTTACATTAGACGAAAATCAAATTACCCAGATGCTTTTAAACCTTCTAATTAATGCACTTAACGCAGTTGATGAACAAGGGGATATAAAATTACATGCCGGTTTGATTAATTCGGGGAAAAACTTAATTATTGAGGTTGAGGATAACGGTAGTGGCGTACCAAATAAGCTTAAGAAGAAAATATTCGATCCGTTTCTTACCACACGAGAAAAGGGAACCGGTTTAGGGCTCGCAATTGTAAAGAAGATTGTGGACAATCATGGCGGCACCATTTCGGTTGCAAGTCCTCCTTTAAATAGAGATAAGGGAAGCATATTTACTATAAATTTACCAATCGCAACATAAAACGATATTTGTATATATATTTTCAGGTGTCATTAACCCACTTGAAAAAATGACAGATAGAATAGGTGCTCAATATGAAATTAAATATATTAGTTGTAGATGACGACAATGCTCATCGTGAAATGATAAAGGCTGTTCTGACAGAAGAGGGCTATGATATCCATGAAGCAGATGATGGGCAAAAAGCAATCGAGCTAGTTGAAAAACAATATTACAGCTTAATTTTGATGGACATTAAGATGAAGGTCGTCGGTGGTATCGAAGCATTCAGTAAAATAAAGGATATCAGCCCAAGTATCCCAGTTATCATGATTACGGCGTATGCCACGGTAGAAACCGCAGTTCAGGCCTTAAAATTAGGAGCCTTTGATTATATAACAAAGCCAATTGATATTGACGAATTAAAAATAATCGTTGAGAAGGCGATAAACTACCGGCAACTTGAACAGGAAAATATTTATCTTAAGGAGAGAATAGGCGATCGATTTGATCTGTCTGGCATGATCGGTAAAAGCAGTGCAATGAAAAAAATGTTTGAAACGTTAGCGCTCATATCTCCATCCGATGCAAATGTTTTGATTACAGGCGAAAGTGGTACTGGAAAAGAGTTGATTGCAAACGCTATCCACCAAAACAGCCTCAGAAAGGATTATGCCTTCATTAAGGTAAATTGTGCAGCGCTCCCTGAAAATCTGTTAGAGAGTGAGCTTTTTGGGCATGAAAAGGGTGCTTTTACAGGAGCTATAAATAAAAAAATGGGCCGGTTTCAACTGGCACATGAAGGGTCTATCTTTTTGGATGAGATAGCAGAAATGGCTCCGGCAACCCAGGCGAAAATATTACGTGTACTGCAGGAGCAGGAATTTGAACCTGTTGGTGGTACCAAAACGGTTAAGGTTGATACCAGGATAATTGCAGCAACAAATAAAAAATTAGAGGAGTATATTGAGGAAGGCCTTTTCCGTGAGGATCTTTATTATAGATTAAACGTTGTACAGGTTGAGGTTCCATCACTGAAGAAAAGACATCAAGACATATCAATCCTGACAGACCATTTTATAAAAAAATATGCAGAAAAAAATCACAGACTGTTAAAGGGCATCGATCCAGAGGCTTTAGATATGCTCATGCGTTATGCTTGGCCAGGCAATGTTCGAGAATTGGAAAATGTGATAGAGCGAGCAGTTATCCTAACAAGGAGCGAGTATATAACACCCAATGAGCTTCCTCACGCAATAAATTTGAATAAAACGGGAGGAGGCGATGCTTATAGCATGTTGCCGATCGGAAAACCTCTAAAGGAGATAGAGAAGGAAGTAATAATTTCTAACCTGGAGGAAAACGATGGTAACAGAACAAAAACT
>JAOZRT010000443.1 GCA_029940035.1 Desulfobacterales bacterium
TTTTGACTGCAAATGATAAACATTATAAAGTATTAAAAGACCTTCAAATCAAAAAATTCAGGCCATAGTTTTTTGAAAGAACCGCTTATGGAAAGGCGAAGTTGTGCCTGACGCTGATCCGGATGACACCAGAGAACTGATATCTATTGAATTACCGGTCTGCCTTTGAATTTGTATCTGAATGCCTGGATAGCGGAGACTCCATTGCCCAAGGAATGATTCGAGGAATTCACAGCCATGACATTTGGAATTCAGATTGACGAATCACGACGTTATTTTAATACAACATCCATGAATCGAAAGTATTGTACACCTGAGGTTAAGCCACTATAATGAAAACTAAAAAGACTATTTGACACCTAATTTTTTTTGTATTACGATATGTAATACGGAGGTGAGAAAAATGATTACATTAAGACTTGATCCAGCTTTAGAGCAGGCGGTTAACAATACTGCAAAAAATCTTGGCCTCACAAAATCAGATCTAATACGTAAAAGTATCCTTGAATATCTTGGAAAGCTTGGAAAGCAAAATGCTTGGGAGACTGGGCAAGATTTGTTTGGTAAATATTATAGTGGACGTAACAATTTATCTGCCGATAGAAAGGCAATTTTAAAGGATAAAATAGTGGCAAAAAGAGGATGAAAAAAATCCTAATTGATTCTGGTCCATTGATTGCGTTATTTGATTCTTCAGATAAGTATCATGAAGTATCTGTTAATTTTATTAAGTTTAATAAATATCCTCTTATAACAACAATAGCTTCCATAACAGAAACACTTCATTTATTGGATTTTAATCGAAATGCTCAAATTGATTTTTTAGAATGGATTAGCAGAGGAGCTGTTGAAATTTATAACATCGAAAATAATGACTTCAAAAGATTAAAAGATTTAACTGAAAAATATCGTGATTTACCAATGGATTTTGCCGATTCGTGTCTTGTATATTTAGCTGAAAAGTTCAGTACATATACAATCGCAACAATTGATAGAGATTTTACAATTTATCGAATCAAAGGAAAGAAAAAATTCAAGATGATCCTTTCATAAGATTGCCTAAACCTATTATGTTTTTTTAATAAAGGAGAACAGGAATGGCCAAATCAGTCAAGAAAGTCGACAAAACTTCCCATTTGATGCTGCATAGGACCGGCAGAAAAGATGTTCACAAGGGGATCGATGTCATTGTCAAAGGAGAAGGGGTGCGTGTTTTCGACCAAGACGGCAACAGTTATATCGATCTGGAAGCCGGTGGCACGCGTCCTGTCCATGTCGGCTATGGTCGCAAAGAACTGGCACAGGCGGGTTATGACCAGATGTGTCAGATGGCGTACTTCACCCCCATGGGGTTTGCCAATGTCCCTGCAGTGAAACTGGCCGACAGGCTGGCCGAAATCACTCCAGCGGGAATCGAACGGTTTATTTTTGAATGTGATGGCTCTGAGGCGGTGGAAACTGCGATGAAGCTCGCAAAGCATTACCATTACTATCGCGGTGATCAGGGGCGCTTTAAAATTGTGTCCCGGCGCGGTGCCTATCACGGGGTTAACGGCATCGGCGTTCGGGCTCTTGGGATTGTAATGCCCATGCGTCAGTTGATGGAGCCGCTGGCTCCCGGTTCGGCCTTTATCGAATCTCCCTATTGTTATCGCTGCCCCCACAACCTGAGTTATCCGGCCTGTGATATGGCATGTGCCCGGGAGTTGTCCCGTATCATTGAATTTGAAGGGCCGGAACAGATATCCATGTTCATCGGTGAGCCGATTCAGCAGGGGTTTGGCGCTTATAAACCTCCCGCTGAATATTGGCCGCTTATTCGGGAAATCTGCGATCAGTACGGTATTTTACTGGTTATAGACGAGGTGATCTGCGGGTTCGGCCGTACCGGGCGGATGTTTGCGACGGAACATTTTGACGTTCAACCGGACATCATGACCATGGCCAAAGGTCTGACCAGCGGTTATGTGCCACTGGGAGCGGTGGGATGTTCGGATCAGGTTCTGGAGCCGATCGAAGTGTTAAACCACCTGCACACCTACGGTAATCACCCTGTTGCCTGCGCAGTGGGCCTGAGAAATCTCGAAATTCTGGAAACTGAAAACCTGGTCGAAAACAGCGAGAAAATGGGGCGTTACTTTCTTGACGGATTGAAAACGCTTGAACACCACCCCAGCGTGGGTGAAGTGCGAGGGACCGGTCTCTGGCTGGCCATCGACTTTACTATCAATAAAAAATCCCGTGCTTCATTTCCGCTTGAAAACCTAATGAGTATCATCAGCCGGGCAAAACAAAAAGGCATCCTCGTCAAAACCATGGGAATGGCTCTGGAGTTCGCACCGCCGCTGATTATTAAAAAGGAAGAAATTGATGAGGCTGTTCTGGTTTTGGATGCCTGTATAACAGAGGAGGAAAAGGCTATGGGGTTATCCAAATAGGCCTCATACAAACTGTGACGTTAAGCTGTGACACTGCTATGACAGATGCTGTGGCACTTGGAATTAGAGAAGACTATTGCTCAGCTGCAGCCTTTCCAGCATTAGAAACAAATTATTCCCCTTTGTTTCTAAAACCACCTCAATTAAATCATTTTTCACAAAATTCTCATTTAGCAATCAAAATTCATAGACTATAATCATTTTTCATGCCATTATAATTCCGACAAACAAAAAGAGAATTCATAAAAATGGCTCATTATAATCAAAATTCACAACGCATAATTATTTTTCACGGTTTTCCAGCATTAGAGGCGGGAAGCAATTTAGCTGGATATTCAGCATTAATTTCAGTACATGATTTAAAAGTTCCTGTTCCTGATCATCTATGTGCCATAGGCACGAAACACAAAAAATATGATTATGAACGATGGCATATTTTTACACCACGTCATAAGCCGAGAGACACTCTTAATGGACATTTGGTCTTTGCACTTAAATATGAGGGTGTTGATCTGGCTGTTCTCAATGCTTTATTTCAAAAAATTGAACCCGAAGAAATCCAGGAAATTATTCTTTCGGAGCCTACAGGTCGGTATAGCAGACGATTGTGGTTTTTATGGGAGTGGTTGCGTGATGAGCAACTGGATATTGAAGATGCAACGATGGGAAATTTTGTTCCACTCATTGACAGCAAGTTACAATATGAAGGGAAATCGTACCCATCCAGGCGTCATCGGGTTCGTAATAACTTGCCGGGGACACGAAATTTCAGCCCATTGATCCGAAAAACGAAAAAACTTGAAAGGTTTATTGGCAAGAAGCTGTCAGAAACAGCTATAAAAAATATCGGCCAGACTCACCCCGATCTTTTAAGCCGTGCCGCTGCTTTTCTTTTGCTCAAAGATTCAAAAGCCTCTTACACAATCGAAGGGGA
>JAOZRT010000117.1 GCA_029940035.1 Desulfobacterales bacterium
ACAAGAAAAACAAGATCAAAAACAAAACCCTGGGAACGCTGTATGACATGCGCGACGCCAAAACCTGCGGCATGATTGAAGAGAACCAGGCCCTGGGTGTCCGTAAATATGCCAAGCCCATCGGCGTGATCGCCAATGTGGTGCCCTGCACCAACCCGGAGTCCACCATCTGCTGCCTGGCCCTGAGCACCCTCAAAACCCGCAATGCACAGATCGTGTCCCCCCACCCCAGAACCCAGAAAACCTCCTACGAGACGGTTATGCATGCCCGCAAGGCCCTTGAAAAAATTGGTGCCCCCGTGGATTTGATGCAGTGCATCAAGAAAACCAGCCATGCCAAAACCGCCGAGGTCATGACCCACTGTGACTACGCTGTTGCCACGGGTGGCGCCGCCCTGGTCAAGGTCGTTTATGCCGCCGGCAAACCAGCCCAGACCGTAGGCGCCGGCAACGTGGTCTCCATTGTCGACGATACCGCCGACCTTCCGGCCGCAGCCCATAAAATCAGGCTGTCAAAAATTGCCAACAACTCCGCCTCCTGTTCATCTGAAAACGCCGTGGCACTCTACGAAAGCATCTACGACGACATGATCGAGGCCCTCAAAGCCGAAGGCGGCTACATGTGCAGCACCGAGGAACGTGAAACACTGCGATCCTACATGTGGCCGGACGGCAAACACCTGAACCGTGATATCGTGGCCCGTCCGGCTACGGTCATTGCTAAAAATGCAGGTTTGATTGTGCCGGATGACACCCGTTTCCTGATGGTAATCGGCGAAAAGATCGGCCCGGAAGACCGGTTTTCAGGAGAAAAAATCTCCCCCGTCCTCACAATCTGGAAATGGACCGAATATGACAATATGCTGGACCGCCTGGAAAAAATTCTCAAGTTTTCCGGGGAAGGCCATTCGGTGTCCCTGCACTCTGAAATCGATGACCGCCGGGTCCAACTGGCCCTGCGCGCCAACGTGGGCAGAGTGGTCTGCAACATGCCCCACGCCCACGCCAACAGCGGGGGATGGAACACGGGCCTGCCCACCACGGACACCCTGGGTTGCGGTTCCTGGGCCGGCAACATTTTCAGCGGCAACGTCAACTGGCTCAATTTCATGAACATTACCATGTTGGCCATCCCCAAAGAGGAGTTCGTTCCGACAGTGGAGGATCTCTGCGGAAATTACCTGAAGAAATGGGGCAAAGATTAATCCCTGAATCTTGCATGAAATTTAATAGTGAGAAGGTAAGCATCCCATGGTCTTGGGATGCTCACCTTCTCGCGTAGACATTAGAAACAGGTGACATCACCGAATTAAGTAGAATATATGTTAATCGTTGACCTGTATACATGGGTTGAAAGGACTGACAGTTTCTAATGAAAGCAATCCTTTTCGACTTCGGCCAGACCCTGGTCAACTCGGCTGACGGGTTCAAAGCGGCCGAAAAAGAGGCCAAGGAAAAGCTGTACGCCGACCTCGGCGCCGAGCGGGTGTCCTGGGACCGGTTTATAGGGGAATACCGCAAGCTCCGCAAAGCCTTTCACCAAAAGTCCAATTTTTCAAGGCCGGCCATCTGGCAGGCGGTTTGCGACACATTCGACTGCGAACCCAACCCGGGTCGGCTCCAAGCCTGGGAGGAACGCTATTGGGAGCAGGTCAAGATGCTCACCACCCCTTTTCCGGAAACCCTTGGCGTCATGGAGACTTTGAGCAGGCAATATCGCCTGGGTCTCATCACCAACACCCAGGGGCAGAAAAGCACCAACACCCACCGCATTGCCCTTTTCCCCGAATTGGAACAATTTTTCGAAGTCATTGTGGTTGCCGGCGAAAAGGGCATATCACCCAAACCCGACCCCATGCCCTTCAGGAAGTGTCTTGAAACCATGAACCTTGCGGCCGGGGAAGCCGTCTATGTAGGCGACGACTGGCGCATCGACATCTGCGGTGCCCGCGATGTGGGCATCCAGCCGGTGTGGCTCCAGCACCGCAGCGTCAAGAGAAACTGGCCCGCAGTGGAACCCTTTGAACCCACCATCACCAGCCTCGATGAATTGTTATACCTGCCCTATGAGAATCTGTCCATTTGAGTCAGCGACAAGTAACAAGTCGGTTAGTTAGGCGTAAAATTGAATTTCTGACCGCCAATTGAGGCTTCGTACATAAGGCCCCCTATGGTATGAACGAATATGGCCATCCCTTTTCGATATGTAGAGGGGGCCTGCTTACCTGTAGCGGGTCCTGCGCTTGCACCGGCAGTCGTACCCTCGGTTCCCGCCTTTGCCTGAACCCCTGCGGTTATGGCGACAGCCGATGCTGTAGCATCGAACTCGAAATTGCCCCGGGTAAAATCATTATACGCTCTTTCATCTTCAAAAAAGATCATTTCGCTGAAGGCCTGACCACCCAATTGGAATCCAATGGTTGCTTTTATCAGCGTTACGCTCCCGGTAACCTTACCTTTTCGATAGACCTGCCCTTTTCCAAAAGCGCCGCCAATGCCGATCCCGCCCTTACCTACCGCCGGAAACACCGCATAACCATAGGCGTTTTTGAAAAACGGCTGCACTGTTTCTGCTTTTTTATAAACATCAATCGTATCCTTATACTGGTCCGCTTGTACAGGACTTGCCAAGATCAATGCCAAGATAAAAATTACCGCCATCATATGAAAACTAGTTTTTTTCATGAAAAATATACCTCTTATACAAATTAGGGGTCATGAAATTATGAATTTCTATACATTCAAACGTAAATTCATTTCATCACATTTCTGTTAGAGATAAAAGCATAAAATCATGACCCTAATTTTATTAGATTAAATCAATCCACTTGAAGTTTTCGCATGAGATGCATTATAACCATGCCAACATTTGTTGAATTCACCCCAATGTTGCAAAAGTCTGAGGGCTTCAGAGTCAAGGCGTCAAGGGCGAAGTCGTAGTTTTTTACCTTGTCGGGGCGTAGCTCGAAGAGCGAAGACTGGTTCGAGCTCTTGACAACACGGAATCTGAAGTCCTCAGGCTTTCCCGGAGGGTACACAACATGGCAATATAGACATCATCCTTGGAATTCACTTGGGGGAATATCCAGGCAATGGTTTCATTCCTACAATATTGGTTATAATAACAACTTATTATATATACTTTGCAGGGTTGTTTATGCAACTATGGGGTTAAGGATGGAGGCACATGCATGTTTGAATTGACCAAATCACAGAAACAGATTCAGAAGGCTGCCAAGGGATTTGCCAAAGGCGAGTTCGATAAGGAACTGGCCTACGAATTCGAGAAAAGCGGCACCTTCCCTAAAAAAATCTGGAAACAGGCTGCCGAACTGGGCTTTGTGGGCATCCACTTTCCGGAAAAATACTCCGGCGGTGACATGGGTATGCTGGAGGCTGTCCTGGTCCTGGAAGAATTCTGTCGCAAGGACGCCAGCATCGGCAGCGCCTTGGCCATGGCACCTTTTGCCTCGGAAAGCCTGCTCGCATTCGGATCGGAAGAACTCAAGGAAAAATTCCTGCCTCCGGTCGCCGAAGGCGAAATAATGTCGGCCGGTGCTTTTTCGGACAGCCAGCGCGGCGGGAATTACACCTCCATCCAGACTACGGCCTTAAAAGATAAAGACCAGTGGGTCATCAACGGCACCAAAACCAACGTGATCAACGGCGGACAGGCCGGCTTCTACATCGTGCTCTGCAGGACCAAACCCGGTGATGAAGGAGACAAGGGCATCAGCATGCTCATTGTGGAAGGGGACCGACCCGGTATTTCAGCGGAAACCGTGGGAAAAAAGCTGGGGGGCAACATGTTCCCCACCGCCCAGGTGACCTTCGAGAACGTCACGATTCCAGCTGCTAATCTGGTGGGCAAGGAAGGCGCCGGCATTGCCCAGTTGAACACCTTCCTTTTGGAGAGCAGGCTGCTGTCTGCCGCCCAGGCCCTGGGCATTGCCCGGGGAGCACTGGACCGGGCCATGGACTACATCAAGGAAAGGGCCCAGTTTCAACGCAAGCTGTCCGCCTTCCAGGTAACCCGGCATAAAATTGCCGACATGGCCACCAAGATCGAACTGGCGGAACTGGTCACCTACAAGGCTGCCTGGGAAAGGGACCAGGGGCGGATGAACGCCAAACTCACCTCCATGGCCAAAATGACCGCTGCCAGAACCGCCATGGAAGTGGGGGCCCAGGCCATCCAGCTATACGGCGGCTATGGGTATATGACGGAATACGAAGTCGAGCGCTACTACCGGGAAGCCAAGACAGTGGAACTGCACCTGGGCGCCAGGGATGTGCACAAGGACATCATCGCCGGAGCGGTTATTGGCAGGATTAAGTAAAGGGGGCATGATGAATATTTTGAACTATACCGAAGCACATAATGAATTCAGGCGGGAACTCACCGGATTTATGGAAAAAGAACTGGTACCCGACCGCGAACAATGGGAAAAGGACCATATTGTGCCCAAGAGCGCCTGGAAGAAGATGGGTGCTGCCGGATATCTGTGCACCAACGTGCCCGAAGCCTACGGCGGGCCTGGCCTGGATTTTCTTTACTCGGTCATCGTTGCCGAAGAGGTGAGCAGTGCAGGCCTGTCCGGGCTGGTAACCGGGTTGCACAGCGATATCGTGGTGCCCTATATCGTCTCTTTTGGTTCTGAAGAGCAAAAACAGAAATTTCTGCCGGGCTGTGTTTCCGGCGACATCATCACAGCCGTAGCCATGACCGAACCCGGCGCGGGCAGCGACGTGGCTGCCATGGAGATGACCGCCGAGCATGACGGCGACGAGATCGTGCTCAACGGTTCCAAGACCTTTATCTCCAACGGCATCAACTGTGACCTGGTGATCGTCGCGGCCAAGGATCCTAAGGTTGAAGACCGGCACAGTGCCGTATCCCTCTACATCGTGGAAAACGGCACGCCCGGTTTTACCCGGGGGCGCCAGCTGGAAAAAATGGGCCTGCATGCCCAGGACACAGCTGAACTCTTCTTCTCCAACTGCCGCATCCCCAAGGCCAATATCCTGGGGGAAAAAGGGGCCGGCTTTCTCATGCTTATGCAGAAGCTCCAGCAGGAGCGCCTGGTGTCTGCCTTTATGACGGTGGTTTGCGCGGAGAAAATCCTCGAGCAGACCATTCAGTACTGTAATACGACCATGGTGGACGGGAAACCCTTAGGCAAATATCAACAGGTAAAATTCACCCTGGCCGAGATGGCCACCGAAACCAGATTGAACCGGGCTTTGTTGGACGCAACCATCAAGGGGCACATGGAAGGCCGGGATGTCATCTGTGACACCATGATGAGCAAATATGCCAGTTCCGAAAGCCTGAATGTGATGGTAGACAGGGCTCTGGACATGTTCGGCGAGTACGGCGGACTGGAAGCCAATCCCCTGGTAAAGGTTTTTCGCGATGTCAGGGTGATTACCATTTTTGCAGGCACCACCGAGATCATGAAGACTATCATCGCCAAATCCATCGGCTTATAAAATCTTGTACCAAGATTTTATTAAACGCGACTGCGTCGCTATGACTTATTAATACAGCGATGAAACATGCTCCGAATGTCATCCCCGCGAAGGCGGGGATCCAGAAAATACTGGATGCCGGATCAAGTCCGGCATGACGGGTTTGTCTTAATTCAATCAGCATCTACCGATTGAGTATTAAAGAAACACCTCTGCGTTCTCTGCGCCTCTGCTGTAAGATTTATTCGGGTATCCTCAACCATTGGCAGGGGGACAATTCTGAATCAATCGCTAATTACTGCTCTGACATTCTCTTTTCTTCATCCCGGATTTCCCGGCGTAAGAGCTTACCCACCTTTGATTTGGGCAGCATGTCGCGGAATTCAATGTACTGGGGGACTTTGTAGGAAACCAGGGATTCCCGGCACCACTTGGTCAGATCATAGCCGGTGATGCCCTTGATGTCTTCCTTGAGGACCACAAAGGCCTTGATGCGCTCACCCATTTTTTCGTCCGGGATGCCGACCACACACGATGCTACCACGGCATGGTGTTCTTGGAGGACCGCCTCGATTTCAGACGCCGACACCCGGTAACCCTTGTGCTTGATGGTGTCCACGGTCCGGTCCACAAAATAGAGGTTGCCGTCTGCATCCATGGAGACCACATCGGCCGTCCGGTACCATATCTTGCCTTCCAATTCCACAAAGGCCTCTGCCGTTTCCTCGGGCTTGTTGATGTAAGCCTTGACCATGTGCGGTGAAGAAACGATCAACTCCCCTGGTTTGCCGGGTTCGACCGGGCTTAAAAAGGCGGGGTTCACGATTTGAACCGATTTGCTGGGCACAATACGGCCGATGCTTTTAGGGGGATTGTCAATATCGGTGGGGCACATGGCCACGCCGCCGCAGGTTTCCGTGGCACCGTATCCCTGGTAAATGGGTTTCCCGAATTTTTCCTGCCAGCGTTTGCCCACCTCCACGGGCAGCACGTCCCCGGCACTGTACCAGTAGTCTACGGAATGCATGTCGTACTGGTCCAGGCGGTCGTGTTCGAGCATCATCCGGTAAAGGGTGGGAACCCCGATCATGGTCCGGGCCCTGAAACGCCGAATGGATTCAAACGTGGCATCGAGATTGACCTTGGGCTGGAGAATCAACGAACCCCCAACCAGCAGCGTGGCCAGGCTGCAGGTCTGGCCCAGAACATGAAAAAGGGGGGCGTTGGCCATAATCACATTGTCCGCGGCAGGGAACAGGGGTTGGCTGACCCTTATCTGTTCGTCCGCAGAAGCCAGAAAAAGGGCGTGGGTGATGGGAACCCCCTTGGGGTGCTTGGTTGTCCCGCCGGTGTAAAGAATTTCAGCCAGATCCTGCCCGCTGCGGGCCGGTAATTCCATTGAACGGCCGGCATGCGCCTTGATCAGCTTGCCCATCTCGAATGTGTTTTCGTCGAGTTGTGTTTTTCCGCCGGGAACGATATCGAACAAGTAGCCATAGAACCGTTTCCAGGCCGGCAGCATCTCGGTCATGCGCGTGATGACCACTATTTTCATTTTTGTTTCCGGCAGCACTTTTTTTACATACCCGAAGTTGGTGTCAGCACACACGATGGCCTCGGCATCGCTGTCGTTGGCAATGTATTCCAGATCGCTGGGGGTGTAGATAGGCGTGATCGGCACGCACACGCCACCGGCCCGTTGAATCCCCAGCCAGGCTACCACCCACTGGATGCTGTTGGGTACATAGATGATCACCTTCTGGCCGGGCGTCAGCCCCTTTTCCAGCATTGCTGCGGCAAAACTGTCCGCCATCTGCCTGATCCTGCGATAGGTAAAGCGGGTTCCCAGGTAGATGATGCCTGTTTGGTCTTCGCGCTTTTCGGCAACGGATATGAACTGCGCTGGTATGGTGCGGTCGTCACTCATATGTCAGACCCCAAAGTATGCGGCTTTGATCTCAGGATTGTCCATCAGTTCGGCACCGGTCCCGGAAAGGGTGAGCATGCCGTTTTCCACGACATAGGCCCGGTCCACCACAGGCAGCACCGGCCTGGCAAACTGCTCGCTCAAGAGAACGGTGATGTTGGTTTCCCTGTTCAGGGACACGATGGCGTCGACAACGGCCTTCTGCATCATGGGGCTCAAGCCCAGCAGCGGCTCATCCAGCAGGAGCAGTTTCGGCCGCACCACGAGAGCCATGCCGATGGCCAGCATCTGCTGCTCACCGCCGCTTAAAAATCCGGCCTTACGTGTCTTCAGCTTCGTCAAAGGCGGAAACAGGGTAAAGACAAAATCCATGGTTTCCTGGATTTCGGATTTGGATCTAAGATACCCGGCAATTTTAAAGTTTTCCACGACACTGCTCTCGGGAAAAACCGGATGCCGCTCCCGGGAGAGCACGATGCCCTGCTTGACCCTGTCGCTGGGCGGTGTTTCGGTAATATCCTCGCCATCATAGGTGATGTTTCCGTATATGGTGATGCGCTCGCCGCCTTTTCTTTTTTCCTTGATGCGCATATCGATAATCAACCCGGAAATGGTATTCATCAGGGTTGTCTTGCCGGCACTGTTGGAACCGATCACACCGACAATCTCACCGGTACGCACCCCCAGGCTCAGGCCGTTCAGGGCCAGGGCATTTTCGAAAAAAACCATCAGATTTTCAATTTCTAACATGGGAAGCCTTTACGCTATCGTCACGATATTGTATATAATAACAACTCATTATCTATACTTTGCCATGTTGTTTATGCAGCTATGGGGTTTAGTCATTTTATTCCAGTATTAAAAATCTGATCCTCTGGACCCGGGTATCTACCGTTGTGTGCGCTATCCCGCCTCTGTACCGAGATAAGCACTTTTGACAGCCTCATCCTCCATCACCGCCTCTGCCGGGCCGTCGGCAATTTTTTCACCGTAGTTCATGACGATCACCCGGTCTGCAATGCGGAATAGCTCCTTGAGGCGGTGCTCGATCATGATGATGGTTTTGCCGGCCATGCGGATCTTTTCGATGATGGGTACGATACTGGCAACCTCGGCCAGGCTCAACCCTGAGAAAAGTTCATCCAGGATGAAAAGGTCGGGTTGCAGGGCGAGGGCTTTAGCCAGTTCCAGTCGTTTCAGATACCCTTGCGGAAGGGCGCCGGCTGTTTTGTAAGCCACATGGGCATCCCTTTCAAAGCCCACCTCTTCCAGAAGGTCAAGGGCCATCGCATCCCGGTCACCATAATGGCCGCCGGCCAGCTGGCGCATGCGTGGCGAGTAGAGCGGAATGATCATGTTTTTGTACGCCGGCAGTTGATAAAACGGCTTGACCATCTGAAAGGTTCTGGCAATGCCCAGGCGAACGATTTTATAAGGGGGCAGATGGCTGATTTTTTTCCCCTTGAAAAACACCTCGCCGGAGGTGGGCTTCACAAACCGGGTAATCAGATTCACCAGGGTGGTTTTACCGGATCCGTTGGGGCCGATCACCCCCAGCAGTTCACCCGGCTGAAGGTCGAAACTGACCTGGTTCAGGGCGCGCACACCGCCGAAGTTCTTGCTCAGTTCGGACACGCTGAGAATGGGCGCGTCGGTCATTTATCCACCTCCACCCAGCGTTCGATCTGGTGGTACTTCCGCTGGATGTAGTGAAAGATGCCCTCCGGCAGGGCCACGATAAAAACCACCAGAAACACGCCGTACAGGACGATGCGCAGTCCCCCGAAGCCCCGCAGCGCCTCGGACATGGGCACCAGGATAAAAGCGCCCAAGGTGGCACCGGCCAGGGTTCCGGGCCCGCCCACCACGGCTGCGGCAATGGGCAGGATGGAATAATCCAGGGCAAATACCGGCATGCCCACAAACATGTACACGTGCGTCATGAACGCGCCGCAGAATGCGCCGATAGCGCCGGCGATAAAAAGCGACTGGGCCTTGAACCAGTAAATGTTGATGCCCGCGTTGATGACCGACCGGTCATTGTCGTTGATGCCCTTGAGCACCAGCCCGTAGTCCGAGTCCATCATCCGTCTGAAACCGAAAAGGACGGCCAGCAGCACCGCCATGCTCAAATAGAGTTCGAACCACGTGGAGGGCAGCGGCGTCATACCGCTCAAGCCTTCCGTACCGCCAAAGATCTTGGTGGCTTCCACAATGCGCACGAGGATCAGCGGAATAATCAGGGTCACCATGGAAAAGTAGATCCCCCGCAGCCGTAACACAGGCAGCAGTATCAGGGTGCAGATCAGGCCCCCCAGAAGAGAGGCGATGGGTATGGTCAACACGGGGCTCAACCCCCAGTAGTGGTTCATGGCCCCTGAGCAGTAAGCGCCCACACCGAAAAAAAGCGCCTGGCCCAAAGATACCATGCCCGTCTGGGCGAGAATATCCCAACTGATGGCCAACAGGGCAACCACGGCAACCGACAGCAGCACCTTCTGCCAGTAAGGACCAAGCAGAAGGGGCAGCAGCAGGCAGACGATGACCGGCAACAGACGGGGAGCAGCGAGGTAAAGCATCTCCCTCCAGGACAACAGGGCAAATATGTCTGACGACCGCGCCTTTATGCCGCGATCAATGCGCTCTTTCCTCTTTTTCAAGCGTTCCTAAATCCTTTCTTCCAGTTCTTTCTGCTTACCGAACAGGCCCGAAGGCTTAATGGTCAGGACCAGCAAAATGGCGGCCAGGCTGACGATCATGGTCCAGTGGGAGCCGATGTAGGTATCTGTAAACCTTTCGGCAAAGCCCACGATAAAGCTGGCGGCAATCACACCGCCGGTACTGCCCAATCCCCCGATGATACACACGGCCAGCGCCTTGATCAAGACATCGTAGCCTTCACCCGGAGCGATACTTCCCAGCGGGATAATGAACAGGGCTGCCAAAGCTGCAATCCCGGCCCCAAAGGAAACGCTCAACATGGCGATCCTGTCCGAATCGATGCCAAAAGTGAGGGCCGTGCGTTCGTCCTGGGCAATCCCCCTGAACGCCAGACCGATGGACGTATGGTGGGTGAACCACCACAAGCATGCAATGAGCACGGCACTGAATCCTAGGATGGCCAGGCGTTGGAAATCGACATAGGTGCCGGCAATGATGAAGCTCCGATCCATAAACACCGGCAGGGTGTACTCGAACCCCACCCAACCGAAGTAGCTGAACAGCTCTAGTATAGCCAGACCGATGCCGAAAGTGGCGATCACCTCGGAAAGGGCCTGCCCCCTCACCCGCAGCAGTACAAAGCGATAAATCAGCGCTCCCAGAATGAGGTTGGCCAGAACAGCTATCAACACGGCCAATAGATAGGGGATGTGCAGCAGGTTCAGCATGCCCCAGATGCCGTAGGCCGCAAACACGTAAAAGGCCCCGTAGGCAAAATTAGCCACACCGCTGATGCCGAAGGTCAGGTTGAAACCGATGGCCATCAGGGCCAGGATGGCCGTATTGATCAGGGCGTAAATGGTTGTACCGACAAGCATGAAACTCTCATCTCCCAATTTTAAATCACCCCGCGTTTCTTAAAGCGCGGGGTGATTTAAAATTTACTTCGCTGGTTTCAAACCCGCCGGCAGCTTGATTTTACCCTCGGCAATGGATGCCGGGAATACAATTGTGCGCTTGCCATCCTCCGTCCATTGAAACACAGTGGCAACACAGGCCTCTTTAGGATCAAACCCATAGATGGCCTGATGCCCCTCGTCATACTTGACGCGGCCCATAACACCCATACGGTCGGTTTTCTCCAGCTCCGCAACAATTGCGTCAGAATCTACGCTTTTGGCCCTCTCAATGGCTTCCTTTAAGATATATACCGACTCATAGGCAGGGGCCGGACCATGGCCGGCTTGAATCTCTTTACCGTATGTCTTCTTATATGCATCATAGAATGTCCTGGAGGGCGCGTACATGTCGGATGGCATAGCGCTGCCAAGTTCGAATATCGTGTTCATGGCGCCGGCGATCTTCCCATCGAAAGTTTTCCAGGCTTCAGAACCGGCCAGGGGTGAAATAAAGCCTGCCAGAACTGCCGGAACTTTCATGGCATTCCACTGTTTGACCAGCGTTCCACTCTGGGGCATATCGAAAATGGGCATGATGATTTGGGCGCCTTTGGCCCTTGCCTTCATGAGGCTGGACGAAAAATCAGATGTTCCGGTGGGAAACGCCTCCACCTCGAGAACATCCCACCCAGCTTTGTCAAAGTACATTTTCTTTACAAACCCTGCTGTAGCCCTTGCCCACGCAACATCCTGATGCAACACGTACACTTTGTTGAACCCAAATTCTTCATTAAGCAATGCCATGGTGCCGGCCAGGTATTTCACCAGATGGACGGCATTGAGACAGGTCCTGAAAACATATTTGTACTTTTCAGGGTCTTTTTTGATTTTTGCCTCGGAACCCGGAGACATGGCAATCGTTCCCAGCAACGGCACTTTATACTTGGCAATGATGTCCATACCCGCCATCAGGGCTTCGGAACGGAATGGTCCTACAATCAGGGCCGCCGGTTTTTTGGACAGGATGATTTTTTCGAGTCCCAGTAATGCTTCCGGTACGGGTACACCAGGGGCTGCATCCCGAATATCCGCGGATTCGACAGCAAATAGTCTTTTGGTTCCATTGACATCGACACCACCCTGGGCATTGATCTCGTTCACAGCCATGTTGACGGCCTTCAGGGCTTCCTTGCCTTCCAGGAACCCGGTCGAGGTGGGAACGCCGATCACAATGGGATCCGCCGCCATCGAACTCTGGGCGAAAAACATCCCCGTGCACATCATGATAGCCAAAACCAGAACCATTGTTCGTTTACGCATCATCTTATCCCTCCTGTCTTTTAAAAGAGTCCGTCATGGTTGAAACAAAATACCTGCTCCAAAATATGGGATACAACTCCTTTCCGTACTGATAACGGTTTCATGCTTTGTTGTTCGCGTAAGAGAAAATATAGATTTATGACACTTTGACACAACATCCTCTATCAACTCCGGGCCGGATAGTCAATTCCCCAACCAGCCACCAGGTTGAAAAATGGCCGAGCGTGCCTATCTTTATCTTCAACGCGCCTGCCTTATGAATCCCTCAAAATCCCAATACTTGATTTAAGTCAATTATTAACCTTTTTGATTGTCATATACTACAATGTGTGATTTAATTAAAGTTCATTCTCACCAAACCGATATTCTTTTT
>JAOZRT010000444.1 GCA_029940035.1 Desulfobacterales bacterium
TGCTGTTTGTTCATGCCATAACCACCGCTATCAATTTGCTTTGAAAATAAATAATGACAAGTGAACGTATGGCCATTAAATCCAACTTTCATTTCTCTTCTCTCATCCTGGAAAAAAGCGCGGCTCCGGAATCCTACCAATCATCAACGTTTACAAGCTCATCAGTAGCCCTTCAACGGATATTGGAGTGATAGCAATATGAAATCAATACGGATAATTATTGTTGGCATCTTCTTATTGTCTTTCGGCCTACCTGCCCTGGCACAGGAGGAACTAGGCCAATCTTATTATGATTTAGGTGTGTTTGCTTTTGAAGACCAGGACTATGATGCTGCCGTAGAAAATTTCAAAAAAGCCCTCAGCCATAATCCGGATAATCCCTATTACCATCATTATCTCGGTAAAACCTACATGAAAATGGAGCAATACGAAGAAGCGAAAACCCATTTTGAGGTTGCTTTGGCCATTGCCCCCCATGTGGAAGAACTGAAATACGACTATGCTTACCTGCACTACGTAACATCCGACTATGAAAAATCCGCCGAACTATTTGAAGCGGTTGTGAAGGATGATCCGTCAAATGTCTTGGCCCAGTACTACGGTGGAATCAGTTTGTACGAAACCAGACGCTATCCCGAGGCCCTTGAATATTTTCTGGTAGCATCCAATAAGAGCCCGTCGATCAAGAGCAATGGCTACTATTATGCCGGCATATGCCTTCAAAAAATGGGCGAGGATGAACAGGCAGTCGAACGGTTCGAATATGTTCGGGACAATGCGGACACCGAATCCCTCAGGGAATACGCGGCCAAATGGCTTGCCGCCATCGAGCGGGAGCAGGATAGCCTCAAACCTTACAGCCTGTATGCCCAAGTCGGCTATGGGTACGATGACAATGTCAGGCTCGAGCCTCTTGATGATGATGATCTGTATGCAGATGAAGGCGATTATGCCGCCCTGGGGCTCTTTTCTGGAAAATACAATTTTGTCAATAAGAGAAAGTATCAAATAGGCGCAGGACTCACCTGGTATCAGACCAGGTATGCCAATCTTTTTGAATATGATCTCATGGCCGCCATTGGCAGTCTTTACGGCCGTTACCGAATGGGAAAGGTTCTACTGGGATTGGATTACATCCCGTCTAACTACTGGGTAAATGCCGAGGAGTATATGCTGCGCCAACAATTCAGGCCCCAGGCGACATGGAATGCCAGTAAGTATTTAATTACCAAATTATCCTTAGACTATTTTATCAACGACAACCGGCAGGATGATGAAAGGGACGGTGATTCGGCCGACTTACTTCTCGATGGTTATATCCTGATCCCCGGTATTAAGGGAGTGGTGTTAGCTGGACTTGGCTATGAGGACTACAACACGGACAATCTCGATTATTCCTATAACCAACTGATGACAAAGTTAGGTTTATCCCTTACGCCCTTCTGGGACATTAATGTGAATCTGACCGGGAAATTTTACAGCAAAGATTTCGATGATGTTGACTCTTCGTATCTGGTCAAACGGGAGGATTCAAAATATAGCTGGTCCTTGTCCCTTGCAAGACATGTATACTGGGATTGGTTGAGTGTGTTGTTGGAATACGAGTATACCGACAACGAATCCAACATCGATACGTACACGTATAAGAGGAACGTGACAGTGCTGTCTCTATCGGCAAGCTTCTAGGAGATTTAAATGGGATTCCTAAAGAGAAGATCGATCTGCTTATTATGCGCAATGGTTGCCGTTTTATTTGCAGGGGTTGCTATAGGAGCGACACCTGAGCTTCCAAAAGGCCTGGTCATGAACGATACGTTCAAGCCCGGTTATGGCGCACACATAGGAAAGTTTAGAACGGTCCAGGGCAAGGTTGTTGTCATGCATGCCGATATGAAAGAAGGCTATTGGGCTAAGAAAAAAATGCCCCTGTACAAAGGGGACATTATCGTTACCCAGAAGAGGTCGCGCACGAACTTTGTCATGAACGACAAGAGCATCATATCGCTGAGCTCTAACACTAAACTGGTCCTCACCAAAAGTGTCTACGATGAAAAAAAGAAAAGGCGGTCGTCTTTCCTGGGACTGACCATAGGCAAGGCCCGCTTTATCGTATCCAAGCTGCTCAGTTTCAAACGTAGGGAGTTTAAGGTGAAAACAGTAACAGCGGTCTGTGGGGTCCGGGGATCTGACTTCATTATCGTGGCCACTGACAAATTCACCGAGGTTACCGCTTTGGAAAATACCAAATTAGCGGTTTTCAGCCTAGCAAGAGTAGATGCACCGCCGGTAATCGTACAAGATTTCGAGCGGACAGGCGTGGAAATGGGTCAGCTGCCCTATGAAACCGAGATCGTACCGCCTGCAGAAATACAAGAGTTAAAGAAGGATGTTGCAACTCCTTCTGACGAGACCGTGTCTGGAGAACAACAGGACGTGCAGCAGGAGGAATTGTCCGAGGAAGAAGACGTAGCAACTGAAGAGACCGAGGAAGAAGGTGATACCGCTACCGAAGAGACCCAGGACAGTGAATCTGCGAAAAGCGATGCCACCTCAGAAGATGCGCAGTCTGATGAGCCAGCGGAAAGTGACACCCCATCAGAAGATGCCCAGGCAAGTGAGCCGGCCGAGAGTGATGCAACATCAGGAGAAACACAAGCTGAGGTGCCTGCGGAGAGTGATCCTGCAGCAAGTGAAACCCAGGCAAGCGAATCTGCCGGGACCGCGCTTTTGGCAGGAGACACGGATGTTGAAAGTGAACCAACAGGAGATCAGGATGTCAGTGGCGAAGCCGGTGTTGGCGTTGCTGCAACAGGAAAGGCGGTTGGTGTTACCCCCAACGTAGAGGATGCCACGCCAGATGCAACCCCTGAAAGTGATGTGGCCGTAGAGGGAACTGATGTTGGCCAGGCTACGGAGACAGCGGTGGTTGAGGATGAAACAGTGGTTGACCCGGGGGCGGTTTACGTGCCTGAGGAGGTGCTTGTAGAACCTGAACTTCCGACAGAACTGGAGCAGCCGGTTGTGGATATCAAGGATATCATCGTGGATGTGGTCGAGGAACCTGAAATCGCAGACCTGGTGGCTGAACAAATATTGCAGGAAGATCTGGAAATACCACCGATTCCAGGGACACCGGAATAAGAAGGGAAAATAACCACCCCGGTGAAATCATCTTCGATGGCCCTGATGTGCATTTCACAGGGCAAATAGAGGACACAATGTTTAATACTACTTTGGTGACTAAACATGTTAATTCCGTCATTCCCGCGAAGGCGGGAATCCAGGCGGTAGCAAGACAATCCATTTATTGAAAATAAAAATACTAATGTAGCGCAGGGATTTAT
>JAOZRT010000445.1 GCA_029940035.1 Desulfobacterales bacterium
GGGCCGATTGCGATCAGGCGCTCAAGCTGTGCCGGCAACACCCGGACAAAAATACAGAACGTTTCGCTGCCCGCAACCAGCGGATTGAAGAACTGGTTGGGCAAATTCCTCACGTCGTTCACCACAAACAACGCTGGGCACTGGAGCACCTCGCCGTCGGCAGCCACCACAGCGGGCAGCTTCCAGCCTGGAAACTGGCACTGGAGACGCTGATGAGCGAAGGGTTGCTGGATGCTGTTTTCGCGACGTCCACTGTTGCCGCGGGCGTCAATTTCCCGGCCCGCACAGCGGTGTTTTTCAATTCCGACCGTTTCAACGGGGTTGAATTCATCCCCCTGGACGCCACGCAGTTCCACCAGATGACCGGCCGTGCCGGCCGTCGCGGCATGGACCGCATCGGGTTTGCATTGGCCATTCCCGGTAAGTACCTGGATATACATCATGTAGCACGTTTGTTCTCGTCGCCGCCTGCTCAGGTGGCCAGTAAGATTCATATCAATTTTTCCATGACCCTGAACCTCCTGCTCTCGCACACACCGCAGCAGATCAAGGACCTGCTCAACCGTTCCTTTGCCACGTATCTTATCGCCCACACCCGAAAAAAGGGCCTGGTCCGCCGACAAATGGGCGATGCGCAGCATCGTCTGAAAGATGAATTTGTCCGTCACCTGGATTTTTTGAAAGTGAGTGGATTTGTCGATGAAGACGATTGCCTCACCGAGGATGGCGAGTGGGCGTCCCAGCTTCGAATCGACCAACCCCTGCTGGTGGCCGAAGCCCTGAGACTCGGCCTTTTCCCGAAAACCGATCCGGGATTGTTTGCCGCCGTGATTGCGGCCTTTGTCAATGAAAAAGAGACCGACGAAAGCCTGGATCGACGCATCTGGCCCAAGGACCTGGTCAAGTCCGTGCTGCGGGTCAAAAAAGGGCTGATGGCCTTTTCACGGCACATGACCTTCGGCGGATTTCCCGTGCGCACCTTGTACGTACACCCTGCTGCCGCAGTATATGCCTGGGCGCGGGGTGGGGAATGGACAGAAATCGTACAGCGCTCGCGGATGCAGGATGGGGATTTTGCCATGCTGATCATGCGCACAGCCGACAATCTCCGGCACATCCGTTCGCTTTCCGACACCTTTCCTGATACGGCGGCCGCTGCCCGGCAAGCTATTGAGTTGATTATGCGACCGCCCGTGCTGCAATTGTAGGAGCGCCCCTTGCGGGTGGGTCTATTTTTGTAATTGCTTAATTCAAGCATAACAACCGACTGCCTCCCGGATGGCTATGATCCATTGACTTCTACCTGTCTTTTTTAATATCGTCTATTTAGAGCTCTGTTACATAATCATTACCTGGAAGGTATCACCGGAGATGATGTAATCACCGTTTTTCGGCAACGAGCAATAATCGAAGGTTTCTTTCGGCAGTCCGAATAGGATGTCTTTCAATTTTGAATCAATTGTGAAGAATTGATAACACGAAAACACAACTTTTCAAAAATCGGGTTCGCTGTAGGCGCAATGATGGTATGACAGGTTTGCCCAACCTGTTGATAAGTTGGGGACATCAACGGTCAAGCGTATGCCAAAACAGTGGAAAAAATCAGTCGGATAGACCTGCTTTGCGGAGAGCATTTATATAGATTTGTTGTTTCGACTTATTTATTTGCGGAATTACTTTATTAAATTCTGCCAATGAAAATTCTGGATTAATTTTACGCACCTCTAACGCAGCTTCATATGCCTCTTTATCACGCCCCAATAGGCTATAGGATGCCGCTAACCCCACATAAGAATATATATTGGGTTCGATTTCTATCGATTCTTTATATGATCTTATAGCGTCTTCATATATTTTGGCCCAGCGATATGCGCTTCCTAAACCATTCAAATAAAATGCAGGAGGGAGTGGATTGAGACGAATTGCCTTATTGCAAAATTCGATTGCTTCTAACGGTCTATCAGAATGGCCAATCTTAAATCATCTGTACCAGCGGATCTTTCAATGACTTGCTTCCCCCCTACAAGAATTATCCCAACTTCCTTAATGATATTTAGTGTTATTTCATCCTGTAAATGGAACATATCTTTAATTTCTCGATCATATGTTTCCGACCACTTATGATACCCAGAATTTGTATTAATTAGCTGAGCGGTAATTCTAATTCGATCCGTTGATCTCTGAATACTGCCTTCTAATACATAATCTGCTCCAAGATTACGGCCAATTTGTTGAACGTTTATTGGTTGTCCTTTATAAGCAAAAGTTGAATTGCGTGCTATCACAAATAGCCCAGGGATATGTGAAAGCGAAGAAATCACGTTTTCAGTGAAACCATCGCAGAAAAACTCCTCCTCAGGATCTCCGGTCATATTGTCAAATGGCCAAACTGCAATAGACGGTCCTTTAGGCAAATCAAAAGTCATCTTATTCTCAGGATCTATATCCACTGGTGTTGGCAAATAGAAATACTTCCAATATAGTCCCCCTAAAATGCTAATGGTAATTGCGATAGAGATCGTTGCAGCTACAAGTATCCATTTCAGCTTAGACGATTTCTTCTTTTTCCCGATCAGTTCCCCCGAATCCTCGGAATCCATCAAAATCTTATACACCATGACAGGGTCTTTGATATTTTTTACAGAGTGGTCCCCCAAACATTCAAAACTGAAATCCAGTTTCTTTTTTATTTGGTCGTATGTATTACGAGAGATACAAATACCGCCAGCATCGGCAAGGCTTTCGAGTCGAGCTGCTATATTGACACCTTCGCCATAGATCCTGCCACCATCCTGCACAACGTCCCCGATGTTCACACCGATTCGGAACTGGAGTCTCCGGTCCTCAACGAACTTGGCATTCTCTTTCTTCAGTTTTTTCTGTATTTGCACAGCACAGTTCACGGCATCCACTGCACTGGAAAACTCAGAAAGGACGTTATCACCAGGATTGTCCACGACACGACCGGAATGTTGATCGATCAGGCTTGACATGATCTGCCGGTACTTCTTCAGGGTCTCAATGGTATGCACCTCATCATCTGCCATGAGGAGGGAGTACCCTTTAACATCAGCACTAAGGATGGCTCGTAGCTTACGTGTGACGTTTTGTTCGTTGGACATATTGGATCACCTTCCTGTGAATTGCGGGTTGCAGAAAGTGATACTGTTTGGATGAGATTTAATTATGATTATAGCAATATACAGAATGGTTGGGATTGGGTCAAGAAATGTGTGCTTTAGCATTAAAGATAGATGGAGAGATCCTGCAGATATCACTTTAGCCAGATAACTGTATTTACTGAGCATATCTGCAATCAGGAACTATTCTATTGCTGT
>JAOZRT010000118.1 GCA_029940035.1 Desulfobacterales bacterium
GGCTTTCCACGTTGGCGCTTCCACCGTGGGCCTGGACTATGTGTTTGACGATGGCCAGTCCCAGGCCCGTGCCCCCGTGTTTGCGGCTTCTGGCCTTGTCCACCCGGTAAAACCGTTCAAAGAGCCTGGGCAAATGCTGCCGGGAGATGCCGATGCCATTATCTTTTATGCTGATGACAAACTCTTTTTTCTCTTGCCCCGCGGAAATGGTGACCTTTTCCTTTTCCGGGCTGTAGGCCACGGCATTGTCCAGCAGATTGACCAGGGCCTGCTCGAACAGGGTGGAATCCACCTTGATGTGGGGATCTTCCTCTATCTGCACCTCGAACGATATATGTTTCACATCCGCCCTGTGCTGAACCACGTTCGCCGCGTTTTCGACAAGGCTCTTGAGCTTTCTTTTTTCCAGGACTACGCTCGCTTTTTGATCAATCTGCTCGATCCTCGCCAGGGATAGCAGGTCCTCAACAATGGAGTTCAGCCGGTTGACGTGTTTGTCAATGATCCCCAAGAATTTCAGGTTGTCGGCCTGGTCAGCGTCCATGCCCTGCTGCAGGGTTTCTACAAACCCCTTGATGGCGGTCAGCGGTGTTTTGATTTCATGGGACACATTGGCCACGAAATCCTTGCGGATGTTTTCAAGTTTCCGGATCCTGGTGACGTCATTGAGGACCACCAGGGAGCCCATGCGCTGCATGGCTACATTACGCAGGGCCATACCCCTTATGCTGATGATGCACTTTTCAGGCCCCTGGATCTCAACATCCTTTTCTTCCAGGGTTTTGCCGGCCAGGGAATCAATAACAAATTCCAGGAATTTCCGATTGCGAACCACCTCATGAATGGTGCGACCCTTGGCTTCCGACGATCTGACCTTGAGCATATCCAGGGCTGCCTGGTTGATGCTCAGAATGGTCTCGTCCTGATCAACAGCGATAACACCTTCGACCATGCTCGCCAGCACGGCCCCGTATTCGTTGCGTTGGCTGATAACTGTCTGAATACGGTCCTCGAGTTGCAGGGCCATGGCATTCATGGCATCGGCCAGACCGGCAAGCTCCGTGGAAGGTGGCGCCGGCAGCCGGTGGGTGAGGTCTCCTTCGGCAAATAACTCGGCGCCGCGCCTCATCTCTTCTATGGGCCTGCTGATCCTGCGGGAAACGTAAAGGCTTATCATGGCTGCCAGCAGCGCGATAACAAGTCCGCCCACAGCAGTCTTAATCTCTATGGCCTGCAGTGCCTCTTCGATGGCGGTGACCGGAATGGCTGTTCGCAATACCCCCAGATGCCGGTCCTGGTCCGACAAACGCAGGGCCACATACATCATCTGGTGGTTCAAAGTGGCAGAAAAGCGTTCAGACGATCCTGTTCCGCTCTTGAAGGCACTGATGATTTCAGGACGATTGCCATGACAATCCATGGTCTGTGGATTTTTCCGGGAATCCCCGATAACCCTGCCGTCCGGCAGGATGACGGTGAACCGGGTGGCAGAAACCGCCCCGGTTTCTTTGCACAATTGATCGATTTCATCCGTTTGGTTCTGCTGCAAATGGCGAGTGACGCTATTTTGCATAATGCGAGCCTGGTTCAACAGATCGACCCGCGTGTTGTTCAAAAAAATCTCCCGGCCAGCATTGGAGGTGTACCAGGTGATGGCCAGAAGGGGCAAAAGCGTGATCAGCAGAAACCACGGATAAATGTGCCAGATCAGTTTTCGCGTCGTTTTCATACATCTTCCTTGAAGCGATATCCCACACCCCGCACCGTCTCGATGTAGGCGCTGTACTGCCCCAATTTTTTGCGCAGTCCGGCAATCTGCACGTCCACGCTCCTGTCGGTAACCGGGTAGTTGTTACCCCGCACCGCAGCCACAATCTGAAAGCGGGTGAACACCCATCCAGGCCTGCCCGCCAGAAAGAGCAGAATCTGGAACTCGCTGTACGTCAGGTCAATGAGATTGTCATCCGCCGAGACAGTACGGCGGCGTGGATCGATGGTGAGGTTTCCGATTTTCCTAATGCTGTCCGGGTCGTGGGCCGCCTGTGACTGACGCCGCATGACCGCTTTGATGCGGGCAATCAAGACCCTTGGGCTGAAAGGCTTTGGTATATAGTCGTCAGCTCCCAGTTCCAGCCCTGTGACGATGTCGGCTTCCTCGCCTTTGGCAGTCAGCATGACAATGGGGATGCCCGCGGTTTTCTGATCCTGCTTCAACCGCCGGGCGACCTCCAGACCGTCGATGCCCGGCAGCATCAGATCCAGCACAATCAGATCAGGGGCTTCCTGCCGCGTGCGTGTCATGGCTGTTTCTCCTGATTCAGCACATTTGACCTGAAAGCCTTCCCTTTCAAGATTGTACTTGACCAGTTCGAGAATGTCCTCCTCGTCATCCACCACCAGAATTTTTTCCTTGGGCATGTTTTTCCTCTTTTACGCGCTCCTCAAACAATTCTGCAGCAAGGTTGTTTTCAGTCTAGCCCCGTTGTTGCAACCTTGGGGTTCAATCCGATCCGGTGATGCCGTGGCGCACAATCTCACCTTCGATCATGTAAATGACCTCCTCGGCAATGTTGGTGGCATGGTCCGCCAGGCGTTCCAGGTGCCGGGAAATCAGCAACAGGTTAATGTAATACCCCAGGTTGTCCGGGTCTTTGGCCATGGCATCCTTGATTTTATTGTAGGCAATCACCTTGATGTCGTCAACGTCATCATCCAGCAGACAGACCTTCAGGGCCAGGTCCACATCCATGTTTACCAGGGCATCCAGACTCATTTTCAACATGACCTGGGCTTTTTCCGCCATGGTGGTGTATTCGAAAACAAAATCCACAGGCTCCTGTTTGGTGATGAATACCACCCGCTCGGCAATGTTGACGGCCTGATCGCCGATGCGTTCCAGGTCGTTGTTGATCTTGATAACGGCAATCAGAAACCGGAGATCCACGGCTACGGGCTGATGCAGGGCCAGGATCTTGAGGCATTCCTCTTCCACCTCAATTTCCATTTCATCGATCTCAAAATCCTGCTGGATGATCCTTCCGGCCAGCTCGGCATCCCGATCGTCAATGGCCGTTTTAGCCATCTGTACCCGCTCTTCCACCACGGCGCCCAGCGAGAGAATCATTTTTTTTATTTTAATCAATTCTTTCTGAAAATGTCGGGTCATTTACGACTCCTTTTAGAAAAGTGTTTCCCATCAATCAGCATGACTGGAAAGCTGATTTACAAACAAATTAGGGAAATTGTGTTAGGATCGTGTTAGGTCTGGATTATTTTTTCATTAAGATTGCCCTACCTGTTTTCGACAAAAGCGAGCAGGTAGATTTAGTTCCTCGCAAAATATATAACCCCCATAGCGATAAAACTCGCCGCCGCAAACAGGATAAACGACCCCTGGTAACTTTGGGTTGCATCAAATATCACCCCGGCAATCACCGGCCCGAAAGCCGCCCCCGGCATGCAGCACAACCCAATGGCCCCGGACACCGTGGCAAATGAAGGGATGCCGAAACACTCCCCAATGAGCAGGGACTGCATCATAATCAACGACCCCATGGTCAGGCCAAAGGCAAAGGTACAGAGATACAGCAGTACCACGTGGCTGTAAAAAGCCAGGGTCAGCACAGCTATTCCTTGAATCAGGACGCACACCATGGTGACATACCGCTTGTCGCAGCGGTCCACAAAGGTACCCAGGAACAGGCGTCCCACAATGCTGGCACAGGCGGTAATTGCCACCGCAGTAGCTGCCCCTTGGGGACCCAGATATTGGCCTAGAAACGATACCTGGTGTACGAGATAGGCGATCTGCCCCCCGAGGGCCAGCATAAACGTCAGGGCAATGGACCAGAAGGCCATGGTTTTTATCGCCTCCCGGCGGGTCCAGACCCGCATCTGATTGATATCTACTTTTTCTTGTTGGCCCCCCGCTGTGTTTACATCCGATTGATCATCCCCGTCAGGATACTGGCCCATATCTGACGGCTGCTGTTTGATAAAAAATATGGCCACGGGGATGATCACCAGCATGTACATGGCGCCCAGGATGGGCAGGGCCCAGTCCAGGCCCAGGTGAATAATTAAATAGGTGGCCAGGGGTACCAGAACAACGCCGCCCACACTGAGGCCGGTGTTGGCAATGCTCATGGCCAGTCCCCGTTTGCGGATGAACCAGCGCGTAATCAGCATGTTGATGGGTACCAGGGAAGTGGAACAGAAGCCCACGGACATGATCGTGTAAATCAAAAAAAGCTGGGGAATGGAGTCAATCCAGTTCAGGGCCCAGAGTCCCAGGCCAAAAACAGCTGAACCGCCGACCAGGAACCATTTGGGGCCGTAGCGGTCCATCCAGCGCCCGATGACGAACCCGACAATGCCATTCAATAAAAAGAACAGCGTGATGGCGGATGAGACCGTGCCCTTGGACCAGCCGTGGGCATTCCTCAATGGGTCCAGAATGACGCCATGGCCGTAGAAAGCAATTCCCGAAGAGACAAAAAGGATAATGGAGCCGGCAAAGACGATCCACCACCCGTAAAACCGGTCCGTATTTCTGGTCATGGACAATGTATTCGAATTAGGCATAATGGCTCAGGGTCAAGTTCCGATTAAAAGTTGTCACTGTTGCCTGGTTTCGGGTGTAAAGTATCGGGCAACTATTCGCAGACTACTTTTGTCTGATAAATAGCTGTATTACTGAAAACCGAAAACTTAGTTATCAATTAAAAATTAACAATTGATTACTAGTCGTTAAAATATAATAAGCCGCTGTAATAATTAATAATCAATAACTAATAGCTAATTGTTAATGATCCTGACCGTGGTTCCTTCCTCTGGAGGTTCTGTGGTTCAGTCCTCTGCCCTCCGTCCTCAGGCAGGGATAAATCCCGGCACTACATGGTTGGATAGAAAAATGGGCATGTAGGTCAGGGCTTCAGCCCTGCCTTCCTCCGACTTCCGGCTTCTGTCCTCTGACACTCCGGCCTCTGTCACGCTGGATCCTTGTGCCGGTAAAAGCGCACATCCGCCTTTTCCAGGGTGGCCAACCCCACCTCGATGACATCGTCCACGTCCCGTAAAAAAGCTTCCAGGTTTTCCTTGGAATCCACCATTTCAATGATGACCGGCAGGTCTTCGGAAAGGCGCATAATTTTGGACGTGTGAATGCGACTGTTCGCCCCATAGCCCATGATGCCCTTGGTTACCGTTGCCCCGGCCAGCCCCGATTCCCGGGCCTTGACCACCAGCCACTCGTAAAGCGGTTTGCCCTTGTGTTGGATGTTCTCACCGATTAAAATACGCAGTAGACAGCCTTGTTCGAGAAAAGTCATGTTCACCCCCACAGGCCATGCGCCATTGCCCTTCCGCACCACACCGCCGTCAACCCGATAAATATCTGTGCGCCAATGTTGGCAGCGGCCAGGATAAAGGCTGAATCACGCATCAGTTCAAAGGTTTCATTGCCAAAGGTTGAATAGGTGGTCAACGACCCCAAAAGGCCGATGGCCAGGAACAGCCGGGTTTCCGGCGTGAACAATCCCCGCGTCTCCACCAGGTATGAGAACAGGCCGATAAAAAAGCAGCCGATCACGTTCACACCCAGCGTCCCAAAAGGAAAGCTGACGCTTTTGGAAGTCGACTGGATGGCGCCGCTGAGGCCGTAACGCAGGATCGCGCCAACAAATCCACCCAACCCGATAATCAACAGTTTAATCATGCTTTGCCCTGCTTTCACACTGAAACATATTTATATTATGATCATTAAATCTCAGAAATCCACGCCCCTGGCAAGCGTTTCATTCAAACGGTCCCGGTTCCGGGTGTAAAATCACATGTGCATTTTTTGACTACATATTGCACACAAAATGTACGCCTTTTTTATCCATGTTGTATTTTTCAAAACACTCTTTTCTAATATTATATTTAAATACAGATAGTTATAACTTATGTCCGTGTTGGCACGAATTTTGGACTTTGAAGAACAACATTTTTCCAAAAGAAAGGCAAAACAATGTCAATTACCAAACCCAATTCCGCTGTCATCAGCGGGACCGGTTTGTTTACACCGGAACATGTGATCACCAATGAGGAACTGGTGGCCGCTTATAACGCCTGGGCAAACAGGTACAATGATGCGCATGCGGAAAAAATCAAAAAGGGCAAGCTCAAAGCCAAACCCTTGTCCTCTGCGGAATTCATTGTCAAGGCCAGCGGAATAGAGCAGCGGTTCGCCTACGTCAAAGACGGGATTCTGGACATCGACAGGATGCGACCGCGCATACCGGAACGGTCCGAAGCCGAGCTTTCCGACCAGGCGGAAATCGCCCTTCATGCTGCCCGGGATGCCCTTAAGGCGGCCAATAAAACCCCGGCTGACATCGATGCGGTGGTGGTTTCCTGCGCCTATACCCAGCGATCTTATCCGGCCATCGCCATCGAGGTCCAGAATGCCCTGGAAATCGAAGGGTTCGCCTTTGACATGCTGGTGGCCTGTTCTGCCGCCACATTTGCCCTGCACCGTGCCTACGAGATGGTAATGGCCGGAACGGCCCGCTGTGTTCTCCTGATCAATCCTGAATTGACCTCACCCCAGGTCAACTACCAGGACCGGGACAGCCACTTCATTTTCGGGGACGTTGCCACGGCCACCATCGTGGAAAGCATGGATACCTGCACGGCTTCCCAAAGTTATGAAATTCTCAGCACCAGAGCGGAAACCAGGTTTTCCAGCAATGTCCGTTCCAATATGGGCTACCTCAGCCGGGTAAACGATGTGGATCCATTTGGTGAAGACAAACTTTTTCACCAGAACGGCCGCCGCGTGTTCAAGGAAGTCTGTCCCATGGTCGATCGCCACCTTCGGGGGCATTTGCAGAGCCTGGGCCTTGCCATCAAAGACATCAAGCGCTGGTGGCTGCACCAGGCCAACATCAACATGAACCAGATGATCATTCAGCGGCTGTTCGGACGGAAAGCAAGCCCCGAAGAGGCCCCCATCATTCTCGATTGTTATGCCAACACTGCCTCGGCAGGCTCGATTATCGCCTTTCACCTGCACCAGGACGATCTGGCCGTGGGCGACCTTGGGGTCATCAGCTCCTTTGGCGCAGGATACTCCATCGGAAGCCTTATTGTGCGAAAATGTCGGTAGGATCACGCTTTTTTATCGAGGGACATGTCACGCCGGTGAACAAGTCCATGGCGGGCGTAGATGCCAGCAGCCATTCTAAGCTCGCCCCCTCCTTTTCCTACATATCTCACCGCCCGCTGCGCTCGAGGTTCACCCTGTTAAATAAGATTTGATCTGTCTTATTTTTTTGATCAAATCTTTGCTTTGTATTTCAAGCACCAAGCGAGCAATGGTGAGTAAAATCATTCGTTAAGGATCTTTCTACAAATCCTCCCCAGCAATTTAACAGGGCAGGGAGGACACAGAGATAATTTTCTTTAAAAGAATTCGGAGACGAGGTTTCTTTTAAAACATCATGCCACTTCGTGGCAAAATAATTGTGTGACGGTGCTAAACTAAGATCTTGCAAATGAGTTATGTCATTCATTCTGAAGGAATCGTTGTGTTTCTTCAATCAGTACGCGCCCTATGGAATTCTGCGCAGCAGACCCGAAGGGATTCCACCGGGGTCCCCCAATTGAACACAATAAAACACCGCTGCGTTCTCCGCGCCTCTGCGGTGGATTTAATATTCTGGCAGCTTTTTCCCGATGAAGGCTGAAATTCCTTTGTGTGTTTCTCCGGTATGGGCAAGCCCTTGCATGAGCTCCGGTTCGCAGACAAGCATGTCCCAGCAATTGGTTCCTCCTGTGGAAAAAGGCGATGGATGAAGACCCCCTGGGAATGAATGCCCACCCCTGAAACGCAAGGCCTTGCAGCCTATTTTTCTCAGACCTGCGGGACTGTCCTAGTCCACCCGCACGCCTGTTCATAGGCATGGGCCATCTGCAAAACCTTCAAGTCCTGGGTAGCAGGTCCTATTATCTGCATGCCCATGGGCAGACCCTGGCTGTTAAACCCCACGGGGACGTTGGCGATGGGGCATCCAGAGAGGGTTCCCGGCACAACTATTTCCATCCAGCGGTGGTAGGTGTCCATGGATTTGCCAGCCACTTCCCTGGGCCAGTGGATCTTGGCATCAAACGGAAACACCTGGGCGGAGGGCAGCAGCACATAATCATACCTGGTAAAAAGATCTGCAAGTGCCTGGTACCACGCGGAACGATCGATCGATGCACTGTACACGTCAGCCGCCTTGAGATTCAGCCCGTTCTCGATCTCCCAGATGGCTTCCGGTTTCAGTTTATCGCGGTTTTCGATCGGGTCGTACAACGGCCCGGCAATACCGGCAATCATCCAGTGACGCAGGGTGAGCCATGTTTGCCACAATTTTTCCATGGGATAATTGACGGCTGCAGGCGCCACAATGCAGCCCATGCCTTATCTCTTTGTTCGGCTTCGGCCAGCAATTCGCCGTGGTCGCGCAGGGATACGATGGCATTGTGCCTTGGATTGACCGCGTCGATCCGCGATAGGTAAGCCTGCATAACCGCCACACAGGACACAGCTCTTTTCTCAATGGCCCTGGATAATTCAATGGCACTCAAATTGACAACGTCGGAAACAGTCCCTTCTGCGTGACCAGCAGGAGAACCATGATCTTTGCCGTCCATCTCCGGATGTTTATGTTGATCCAAAATAAGTCTCCTTATTATCAATCGTCTTTTTTATCGGACAGAAAAAAAACGAACGGTATGCCCACCAGCCCGGCGGCAGCGCTGATATAGTAGGTTTCACGCAGGCCGAAAAGGTCCCCCAACCAGCCGACGATCACCACGACAGCCGAACGCGCCATAAAGGACATCATCATAAAGAAACCATTGGCGGCAGCCGGGCTGGTTTTCGCGTTATCCTGAACCATGGCCAGCATCACCGGGGTGGTGGACAGCAGCAGGAACCCCGTGAACAGGAGGGCTGTCACACGCACCCAACCGCCGGCCCATGTAAACAGAAACAGGGTGAGTGGTGCACCGACCAGTGAAATCAGGAGGACTTTTCTGCGTCCCAGGTAATCACTCAGGGAACCGGCGGTCATGACACCCAGCACACCGGCGGCTTCATACAGGGTCAGGGCAAAGCCTGCAAGCCACAGGTTGCCGGTTTCCATTTTGACAAAAGTCGGCAGAAAGGAGGCCATGGTGGCATGCATGAAGCCCCTGGCCACCAGGATGCCCGAAAGGGGCATGAGGATATGCCGCATCTCCTTCCACGTTCCCCATACAGATGTTTTCCGGGGAGACTTGTTCCCTACCGGTACATCCCTGAACCCGAGGTAGAGCCAGACCGAGGCCAGAATACCCACCACCATCACCGGGTAAAACCCCTCCAGGCCCAGAAGGGCCACCGCTCCCACCGCAACCATGGGCCCGATGGTCCGGGCAAACTCGCCGCCGGTCATGAAAAAACTCATCCCCCGGCCGACCTTCTGGCCGGAAAGCTTTGATACCATTACCGGAGCGGGTACGTGGAACACGGCGGCGCTGATGCCGGCAATGAACAGCAGGATCAGCAGCACACCGTAACTGGGTGCCATCCCGATGAGGCTCATGGGAATCGCGGTCATGGCCGGGGCCAGGATAATGAAATAGCGCACGCTGATGCGGTCGGCCAGAGAACCGACATAGGGATTGAGCAATGCCGGCAGCTGCATGACCGTGGACAGAAACCCGGCCTGGGTCAAAGACATGGAAAGCTTCTCGATCAAAAGGGGCAGTAGCGGCGCCAGAAAACTCGAATAAACATCGTGGATAAAATGGCTGACGGACAGCGTAACGATTTGTCCTGTCTGGAAGACGTTGTTCTTTTTGGTTTCAGTCTGGTTTTGCGTCATCCGGGCATTATCCACAATATCCTGCAGTGGTCAACAACTGATTCCCAATGGAAAAACGCTCCATTGCCGGAATCCTCTCCGCTTATAGCTAAAGTTCTGCTCTTTTTTGCCGATATTGCTATAGTATTGCTTTAACTGAATTGAACATTTTAACCCGAACAGATCGCTCAAACAAAGAGCAAGGAGCCTTGGATGCCTGAATCGAATCTGTTAAACTGGTCCCCCAAACTGGGCTGCATCGACTACGCCTTTCAACCCATTGTCAATATCCACACCGGTGCGGTCTATGGGTACGAAGCCCTTATTCGCAATGTCGAGAAAGCCGGGTTCGAATCCATATTTGCTTTTTTTGACAGCGCGTTTGAAAACAAGGTCCTGCATCCGCTCGATCTATGGCTGAGACAACTTGCCCAGAAAAAGTTCCGCCAAATGCAAGGGTATGAATCCATGCAACTTTTTTATAACCTGGACAACCGTTTGTTTGAAGGGAGCAACCAGGGTGCCGACCATACTCTGAATGTTGAAGAAGAAACGAATCTTCCCGCCGGCAACCTCTGTTTTGAGATATCCGAGCGCCATGAACTGGCCAACATAAAGGAAAAAGCGGGTATTATAAGCGAATACCGTAACAATGGGCATAAAATAGCCGTTGACGACTGCGGTGTCGGTTTCTCCGGGTTGCAGCTCCTCTATTACCTTAAACCTGATTTTATTAAAATCGACCGGTTCTTTATAAAAGATATCGAACGCGACCCCGATAAACGCCTGCTGGTCTCCAGTATCGTGAAGATTTCCCATATCATGGGCAGTATTGTCATCGCCGAAGGCGTGGAGAGCATGGGTGAATACTACAGCTGTAAAAACATCGGATGCGATCTGTTACAGGGTTACCTTGTTCAGAAGCCTGAAGTGGATCTGAATAATTTGCGACTAAACTACAGCTGCATCAATCTTTTAAGAAAAATAGACAAACGTAACAAAGACGCCGGCGACAAATCCCTGATAATGAGTGAAATGGAATATATCGAACCTGTTTTCTGTCAGAGTAAGCCAGAGGAGATTTTCCATACGTTTCGCGAAAATCAAGCGATACCCCTGCACCCGGTCCTCAATGAACACCAGGAACCCATGGGAATTATCAGGGCAGCCATCGGGGGCGTCATTCATCCACCAAAGAACCCGGCGTCCTGTGAAAACACCAATCTCAGCAAAACAATCAGCCGTTCGTTCTCCCCATTCCCGGTGGCCGATATCCATTTGCCTATCGAACAAATCCTTGAAATCTATTCAATGCATGAAGATGGGGAAGGCATCATCATCGTCAACAACCGGAAATACGCCGGCTTCTTAAGCACCCGCGCATTGCTCACGCTGTTGAACGAAAAAAACCTTGCCATGAACAGAGACCTAAACCCCTTGTCAAAACTGCCGGGCCACAACCTGGTCTACGCCTATGTTTCCAACGCACTGCAGGACTTCAATACAACCTATCATCTTGTCTATTTCGATTTTGACAATTTCAAAATGTACAATGACCGATTCGGATTCCGGCGTGGAGACCGTATTATTCACTTGTTCGCCGATCTTCTCAAATCAAATTTCCAGGCACCGGAAATGTGTATCGGCCATTTAGGGGGTGATGATTTTTTTGCCGGTATATCAGGATCTTCAGCCGTTGCCATCAGCAATAGGGTCAAATGCATCGCCCGGGAATTCGAGGATGGTGTCAAGGGGTTTTATCGTGGGGATGCATTGGATTCCGGCGTCATCCTGGGGAGCGACAGCATTGGCATCAAAATCAAAACGCCTTTGATGACGATGAGTTCCGTTGTCCTTGAACTGTCGACGGCCATCCGTCAGGGTTTTTCTCCCGAGGCAATCGACATCTATAGCACCCGTCTTAAAAAGGAATCCAAACAATCCCCTGGCAGGTTCAGATACGCCACCCTTTACGATTTCGATAAAGCACCGTCCCGTAAAAAGGAGACTGGTCAACGCGTCCGCCTGGCCTCATGATTCGAAAGCTTATCGATGCGCACCCCACGCGGTATCCTAATGCCATGTACAGTAGTTTGTTTTGTTTGTTTCTCAATTAAGGTTTTATGATATTCATTTTATCCTGTCCGATACAAATAGTCATGCATAGGATAATTATTATTGAACGGACTACGGCTACCTATCGGGGTTTCGTTCTTGATAAGGCACGCTGCTGAGAGTCCGGTTTAGCTAACGGCATCTGCTACAATTTCTGGCGTGTTTCCAAAATAGACTTTGGTGTGAGGCCAGGGAATCTCGATACCTTCCTGGTCAAAACGGTTCTTGATCCGCTTGCGTAATTCTCCGGTCAGCCCCCACTGTTCTCCAGGTTTTGTAAAGCCCCGAATACAAATGTCGACGCCATGGTTACCAAGATCGCTAACACGTATCGCAGACGGAATCGTTGTTAAGTTCGTTCCAAAATCGGGATCATCTTTCAGTTCCTGGCACACCCTGTTGATAACTTGATAAACATGGCTGATATCCTCTTTATAAGCCACCGTAATATATAGATTGATCCTTGCCCAGTCTCTAGTCTGATTACTGGCAAATTGTATCTGACTATTGGGTATTACATGCATTGTGCCAT
>JAOZRT010000119.1:0-5382 GCA_029940035.1 Desulfobacterales bacterium
CGTCCAAACGCGCCAGATCACTGGCTTCGCCCGAAGTACAGGTCCAGCGGAAGGGCCCCCGTCCCTCACAGAACAGGGGGCGGATATATTCGGCCACGAATCCGGGGATGGTCATGGCTTCTTCCTCGGGCATGCCGGCATCGCGACACTCCTTGCGGATCGAAGTCCCATATTCGAACACCTGGATGCCTTCTTTTTTGGAAAAGGCATTCATGGCTTTCAACTGTTTGACCATGGACTGGCGTGCTTTTTCAAGATATTCATCTCGGTCGGCAACCCTGAGGTCTTCGGCCTCGGCCGGGGTATATCCTTCGGGAATGTAGGAAAGCGGATCATGGCAGGGGCACATTTCAGTGACGATGTCGGGTTCGAACCCTTTGTCGTAGGCTTCCCAGAACAGAGTAGCGGCATTGCCCACAACACCGATGGCCAGGGCTTTTTTGTCAACAGCGGCTTTTTTTGCCATTTCAATGGCCGCATCCAGGTTTGCGGCCTTGACGTCTGTAAAACCTATCTCGATGCGTTTGTCGATGATGGCTTCGTTGACATCCACGTCAATGCAGATGCCGCCGTGCATGTTCATGGCCCGGGGCTGGTTGGCGCCCATTCCGCCGTGGCCGGCCGTCAGAAGAATTTTTCCCTTCAGCGAGCTGTTGAAATGCTGATCGGCGATGGCGCCCAGTGTCTCGAAGGTTCCCTGGATAACCCCCTGGGTGCCGATATATTCCCAGGGTGCCGCGGTGTACTGGGCGAACATGGTCAGGTTTTTTTCCTGGAGGTCGTAAAATATGGGCCAGGTGGCCTTCATGATGTTGGTGGTGGCCATGACCACCCGGGGAGCAAGTCTGTGGGTTTTGAATATGGCCACAGGCATGCCCGACTGCACCACCAGGGTTTCGTTGTTTTCCAGGTTTTTAAGGGAGTCGACGATGGCGTGATACGATTCCCAGTTGCGCGCGCACTTGCCAATGCCGCCGTAGATCACCAGGTACTCAGGCGCTTCGGCATTTTCCATGTTGTTTTCGAGCATTCGCAGCAGGGTTTCCTGCTTCCATCCCTTGCACCGCAAGGTGTCGCCGCGCTGGGCTTTTACTTCGTATAAAATCTCTGGTTTGGTCATGTGGTCCTCCTTACGTAGTACTTAATTATTTTCCACTTAAACCTTTAGCTAAGCTGAAGGGTCCAAGCTTTGCTATGCGATTAGGTGCGTGACTATATTTCACCACCCGTTCACTTCGTTCACTCGAGACACGGAGATCAATAGGGGTTTTCTTTTTTCTTCAATCGGGAGACGACGATTGAAGAAAACCAACAATTCCTTCGGAATAAATGACATCACCTATTATTCAGGACCATTATCATGCCACCTTTTTTAGGGGTGGTATTTGACTAATTCTATGCATAGGTCTCTGTAGGTATGAATATGTGTTTCAGCTAGTGTAGCACCCCGGCCTTATCGATAGCTTCGAGAATTGCTTCACTTTTAATCAACTCCGCAAGGCTGTTGATATCCGGACTCATCTCCTTGTCCCGGTCGTAGATGTCCACACCTTTTCGAATCATGGCATGGGCGATTTTAGACCCCTTGCCGAGACGCCGGGGGCCGTCTTCACGCAGGTCGATGGCCTGGGCGGCGCATAGGAACTCGACGGCAATGACGTTGGTCACGTTCTCGAGAATCTCCCACAGGTGCCGGGCGCCGTTGGCCCCCATGCTCACGTGGTCTTCCTGGTCCGCGCTAGTGGGTATGGAATCGACACTGTCTGGATGGGCCAGGGTTTTGTTGTCCGACACCAGCGCTGCACCGACATACTGGGCCACCATCAACCCGGTGTTGAGGCCATTGGCGGGGATCAGCATGGACGGCAGTCCATGGTTCAAGGCCGGTGTGAGCAGGGCAAAGGACCGCCTGTCCGAGATGTTGGCAACCTCGGAAATGGCAATGGATAGAAAATCCATCATGAAAGCCAGCCCCTGGCCGTGAAAATTGCCACCGGAAAGACAGACAAAAGGCTCCTCTTCATCGGATTCAAAGATGAGCGGGTTGTCGATACCGGCATTCAGGGTTCTCTTAATGTATCCGCGTGCAAAGGCTACGGTATCCCTGACAGGTCCCATGACCTGGGGAACGCACCTCAGGCTGTATGCATCCTGGACTCTTTGGGTGGAGTCGATCAGCCGGCTGCCCTGGAATAGCGTTCTTATGTTTTGAGCGACCAAGATCTGCCCGGCCTGGTTCGAGGCTTTGTGCAGGGCCGGATGATAGGCTGCCGAGGCCGCCAGCATGGCCTCGAGGCTCAGGGCTGTGGCTATTTCAGCGTGGCGGATCAGTTTTTCACATTGTTCAATGGCCAGGCACCCGACAGCCGTCATAAATGCCGTGCCGTTGATCAGGGAGTTTCCCTCCTTGGCGATCAGCTTGAGGCGCGGAATACCGGCTTTGCGCATGGCTTTTTCTCCAGGCATCAGTTCTCCGCCATACCAGGCTTTCCCGCTGTATCCCCCGCCATCTGCGTCGCAGGTAGCCACAACGGCGATGGCGGCCAGCGGGACCAGGTCGCCGCTGGCTCCCAGGGAGCCTTTTTCAGGAACATAAGGGGTGACCCCTTTGTTGAGCATTTCAATAAGCGTTTCCACGACCACGGGCCTTATCCCTGAGGGCCCTCCCGCTATGGTGTTGGCCCGGATTACCATCATGGCCCGCACGATCTCTTCGGGAAGCGGTTTGCCCACACCGGCCACATCCGCCAGGATAACATTTCGGGAAAGCTGGCCCGCCTGGTTAGGATCGATGGTCTCATTGGCATGGGAGCCGAATCCGGTATTGATGCCGTAGAAAACGGTATCCTGTTTTTGTATCGCCTGGCTCAGCCACTCCTGGGTGGTGGTCATGCCTGCTTTGGTTTCCTGGTCGAGCAGGTTGACCTGCGCCAGATTGTAGGCCACCGCATTGACTTCTTGGATGGTCAGTTTTTTTCCGGTAATGGCTATGGCAGTCATGATATTGGTTTCCTCACTACGATGTTTCCATTTTTGATTACCATCCAGACGGCGTTGTTGCCGATTCTGTAAATAATATCCTCGAAACTGGGCAGGTCCCAGATCTGGATATCGGCTTTATAATCCTGCGCCAAACACCCGATCTGTTGTTCACGTTGGATGGCTTTGGCTGCTCCGGTGGTGGCTGCCAGCATAGCCTCCTCCGGGGACATACCGTGATTCCGGCAAGCCAGTTGCATGACGAGCTGCATGGATTCGGTCCAGTTGCCGGGATTTAGATTGGTACCCAGCGCGAGAGTCATGCCGGCCTCGAGCATGGGGCGAGCCTTGAAGGGGTCGGGGTGTGCCACGGCAAAGTCGAGGGCCGGCAGCACAACCCCCACCACCCCGGCGTTTGCCATGCAATGCATCTCTTCCGGGGTGGGATAATTGAGGTGATCCGCAGATATTGCAGGCAGTTCAGCCGCGAGCGAGCACCCACCGATATTGGCATAGGCATCGGTGTGGATCCTGGGGGCCAGACCGTGTTTCATCCCGCCCTTTAGAACGGTTGCCGACTCTTCTGCCGTGTAGTAACCCACGTCACAGTAGATATCGCAGAATTCAGCCAGGTTTTCTTCCGCCACCCGGGGTATCATTTCTTCGGTCAGTTCCCGGATGTAGGCGGCCCGTTGACGGGGGTCATCCCGGTCGATTTCCGGCGGAAAATCATGGGCGCCCAGAAAAGTGGAAACCACCTCCATGGGCTGGGCCTGGTCGAGCCGTTGGTTTACGCGGAGCATCTTGAACTCGTCCGGCCAGCTGATGCCGTAACCACTTTTGCTCTCAATGGTCGTGGTGCCGTAGTGCAGCATCCTTTTCAGCCTATCCATGGCGCCGGAAAAAAGTTCTTCCTCTGTTGCCTCGCGCGTCATTTCGATGGAGGCCGGGATGCCGGTTTTGAGTCCCCGGGCTTCGATATCGGCCACGCTGTGGGTCATTTTGAGGGCATATTCCTTGACGCGAGAACGGCCAAAGACCAGATGGGTGTGGCAATCCACGAAACCCGGAGCTACGATCTTTCCCTCCGCGTTCACCACTTCAGCACCGGAAAGATCGGTCTGCTGCTCTACTGCCGACCGGGTACCTGTGGCAAGAATGCGTCCATTTGCGACAGCAACCACGCCATGCTCAATTCTCCCCAGAGAATCGTCGGCTGTGGAAACACAGGTGACCACTTCGGTAGCGTTGTCGATGACAAGTTCGGCTTTGGATTTTCCCATCATATTACCTCATTTCACTTTTTGTATTAAAAATACTGCCGGGACCGAAGAGAATACGATTATTCATCACGAAAACACGAAAAAGACCGCCTTCCTTAATGTTCAAAACAATAGATTCTCATCAAATTTCATGCAACCAGTTTTGAATTCCTTGTTTTCACATGCGGAGGATTTCATATGCAAGGCATCTAAGGGAGAAGATGTAGTTGTTTACCTCGAACCCTTAGTAACGCAGCCTATGGAAGCCTCCGCTTGCCCTTCGGGTGAAAATTGATGAGAAAAAAGATCGTCTTCCTTAATGTTTAAAACAATAAATTCTCATCAAATTTCATGCAAACAAGGAATTACTATCCTGTCCACCCTATCAGTGCACTTTCAATAACCTGGTCCATGGAAAAATCATGGGTTTGGAGATAGTACTCCATCACCTGGCTCATGGCGCCCAGGGGTACCGGGCCTACCAGCTCGGATCCGACGACATTGACACCGTAGCGGGCAGCTTCCCTTTTTACGGTTTCCGCCACCATGGGAATGGGCGTTTTTTCATAATGCGTCAGGTTCATGGACACCTGGACCATGCCTTCATCTGTCAGGGCAAGCCCAATGGCGCGCACATACCTGAATCCACCGTTGATGTGGCGCACACTTTTGGCAATGCTTTCGGCAATCTCGAGATTCGTGGTCGCCAGGTTGACGTTGAAGGCCACCAGTGGGAAACGGGATGACACCTGAATGGAACCGCTTTGGGGAACGAACTTAGCCGGGCCTTCGTCAGGTGCCCACTCGGGTTTCTGGATTTTTTCAGCAAGTGCTTCATACTGGCCGGTCCTCACTTTGGCGAGACTCTTCCATTCCGGCCGGGTTGCGGCATCCTCGTAGAAATAGACCGGTACATCCAGCTCTTCCCCCACGTAATGGCCGAAATCCCGGGCGATGGTCACAGCTTCTTCTTCGGAAATTCCCCGAATGGGTATGAACGGAACCACATCCACAGCCCCCTGGCGGGGGTGGGACCCCTTTTGGCGGGTCATGTCGATCAGCCCCAAAGCGGTTTTGGTCAGGTCTTTGGTGGCGGCGACAACTGCTTCGGGCCGGCCGATATAGGTGATCACGGAACGGT
>JAOZRT010000119.1:5482-12492 GCA_029940035.1 Desulfobacterales bacterium
TTGGTGGCGGCGACAACTGCTTCGGGCCGGCCGATATAGGTGATCACGGAACGGTTGTGGTCTGCGTTGGACGAATAGTCCAGCAGCATGACACCTGGCGCGGACCGGATGGCATCCACCACTTTTTCAACGACAGCGAGATCTGTTCCCTCGCTGATGTTGGGAACACACATCAATGCTTTCATTGTTCCTCCTCTATGATAATATTTTGCAGCTTTTGTTCGATTTCATGACAAATGTCCTGATCCTTGATGTAGGGCAGATTGATCCTCACATTGGCGGCACACCCCTTGAGGCCGGCTTTGGCCAGAAAACCCGCGCATTCCAGATCAGAGGCGGCATTGGTGTTGTAGCTCTCTTCCAGACTGCGGCAGAGCTCCAGAACCCGGTTGCAGTGCTCGGCGTTTGCCAGGGGTACTTCAGCTGCATGGACCATGGCTTCCTGAATTGTCTGGCTGCGTGATGCATTGGCTTCTTCTGTATCTTTGGGCAGTCGGTAGGCCGCGCTGACCTCGTCGAAAGCAGCGGCATCCAGGTGCCCACCGTTGAAAAGTGCATCCGCAAGCGTCTCTGCCTCGGCAGCGATGGCTTCATAGTGTCCCTGGGAAGCGAGGTCTTTCTTTCCAATGGAAAGTCGGGCCACCATGCCGGCCAACCCGGCGGCCATGGCTCCTGCCACGCTGGAAGCGGTGCCCCCGCCAGTGGAATTGTCGTTGGCATCCAGGACCCTTAAAAAAGAATTGATGTTTTGATCCATTGCGTGGCTCCTTTTCATCGAATAAAAAAAGGTTTGCACTATCCTTGATATGCATGTTATATATAAGGCGTATATATGCTCTGGAAAAACCTGTCAAGTGTTTTTGCAGGCATATAGGAGACAGGTTTTGACACCGTTAAAATGGGATGCCGAACAGCCCGCAGGGTAAACAACATGACAAAATAGACAGCATCTTTGGAATTCAACTGTGGGAATATCCAGGAAATGACGCCATTGTTGAGATATTGCAAGTAATAACCTTTATTATCTATACTTTGCCATGTTGTTTATGCAACCTTAGGGTTAGCAAAGGTGGCAGGAGGAGAGTGTGGCGCTCAACAAAGACATTTACGAGAATCTTCGCTACCGAATCATCACCAATGAGCTTTCTGCCGGTCAACAGCTCTATGAAAAGGAGCTGATGCAGACCTATCAGATCGGTAGAACGCCTTTGCGGGAAGTCTTTCAGGAACTCCAGCGCAATGGTCTCATCGAGATCATCCCCAAGCTGGGAACGCGAGTCGTGACCCTCGACCTGAGGACTTTGCGCGAAACCATCCAGTTGCGCCGTGAACTGGAAGGGCTGGCTGCCGAGCTGGCGGCCTTGCATATAGAGCCCGAACAACTCGAAAAGATGAAGCGGTTACTTGAAAGCGCCGCTGAGATAAAAGACAATTCCATGGATGCGCTAAAAAGGTTGTCCAACCTGGATATGGAATTTCATAGGATCATATATGCAGCTTCAGATAACAGGCAGCTCAAGGAAATGATCGAATCGCTCCTGTACAAAATGTCCATGTACTGGTTCCAGGTGGGATTTTCAGCTGCCGAATTCAGGCGACAATTCGATGAACTGGAAGATCTCCTGATAGCGATGGAAAAACGGAATTACAAGGGGGCCAGGGAAATTATGAAACAGCACATCGATCACTTCACCCGGCTGATCAGGGATAACATGTTTTAAATTTGAATTCCCCGCTGCAAGCAGCGGGGAATTCAAATTTTATAACAACATTGGTTGTTACAGGGGATAGAAGGAGAGAGATGAAAGCAGGATTCAAATCACAGTGTGTACCGGACTACCGGCTGTTGACGGAAGCACAGATTAAAGAGCTCCATCGCGCCACAGTTGACCTTCTGTGGAATACCGGTGTGAAGGTTCTGAATGCAGAAGCGCTGGAACTGTTGGATAATGCCGGTTGTCGTGTTGGAGACGGCCACATCGTGAAGATTCCAGGTGGACTTGTGGAAGAGAGCATCGCCTCTGCGCCCTCAAGTGTCAGGGTGTACAACCGCGAAGGTGGCCCAGCCATGGAACTGGGGGGCACCAACGTCTGTTTTGGCATGGGCACTGACCTGCTGAATACCTGGGATCTACGGACCAGTATATTGAGACCTTCCTGCCTCCAGGATGTCATCGATTCGGCGATTGTCGGTGATTACTGCCAAGAGATCGATTTCATTGCCTCCAATGCTTTCCCTTTGGATGTCCCGGGCAACCTGGCCTTTATTCTCGAATTCAAGGCGCTGATGGAAAATTCCATCAAGCCGGTCTATTTTACGGCAGCCGGCGCAGAGGATCTGTCCGTGATTCTGGACATGGCCGGCAGTGTGTGCGGTGGGGAGGAAAAACTGCGGGAAAAGCCGTTCATTATCCATTATGCCGAGCCCATCAGCCCTCTGGTGCATTCATCCGGCGCCGTGGACAAGCTTTTCATGTGCGCGGACAGAGGCATTCCCCTGAATTATGCACCGGCCCTTCTTTCGGGCGGCAGCGGCCCCATAACGCTGGCGGGAGCCATTGTGGTGGCCAATGCCGAGGCTCTCAGCGGACTCGTGATCCAGCAACTGAGGGCCAAGGGCGCCCCGGCCATAACCGGGTTCAGCGCCACGCCCATGGACATGCGCACGGGAACGACCGTTTATGCCAGCCCGGACGAGCGTTTGACCCACAGCGCCTGCTGCGACCTGTACCATTATTATGGCTTGCCGGTGTGGGGGGAGGCGGGCTGCAGTGATGCCGGGTCGCTGGATGAACAGGCCGCCCTTGAGTCCATGGCTTCCATCATGATGGCGTCCATGGACGGCTGCAATCTCGTGCATGACGTCGGATACCTCGGCCAGGGGCTGGCAGGTTCCGTTGCCGCGCTGGTCATGTGCAATGAGATTATCAGCTACGTACGCAGAATCATGCGGGGGTTCGACATTTCTGAAGAGCGCCTGGGGCTGGACATCATCCACGAAGTGGGGCCGGGGGGCAACTTCCTGGCCCACGAGCAAACTCTGAAATATTGCCGGGAGGAGCACTGGACCCCCCATTTCATCAACCGCCAGAGCCCTGAAACCTGGGAAAAAATGGGGGGGCGGACATACCGGGAAAAAGTTGTGGAAAAGGCTTTGGACATACTGGCCACCCATCAACCGGACCGGCTGTCTGGAGAAGAGATCCAGCGACTCGATGCGATCATCGAGAAGTCGGCAGAAAGGCTGGAAGGTAAACAGCTTTCGGTTTAACAGGCATGCAGGCGTTGGAAGTTGAGCGTTCACTGTTCGAAGTTCAATTTCTTATTGTTTTTAGTGGTTTCTAATTTTCGTGATTTCGTGATGAGTGATTTCTTCTTTTTCGGTTCATCTGCGAGAGGGTAACAATATATGCGATCCAAGACCGTCATCGATAACGGGACCATCCCAACCCTCTGCAGGCAGTGCGCCCAGCACTGTGGGGTGTATGCCCACGTTGAAAATGGTCTGGTCACCCGAATTTCCGGCAACAGATCCCACCCGGAAAACCTGGGCATGGTCTGTCCCAAGGGACGTGCGGCAGCGCAGTGGGTGTATCACCCAGACCGCTTGAAAGGATGCCTCAAACGATCGAAGGATGGCCATTTCAAGCCGATCGCTTACGATCAAGCCCTGGACGAAATCGCCGGGAGGATTCTGAAAATCAAGGAACGCGCAGGTGCCCGGGCCATGAGCACCTGGACCGGTGAAGCCATCGGGTTTTTGCAGCAGGAAGCCTATGCCCGCCGGTTTATTCATGCGTTTGGATCGCCCAATTTTTTTACAGCTGATTCGGTCTGTTTTGCCCTGCGTCTGATGGCCTATAAGACGTGTCAGGGGTACTGGAGCTACCCGCCTGATTTCGAAAAGGCTGATATGACCATTTTGTGGGGGGCGAACCCGGCCTATTCGCATCCACCCTTTATGCAGCGCATCAACAAGTCCCGAAGGCGGGGCGGAAAGCTGGTTGTCGTTGATCCCCGACGCACCATCGCCGCGAAAAAGGCAGATCTCTTCCTGCAGCTGCGGCCCGGCACGGATGCCGCCCTGGCCTTGGGGTTGATGCGGCGTCTTATCCAGGAAAATGCGTATGACCGGGATTTTGTGTCATCTTACAGCCGTGGGTTCGAAGAATTGGCCGCCTATGCTGAAACGTTTACTACCGGCTATGTTGCGCAGCAGACGGGTGTTTCGGAAAAGACAATCAACGCAATGCAGCACATGATGCTGCAAAGCCTGCCTTGCTGCGTCAGTTTTCCGGGAATCTCCCTGGAGCACCAGGTCAACAGCTTCAATACCATAAGAGCCATTGCATCACTGAGCGCTTTGTGCGGGGCCGTCGATATCGAGGGCGGCGAACCCTGGAACAAGGAGATCAGGGTCAACGAACTCAATCCCCTCGGTAAAGAGCAGTTCAAGACTTTGGGTCCGGCGGGATATGACAGCTTCCCCCTCTTCTATGAGGTGATGCAGAAGTGCCACTCCATACCCGGCATGGAATACATGCTGGGGAAAGGAACGTATCCCATAAAGGGACTGATTTTTTCAGGAACCAACCCGGTCCTGACCAATCCCAACTCAAAAAAAGTCACCAGGGCTTTTGCGGGCCTGGACCTCCTGGTGGCAAGGGATCTTTTCATGACCGAGAGTGCGAAGCTGGCGCATTATATCATTCCGGCCGCATCTTTTCTGGAGCGCAGCGAGCTTCATTTTTTTCCCGAGATTCAGCGGGTGGGGTTGTCGCGGAAAGTTCTGGATGTCGAAGGTGTCTGGGATGAGTATACGTTCTGGCATGATCTGGCCCATCGCCTTGGTTTTGGCGATGCCTTTTTTCCATGGGAAAACGAGACCGCGGTCAACCGCTGGCTGTTGAAACCGAGCGGGATTGCGCTGGAGGACCTGATCAAAAGTCCGGAAGGCATTGTATATGACCCCAAGGTCGAGCGCCGGAAATTTGAAAGTCACCCTTTTCCAACGGCTTCGGGAAAGTTTGAATTCACCTCCGAAGGACTGAAATCATGCGGGTGCCCCACGCTTCCGGCATATGAACCGCCGGAATACATGAAAAGTCCGACCCCCGAATTTCCCTTGAGGATGATCACTGGTTCGCGCAAGGCCATCTACTACCACTCCCGCTATCGCGAGATCGAAAAATTTAAAAACGCCATCCCCCGGGCCCAGGCTGAAATGCATGCAGACGACGCTATTGAGCTGAATGTTCAGGATGGTGAGACGGTGCGGATCGTTTCAAAGATCGGGGCGATTACCATTACTGTAAAGGTGGTGCAAGAGGGGCGCATCCTTAAGGGATTTATCGAAGTCCCTCACGGTTGGAACGACCCGAACGTCAACTGCCTGACAGACGACCGGGATGTGGATCCGGTGGGCGGATTCCCCAACATGAAAATTGTACCGATTAGGGTAGAAAAAGTAGTTTCAATGGTAGACCCTCGAAAATCGATTATTTGAAATCAACACCCGGACTGCCAACCTCTCGAGTTGTGATTAGAGATAATATATCTGATTTAGTGTAAAATAGACTCAATCAATCTTCTAATTTAGGCCCACGGACCCTTTGGTTCCACGCGGTATCTCGCTTCAGTGACGATCGCCCCTTGTCCTGATTTACCTTCATTGAAGACTTTGTAACAGAGCTTATTAGAGTTATAAAATCAAACGGTTAACATAATCCGAGTAAAATTTGCCTGACATATAATGACCGATTTATGCAACTTTCCTCTGTTAATCCCTGCAAACTTAAATCTATCTAAATCAAAATAGCAGAGATTGAATTTGAGAACTGAGTTGATCTATTTGATTGACATGCGTCGCGTAACGGTTTACAGTAAGACATGATTAGGACCTTCAAGCACAAAGGACTTAAAAAGCTATATGAATCCGGAAGCAAGCAAGGCGTTAAACCAGAACATGCCGTTCGGTTACGCTTGATATTAGCTCGGCTCGATGCTAGCACCGCTGCCGAGGACATGAACTTACCCGGTCTCGGTCTACACCGGCTTAAAGGATCATTAAAAGATTATTGGTCGGTTTCCGTATCGGGGAATTGGCGAGTAATTTTCCGTTTTGAAAACGGATATGTTTTAGACGTCGATTATTTAGATTATCATTAAGGAGTCAATAAAATGGTCATGCATAATCCACCCCACCCCGGAGAAGTAATCCGGGAATTTTGTATAGAACCGTTGGGCTTGTCTGTTACTAAGGCAGCTGAAGGCTTGGGCGTTTCTCGCACGTCACTATCAGAGTTATTGAACGGCCGACGCGGTATATCGCCAGAGATGGCAATCCGCTTGTCGATAGCATTTGGAGGCAGCGCTGAAAGCTGGATCACGCAGCAGGCTCAGTATGACATATGGCAGGCTATGCAGGGTGCAGACAGAATCAAGCCACAAGTCCGTACCTTTGCCTAATGGGATAAGTACCCACGCTCAGGTGACAAGAGATCAACTGTTCATTTGTATGTAGAGGTCATAATATTATTTTTCGACCCAATGGATGGGTTGATTATTATAATTTGATGTCTCAGTGAAAATTATAAAAGTAATCTTCGAGTTGTTGATAATGGAGATTTGAACTGTTTTCAAAACCTATTCAGGCGTAATAACCGACAAACTCACCACACAGATCGTTGAAAAATTCCATGGCCTCATCAACGGTGTCAAAAATTATCCAGTCATGGCGAATCGTCTTTTCACCCTGTTTACGTGTTCTTTCAATCTCGGTGTTACCGAAGTATTCAAATTGGTCGTGGTAATCAGTGTACAGTTCATGTTTTCTCATCTTGATGCCCTCCTTTTCTTAGTATTTGCACGCAGATTACCACATGGGTTTGACAGATCCGGTCACACTATAGTAAGTTTTCTGAAATTTCCTGCAATTGGGGTCGGACCAAGCTATCAGTTGGAGATTTCAGCATTTTAATTCCAAAAATATTGGTTTCCGTCTTCTATAA
>JAOZRT010000446.1 GCA_029940035.1 Desulfobacterales bacterium
AAGTACTTTGACTTTAACGTCTACGGAGACTAATCTGAATGTGCATGATATTTGATGAAATCTTAAATTAACATCCAAATTATCTCATCATCAAATTTCACCCTTCGGGCGAGCCGGAGGCTTCCATATGCTGCGTTGCTAAGAATTCGAAGTAAAACACACTACGACTTCATCCTTAGATGCCTTGCCTATGAAAGCCTCCAACTCGTGCACGATTCAGATGTTTCACCATCTACCAATTAATTTCCTGATATCCGTCGCTCACATGTAGAACCTGGCTCTTCAGGAAATGGGTTGAAAATGTATGATTAACCTGCATGGATACGGTCCCAGCATACTGGATGGCACGGTTGTGACGCTCACAGTTTCGCTGGCTTCCCTGGCCATTTCGATGCTGCTGGGCATCATTGGTGCGCTTTCCAAATTGTCCCCTTTTAAAGCCCTGCGATTTGCCGCCCAGGTTTATACCACCGTCATTCGTGGTATTCCCGACCTGGTGCTGATGCTGCTGGTGTTTTTCGGCGGCCAGGTATTCATCAATCAGGTCGCCCCTATGCTAGGGTATGACGAGTATATCGACATCAACCCGTTTATCGCCGGAGTCTCCACCATCGGATTCATCTTTGGCGCCTATATGACCGAGACCTTCAGAGGCGCCATCCTGGCCGTTAATAAGGGGCAGCTCGAGGCCGGAAACGCATACGGCATGACCGGCTTTCAAGTCTTCAGACGCATTCTCATGCCCCAGATGGTACGTCATGCCCTTCCGGGGTTCGGCAACGTCTGGCTGGTGCTGATCAAAACAACGGCCCTGGTGTCTATTATCGGCCTGGACGATATGGTGCGCAAGGCCGCCCTAGCTGCCGGCGCCACACGTTTACCCTTTACGTTTTATGCTGTGGTGGCCTTCAACTATCTGGTGATCACGACGATTTCCATCTATTTCCTGAAATGGCTTGATATCCGCTACAGCGCGGGTGTCATCAAAACATAAATGCCGTGGGCATCGATAGGGCTGATACCCACGGCATTTATTGTAAAGAATTTTGACTTCATTTTATAGTAGCTAACTGCCTAACGGTGGTTTGTGAACGGCGTTATGGACTTTTCAATTATCACCGAAAATTTCGGCATCTATATGGAAGGCCTCTGGAATACAGCCCAGCTGGTGTCCCTGTCTCTTTTCATGGGGCTCCTTATGGCCATACCGCTTGCTATTTTGGTAACATCGAAGAACTTACTGATCAATGGCCCAATCAGGGCCTATGTTTATTTTTTTCGCGGTACCCCCCTCCTGGTTCAAATATTTCTGATCTACTATGGTATGGGGCAATTCAAAGCCGTCCAGACCAGTATTTTCTGGTTTTTTTTCAAAGAAGCCTATTTCTGCGCTCTTTTTGCCTTTACCCTGAATACGGCTGCGTACACCACCGAAATCATTCGGGGAGCCATCGAAACCACCCCGCACGGCGAAATCGAAGCCGCAAAAGCAACCGGGATGTCCCGGTTTTTGATGCTGCGGCGCATTGTTCTGCCCAGTGCTTTCAGGCGCGCCCTGCCCACCTATAGCAACGAGATCATTTTCATGCTGCACGGTAGTTCGCTGGCCAGCGTCATCACCATTGTTGACATCACCGGAGCCGCCCGCATCGTCAACTCCCGCTTCTATAGCCCCTACGAGGCATTTCTGACGGCAGCCGTTATCTATATGTGCATTACCTTTCTTATCGTCTGGAGCATTAAGCAACTTGAGATTCGCTGGTTTGCCCACCTTAGACCCCAAGAATAAAAAAGATTGAAAGATGTCTATCGTGTTTTTCCGTTAAACTTTTTAAACAGGATTGATCATGACTACAAAAACCATTGACATAACAGCACTGCCTCAATGCAGCATGGGAAATGCGCGCCGTTTGACCGTTGTCCGGTACGGTAAATGCGCCAATGGTAAAAAAGCCTACATTCAGGCCGGTCTGCATGCCGATGAACCACCCGGCCTTTTGGTGATGCACCATCTCATGGATGAACTCGACCGGCTGGATGAAGAGGGTCGTATTGACGGCGAAATCGTACTGGTGCCCGTAGCCAACCCGGTTGGGATCAGCCAGTGGAGGGATACCGCATTAAGCGGCCGGGCCGATTTCAACACCGGAATCAACTTCAACCGCAACCATCTGGACATAACTGCTCAGGTATCTGAAGCTGTTAAGGGAACCTTGAGTGACGATCCAGCCAGGAATGTCGCCCTTATCCGGAAGCGTATCTCTGAAGAGCTGTTTGACATTAAACCGGATGATGAAGGCGGCTTCCTCAAACACCGGCTGCTTTCACTGGCCTACGATGCCGACATCGTGCTGGATCTCCACTGCGACCTGCAGGCCTCGGTGCATATCTACACGGGAACCCCGTTGTGGCCAGATGCGGCCGACCTGTCGGCAGAAATGGGTGCCGATGTCACCCTTTTGGCCAAAGAGTCCGGGGACAACCCCTTTGACGAAGCCTGCAGCCGGATATGGTGGGACCTGGCTGAAAAGCATTCGAAGTTTCCCATCCCTGCCGCCTGCCTGGCCGCCACCGTCGAACTTCGGGGGGCCTCGGATGTCAGCCATGAACTCGCAAAGGACGATGCTCAAAGCCTTATTCGCTTCCTCACCAGGAGAAGCCTGGTCCAGGGAGAGGTAACCGATATACCGAAATTGAAACATGAGGCCACCCCCCTCCGCGGGGTTGAGCACGTAAAGGCACCTGTTCCCGGCGTTGTCGTTTTTCTGAAAAAACCCGGTGCCGTGGTGAAAAAGGGAACGCCCATTGCCGAAATCGTCAACCCGGTGGAACTGCGCCCTGAAAAAAGGAGTGTTCTGGTAAAATGCACCACCGCGGGCATCCTCTTCTCCATCAACATCGATTGCTATGCCCGGCCGGGAAGGATCCTGGCCAAAATCGCCGGGAAAAAACCCCTAAAAGGGAAGGGCAATAACCTGCTGACATTGTAAGGATTGCCATTGATGAGCCCTGAAATGAATGATCATACGCCCCCCGCAACCCCGTTGAATGCTGCCACCGTGATCTTGCTGCGGGAGACACCCGCGGCGAACCCGTTTGAACTGCTTCTCATGCGCCGCCATGCCAAACAGAGCTTTATGGGGAAGGCATTTGTTTATCCTGGCGGTCAACTGGATCCAGCAGACTGCACTCCCGGGTTGGCGGCCATTGCACGCGGCATCACGGCTAAAGAGGCAAAACAGCGTTTGAATGAACCGGATCTACCAGATGAAAAGGCGCTGGGGCTTTTTTTTGCCGCTGTCCGGGAAACCTTTGAAGA
>JAOZRT010000447.1 GCA_029940035.1 Desulfobacterales bacterium
CTCATGTCGGGGCAATAACTTCGTTTTTGATACGATAATAGAGGATATAGGAAAAGAGCTTTATAGAAGACGGAAACCAATATTTTTGGAATTAAAATGCTGAAATCTCCAACTGTTAGCTTGGTCCGACCCCAATTGACAATTGATAACAAGACGGTTGCGTAGACCGGATGATATATAGCGGTTCATGTGAATTTGGTTCAAGCTTGGCCTACCCGTTGCCGGCTACTCACCTCACCGTTCGGCCACATAATATGGAGACATACAATTCCTATGCGATTGTCATTAAAAAGGTCAACCTGGATTTCAGCCCCTGTATTGTCTTTGGTGCTGGATATCTCGGCTTATGCTGCTGATGTAAAAGGTTCACACGAAAAAAGCATTGAAGGTATGAACGTTGATGGTTTGTTGTTGATAACCTATATTTTGCTGGCATTGGTCTTTTCGTTTCTCTGCTCAATAGCAGAATCGGTGCTCTTAAGCATTACGCCTTCATATATCCAAGGGCAGAAAGAAAAACGACCTAAATATGCAGCGCTTTTAAAACGACTGAAACAAGATAATGTGGACCGATCACTTGCGGCCATTTTAACACTAAACACTATTGCACATACGGTTGGCGCAATCGGTGCTGGGGCCAAAGCAACGGTCGTATTTGGAAGCGCCTGGTTTGGCCTATTCTCGGCTGTCATGACGCTTTTGATCCTTTTTATTTCCGAAATTGTTCCTAAAACCATAGGCGTCATTTACTGGTCAAAACTCGTATATCCGATTTCGTTTTTTGTGAACACCCTGATCGTGATTCTTTACCCAATCGTGTGGATTTCCGAGAGACTGACAAAGTTTATTTCGCATGGAAAAGACATACACATTTTCAGTAGAGACGAATTTATAGCCATGGCAGAGGTCGGTGTAGAAGCCGGGCAGATTCACAGTAAAGAATCAAGGATGATCCGAAACTTATTCCGATTCGAGTCGCTAAAAGTGGCCGATATCATGACGCCACGTATTGTAATCTCAGCACTTGCTGAAGATATGAAGATAATTGATTCATTGAAACAAGTAACCCATACTCCATTTTCACGCCTGCCGCTCTATAGGACGCATACTGACGACATAACTGGTTTTGTTCTTAAAGATGATGTTCTGATTTTCACCGCACAGAAGCGAGGCGATGAAAAACTCAAAGCATTGAAACGTAAAATACTTGCAGTTCCGGAGTCGGTATCGTTGACAGCTTTGTTGGAGCGCTTTCTTAAGGATCGCCAGCATATTGCCATAGTCGTCAATGAGTATGGAGGGACGGATGGACTGGTGACATTAGAAGATTTAATTGAGACGCTTATGGGCATGGAAATTATGGATGAAACAGACGATGTGGAAGACATGCGCGCTCTGGCGCGAAAGCAATGGGTGGAACGTGCCAAGGCTATGGGCCTTGAAACTGATATCTTCAGGCCATTGGGGTCGGACCAAGATAATTGATTGTTAATCTGATGGCCATTCGAAAAGATCTTTATAGAAGACGGAAACTGATACTTTTGGAATTAAAATGCTGAAATCTCCAACTGTTAGCTTGGTCCGACCCCAATTGTCAATATTGAATGCTGCCCTTTTCTATTTCCTTGCTGAAGCGACTATCCGAGTTGATCTGATTCAATAGTTTTTAAGGCATTTTCCGCAAGTTTTTCCACCGATATCCGCGTGAAATTCCGATTCCAGTACAGGGTGATCTCAGTGCGATCGGTCAACAAGTCTTCCAATGCATAAAGGGCGGATGGCTCCTGTACAACACCGGCTGCCAGAGCGGCCAGGCCCCGGTGCTCGGCATCCTCTGAGGCCAGGAAGGGCTTGAGAAAGGGTCCGGCGTCCTTCACAAGTTCCGGCTGGACAGATGCCAACCGGGCCAGGCCCCACAAAAGCCCTTTCTGCAGTTCCGGGTGTTCGAGGAAGTTGCCGTCTGGCCGTATGTAGGAAATCAGGATGCGGTGGTATTCCCCGGCGAGACGGTTGTGGCAGGCCATGCTTTCACCCATGGATTCCGGGGTCCCCCATCCAATGCCGCCTGACTCGTCATTCAGGTTCCAGATCATGCGGCGCATGATCACGCGGGCGGATTCCATATCCTTATCCACCAGGCTGGCGACAATGTGACCCATGGCGGAGACGGCGTGCCATTTGATCCTCGGCTCCATGTGGTACAGAAATGAAAACAGCGGGTTGACAACCTGTCGGGCGGGGAAGGCTTCAAAGGATGCAAGGCGTTCTCGTATGTCAGGGGTGGAGAGGCGTTCGAAGATCTCTTTTTTTAACTGTCGGTTATTCATTAAAAGGAGATGACCTCAAACCCCTCCTGAAAATAGCCGGCCATGGACGGGTGCCCGTTCATGTCGGCCAGAAGTTCGAGATCCTGGTCCTTGGCAGCTTCCAGAGTCCCCATTTTTCCTGCACAGGCCTGGCAGACACCGGCAATGAGTCCGGCGGCCTTGGTCTTTTCCCACAGGGTATACAAAGGGTTGTCTGTTTTGGCAAGGTCGGGAATCAGCTTGGTGGCGGCGCCCTCGATTACCACCTTGGCCGTGAATCCCTTGCTGTCCATGTCGAGTGCATTCAAGAGTACGTGGATGAAGCACATGGGGTCGCCGTTGAAAACAAATAGAGCTACTTTTTTCATAGATAATCCTTTCAATTCAGAGACTTTCAGAAAGTTCCTATCACGAAACCACGAAAAACCAAACCAACAAATTGTATCATGTTGTATTATGCCCGGCAGTTTTGAAGTTGTTGATTTCAATTGAATATTGGTTATTGGATATTCAAAAAGAAAAAAAACGAATGTCCAATACCCAATAACGAATAACCAATTTCCAAGTGCCCTGTCCTCCGTTCTCCGTCTTCCGTCCTCTGTGGCTCTGGTCTCTGACCTCTGGCAATCTATTCTGTCACTCCCAACTTATGCAATCTTCCGGGCAGTATTTGATGGCGTCGTTGACCTCGTCCTCAGGATAGGCATCCAGGTCAGCCACTTCGATGTAGCCTGCGTCGTTCATCTGGAAGACCGATGGCGCCATGTCCAGGCAGCCTTCACAGAGCGTACACTGGCCGATATCAACCACAGGCTTTTTCAACGGCCTGTCCGATCTCTTGCCCGTATGCGTAACAGGCATTCAAGCTGTCGGCATCGGGGATGTATTGAATTTTCATGCCCGGTTCGATGATATCGAACTGCATGGCTTCGAGTTCGGCCTTGACCAGTTTGACGGATTCCCCGCTCCAGCCATAGGATCCGAAGGCTCCCCCGATTTTAT
>JAOZRT010000448.1 GCA_029940035.1 Desulfobacterales bacterium
ACAGAAAAGGCAGTTGCGGCTCCATTGTGGGGTTCCATTTTTATCAAGTTGAATAATGAATCAGCCGGTTTGTATTTTGCCGGAATAGCCGCAGGGATCTGCTTCGATCAGAGGTTTGTCTCCGATATATTCCATGGCCGCCTGCCACAAATAAGGATTAGCAGAATCTCCCCGGCACTCCAGTGGGATCTTCCGGATAATAGGAGGGGCCTGGTTGTTGTCTTCGTAAAAATCCTTGATTTCGGACCACAAACCGTGGCGTGGATAGACATCAATGATCAATAGCGTCAGCGGCAGGGCAATCGTCAAGACCAGCACACCGCAGCGTAGGTAACTGCTGCTGCGGACCAAACGGTTGATCACACCGCCCGCCCGGACCTGGGCCGCATCTTTTTGCGTATACCAAACCCAGCGACGGGAGAACAGGAATGTCTCTTCGCATAGGGCTATGTCGCGCAGCCGAACCCCTAGTGCCCCGAAACCGACGGCATACACGATCTCTTGCAGCCGGAACACTATGTGTGGCCGTGCAAAATCGAACCCGCTCAATACCAGTCCGTTCAACCCCCAAAACAGCACCACCAATCCCACCATGAGCCCGATTCCGTAACGGCCCAGGAGCACTCCGGCCATCAAACCGACCAACAACAGCGCCAGGGGCGAGCCCATCACGTTAAAAGCTTCATAGCGTGACCAGTCAAGTACCTTTGCAAATAAAAAATAATCCCAGTTGCTCAAAACAAAGATGCTGGCAAGGCTGAGCCAGCCGCAGGCGCGCCAAGACGACGGCAATACTTCGTGCCCGTTTTCCCAAAGCCTACGGATAAACCGCCCGCTCCAGAAATACCCAGCCCCGGTGAGGAAGCCTTGCGGCGAATTTAACCCGTAATCCACCCCCATGTGTTTTAAATCGCTTAGGCCCAAAACCGGGAGATACGCCCGCTGGGCTTCCAAAATCACATCGGCCTGGGGCGGCCAGCCGCGCATATCCAAAGCCGTGCCGATTACCGACGCCACGGCAAGCCCGATCATCATCGGCGTGGCGCGCCGCCCGGCTGTTCCCACGGCAAATAGCCACAGCATGAAAAGACCGTAAAGATCGAACCCCAACCTCAAGGGTAGATCACCGATCAGCTTTCCAGCGTAAAACACCACCGTCATCGGCAGGATAACAAACGCGGTCACTCGAAGTTTTTTTGAATCAAACCGTGGTACCCAGTCCTGCAGGGGGAGTGGCGAAGCGGCCATTCGGCACACGAGCAATGCGACCAGATAAACGTCAAGGTGCAGTCCCGAAGAGTACGGTCCCAAGTACAGCCCCAACGGCAGCAGTAAACCACCCAGCATGACCGCCCAAAACCCCTTGCCCTTGTATGCGGCGCCAATCCAGGCCGCCAATGGAATTATCGCATATGGTCCGCCCAGGAAGATAGTATCGGTAATCCATGCACTGGACGACAACACCAGCAGAACCGGAATCCACACCAGAGCCCAGCGGGCAGATTTTGTCATGTCCATGGATTTGTCAGCCATATCAGCCTTCTTTTTCAAATTGGAATTCACTTTTACACGTTCAAGCAAAAAAAAAGTAAAAAGGGTTTTCTCTTGCAAAAAGGTCACTCAAGTGGACAACATCATGACTTAGATGTCTTCATAAATCACTAAATGACGAAGCCTTTCACAGGCATCAACTGTTTTAAGTTGCCAACGACGCCGGACCCACCAATAAAAACTGACAAGGACCGCAGCACCAATAAAAAGAGAGGGGTGACGGTACACAGCAAAATCCAGTAATCCGTCAAACAAGTCCGGCAGAAAAAAATCAAAAAGGTCGGCTATGGCCCCCCAGAAACCATCCCGTGTGCTATTCAGAATTGACGCGTCCTTCAGTTGAAATGCCGAATAAAAAACAGCTAATGAAAAAGTAACCATTGTAGCATAGAGTTTTTTGCGCCTTGATACCCAAAGATTCACTTCTTCACGGATATTGGCCCATTTGGGATTTTTACCAGGGTTCCTGAATTCGGGCGAAGCTTCAACATCAGTTTCCACCACTTCAAATTCTCCGGGTAAATGCCCCGGCGCATAATTAGCGGTCCGATGATTCATCCGTTCAATCACACTGCGGTGAAGGCGAATATTTCCTTCAATTCGATTTTTACAAAGTTTTTCAATCTCTCTAGGGTGATACCGGTAAAAAATAGCAAATCCATCTCTTGAGTTATATATGCGACTGTGGACATTGCTGTCTTCAAAGGCCATTTGTGTTTCATCACTGTTAAAAAGCAGTCCCCATTTTTCTGCTCGCAGCATCATCCAATAAAGTGGCACACTGGCCATACCAGAACGACCATATCCACCCCCCACATTAGAGTGCATGCCAGCAAACCAAACCTGCTCCACCGTATCTGAATTCCGATCTTTCTCTTTCCAAACGTAGGGCCAGAAAGCTGTACGTTCATCATCAATGGCCAGAGCCTGATAGGCATGCGCTACATTTTTTGTGAGCTTGTAACGATAAAAGCTATGCGGCCAGATCCGATCGAGGCCTTTTTCAGCCAACCCGAAAATTTTATTAATAATTCTGGAGAAAAGGCCTGTATCGTCTGTGCGTTTAGGAAAACCCAATGCGACCACCGTATCCCAGATGCCCATGAAATGTATATTGATGACACCATGTGATCTGTTTGTTTTTTTAAGCTCTTCAGCTTTTTCAGGATCATTTTTATGAACTTTATAGGCAGTGAATGCTTCTTTGACAAGCATATCCAAATCTGCGTTTCGAAGTCCCTTCCCTTTTACAAGACCGCAGACGCTGATAAACCCATTGCAAGCTCTGACCGTTGATGCACCGCGGCTGAAACCGAAAAAATAGACTCGGTCGTCATGCTCATAATTCCGTGCTAAAAATTTGTACAAATCACAGACATTATCTTTAAAGCCAAAGCCAATTGCACCGCCAATCATCCTCAGATACTTGTTCTTTTCTGTCCCAACACCATTGTCATAAAAAACAATCTGCTCATCGATTTTAGACTTATCTTCCTTGCTCAAATGTTTTTTAACTGATTTGTAAACCTTGTAAACATTACTGTCGGGGGTGGTTCCACCAAGGTTACCAGTGCCATCCGCACATAAAATAATATTTTTGGACATTTTTATTCCTTTCGATGATGTGTACCAAGCCTTTCTTTAAGTTCTTCTAATTTTTTCGCCTACATGTATGAGAATGGAGATATCATGTATGGCAGTTGTTCTCGATGCCATGGCTCAAGGAAATTACTGTGAGACGATATAAAATATATA
>JAOZRT010000120.1 GCA_029940035.1 Desulfobacterales bacterium
TTCAGCTTTTTGAAAAACAGGACCACCTGACGTCCTAGGGCCAGCACGGCGTCGCGGTCCGGCAGGAGCGTGAAAGACCAGGACTGGCAGTTGGAGCCCGAAGGCGCGGTGATCCCGATTTTGACCAGGTCTTCCAGGACATCGGGCTCGACAGGTTTGTCTTTGAAATTGCGGCAGGAGCGCCGGGACTGCATCAGGTTCACCAGGGCACCGGTGTCGAAATCGCCGTGGGGCAGCCAGCTGTCCGGAGCGGAAAAGGTACTGAATTGGGCAAGCAGCGGATCCACCATTCCCACGGTGATGGCCCCTTCCGGACAGGCTGCCGCGCAGTGACCGCAGTTCAGGGATTCATCCCCGGTAATGCGGGCCTTACCATTTTCAAGGCTGATGGTTTCCTTGGGGCACACGGGCATGCAGAGACCGCAGCCAATACATTTATCCTTATCGATGACAGTGGTAACCGTCCGATCCTTTTTCATACATGTCTCCCTGATAAATGATTCCAGTCGTCATAAATCTATTCTGACACAAATTCAATTATGGGGTCAAGTCTCCGTTTGACTTTTGACCTTGCTTCGGATATATTTTCACTATGTCACGTCCTTTAAGAGTACAGTACCCAAATGCCTGGTATCACGTTATGAACAGAGCCAGGCGGGGACAGGTTGCTTTTCCAGCCAAAGAGGACAAACTTGCTTTTCTATATCTTCTCATGGAAACAGCCGACATGTTCAATCTGAATGTTTCCGCATGGTGTCTCATGGAATCGCATTACCATTTGTTGGTGCAAACACCAGATGCCAATCTTGCCCGATGTATGCGCCATATCAACGGTGTCTATACTCAAAAGTACAATTTCAGACATGGGTGTGACGGTACTCTCTTCCGTGGACGCTATAAATCCATATTGGTTGATGCCGATAATTATCTGCTTGAATTGGTGAGGTACATCCATCGGAACCCTTTGCGGGCTGGTTTAGTTGAAAAATTGAGCCAATACAAGTGGTCTAGCCATAAAGCATACCTTTCAGGATCCGAAAAATGGGACTGGGTACATAAGGATTTTATTTTAGAGATGCTGGCAGAATCGAGAAACACCCAACTGAGGAAATACAGGCGATTTGTCAGGAAGAAAGATTCACACGAGTTATGCTCTTTTTTCGAAAAGATGAACCTGCCTTCTATTATGGGTGATAAGTCATTTATTGATTGGGTGAGAGACACTTTTTTCAATGGAAAGATTGATCACAATATCCCTCAAACCAAAACCCTTGCGCCATCTATAGATGAGATAAAAAAAATTGTCTGTGAGTATTATCAGCTTGATGAACAGGAGATTGATCTGTCCCGAAGGGGGGTGGAAAATTTACCGCGGGACGTGGCTATGTATCTGATGAGGTTCGTTGGTGGAAAAGCCTTGCTCTGCATAGGGGATTCCATGGGGATAAGGAATTACAGTTCTGTGAGCAGCGCTGTTCATCGCATAAAGAAGAAATTATCTAAGGATAAACAGCTTGAGAAGGATATACAGCTAATGTTAGATATATTTATAAACAAAAGCCAAACGGAGACTTGACCCCATATTCTTCACAAATAGCGGCGGAGCCGCGTCACATAAAAGCGCGGTACGCGCTTTTATTGGAAGAGGGATCGGTATTGCCCGTACCCCTCATTCTCCAGGTCCTCAGCAGGTATGAACCGCAAGGATGCGCTGTTAATGCAGTAGCGCATCCCTGTGGGTGCAGGGCCGTCATTGAACAGGTGCCCCAGGTGACTGTCGCCATGCCGGCTGCGGACTTCAGTCCGCACCATTAACAAACTGCGGTCTGTCAATTCCACCATGTTCCCCTGCTCCAGTGGCCTGGTAAAGCTGGGCCAGCCAGTACCTGATTTAAATTTGTCCGTGGAGCTGAACAAGGCTTCGCCGCTGACAATGTCCGTGTAGATGCCTGCCTGCTTGTTGTCCCAGTATTCATTGTTAAAAGGCCGTTCAGTGCCGTTTTTCTGGGTGACCTTGTATTGGAGTGGTGTCAGGCGAGATCGAAGCTCGGCATCATTGGGTTTCTCTGGATATTTTCCTTTGGTAGTCATACTGGCTGAGTTTTCATCTTTTGGCCATGCGTTTTTCAGAAATGCATCACGGCCTGACCCGGACCGATACCACTTGTAGCGAATGGGATTCTTTTTATAATAATCCTGGTGGTAGTCCTCTGCAGGATAAAAAATCTCCAAGGGTATGATGAGGGTTGCCACGGGCTTGCCAAAACGGCCGGATTGTTCCAGTCGTTGGTGGGAATCTTCTGCCAGCTGCTTTTCCTTTTCGCTGGCAAAAAAGATGGCGCTCCTGTACTGGTTGCCCCGATCAACAAACTGGCCGCCGGGGTCGGTGGGATCCACGTGCCGCCAAAACACGTCCAAAAGCCCTTCATAGGATATTTTTGATGGATCGTAGATTACTTTGATGGCTTCGATGTGCCCGGTGCCGCCGCCTGACACCTCCTTATAGGAAGGGTTCTCTACATGGCCGCCGGTATAACCGGAAATAACCTTCACAACACCGTCAACCTTTTCGAAATCCGATTCCGTGCACCAGAAGCAGCCCCCGGCAAACACGGCCGAAGCAATGGATTCAGGCGTTGATTTTATTGTATTTTCATGTTTTTCCATGCTGTTGACCTGCGTAAAAATGAATACAGATAAGAGTATAAGAACAAGAAAGATAAGTATGGATTTCATGGTACACCTCCAGCATCGATGCCCTGCAGGGTAACCTTGTATTATATCACTTTTGGTAACTGTTATTATTAATATAACCCTAAATGAACAATTGTCGAGGTTGCCCTGGAAGGTCGGGCGCAAGTCGGATTTTTCAAAGCGTTTTTAGAAAAGGCCATGTCTTGCAAAATATGCCTCAATGGCCTACATTCCAAATATTAGTATGAGATGGGTTCTATAAGTTTATCATGAATTATACTTCTATCGCGCATGTTTTCGGAAAGTTGCTGGTCGTGACGGGCAGTTCCATGGTTTTGCCGATGATCTGTTCGATCTACTATGGGGAGGACGATCTTTTATCCATTTTCATCGCGGCCATCATCATCATCGCCATGGGATGGCCTCTTTGGCGGTTTTTCCGGCACCACAACGAATTGAACATAAAGGACGGCTTTTTTATCGCTGTTTCCGGGTGGGTGCTGATATCGGCGGTATCCGGACTGCCGTACATGTTTTACGGATCCATCCCTTCCTTTACCGACGCCTTTTTTGAAATGATGTCCGGGTACACCACCAGCGGGGCCACCATCCTAACGGATATCGAAATTGTTCCGCACGGACTGCTATTCTGGCGGAGCCAGACGCACCTTCTGGGCGGCATGGGGTTCCTGACCCTGACAGTTATATTCCTGCCCCACGGCATGGGCGGCGTGCGTATTTTCCGGGCCGAATCGAGCCCCGGCCAGGTGATCACGAAGGAGAAGTTCATTCCCCGCAACCGTGACACCATGGTCTGGCTGTGGGGTATCTACCTGACCTTGAATGTACTGGAAACCACACTGCTCTGTTTTGGGGGGATGTCTCTTTTCGACTCATTGTGCCACTCATTTGGCACCGTGTCCACTTCGGGCTATTCCCCCAAGAATGCCAGTATCGGGCACTACAACAGCGCCTATTTCGACTGGGTGATCATCATTTTCATGTTTTTCGGCGGGATGACCTTCATGCTCTTTTACCACATGGTCAAAGGGGAGTGGAAGGTCATCAGAATCAATACCGAATTTCGGTGGTATGTGGGTTTCCTGCTCTTTTTCTGCGGCATGGTTACCTGGATTTTGTGGCGTCAGGGCACGTATTCCAGTCTGGTGGAGGCCTCGCGGTACGGCACGTTTCAGATCATGTCGCTGTTGACCACCACCGGGTTCACCACCGCCGACTATGAAAAGTGGCCCCAGGCCGCGCAGATGTTTCTGTACGCATCGTGTTTCATCGGGGCCTGCGCAGGGTCCACCACCAGCGGCATCAAGGTGGTTCACTACGTCATCATCTGGAAATACATGGTGGCCTCCATCAAAAAGATATTTTTCCAGCCCATGTCGGTGGTGGCGGTGCGGTTGAACGGCCGGCCCATTGACCGGCTCATTATCGACCTGGCCATCTGCTACTTCATCGTCAATATATTTCTAGTCCTGGGGGGCGGGTGCCTGATGGTGCTGACGGATGACATGGATTACGTCACCGCCATGAGTTCGATCATCGCCACGCTCATGAACATCGGTCCAGGATTCGGAACCATCGGTCCATCGGAAAACTATGCCCACATATCAACCTTTGGGAAGTGGTTCCTGTCATGGAACATGCTGGTGGGGAGGCTGGAAATGTTTTCGGCGCTGGTGGTGTTTTATCCTGCGTTCTGGAAAAAATAAAATTCATGCCTTAAAGTGATATTTTGAGACATGAGTTCTATTTTTTTATGAGAAGAAGAGCTGCTGAACGTCCTTCAGGGCCAACGTCTTACACACGACAATGGCCCGTTCGTTGGCGTGCACCTGGGTGTCGCCCACGGCAATCTGCCATTTTTCATCCCGGAATATAGCACCGATCAAAAATTTTCCATAAAATGAGGGGTCCAGTTTGGACAGGGGTTTGCGCGTGATCGGCGAGTTGGGTTCGGCTACGATTTCGACCATTTCCGCTTCCAGGCCGTGCAGGTGGGCAACAGACAGCAGCTGTCCCCGGCGGATGAATTTGAGTATCTCGTTGCCGGCCAGAATTTTTTTGTTCAACGCAATATCCGAACCCATGGTCGCAGCCAGCACCAGATAGTCTTCTTTGTTGACCAGACAAATGGATTTTCGCTGCCGGGCGCTGTTCTGCCCTTCCTTTCCGTCCATGAGATGTTTGGCTAAAAGGCAGCTCATGATGTTGGTTTCGTTATCCCCGGTGGCCGTGATAAACGTGTCCATCTCCAGCAGCCCGGCCAGCTGCAGCACGTTGGCATCCGATCCGTCACCATGCAGAACCTCGGTATTTTTCAACGAAAAAGAGAGGGCCTCGGCTGACTTCTCATCTTTCTCGACCATGGTGACTTCAACTGTTTTTTCAAGTAGTTGAGCCACACGGTGGCCCACCAGGCCACCGCCCAGGATCATCACACGGTGGCGGCGTTGCTGCTTGACGCCCGTGAGGTCCATCAGCTTGGGCAGGTCTTTGGTGCCGGCCATAATGAACATCTGGTCCCCGGGCATGAGTTTGTCTTTTCCACCGGGGATGACGGAGTTGATGCCGCGGGCCAGGGCCACCACCCGAAAGGGAAATTCATGGTAGGTCTGGGAGAACTCCAGCAGTCTTTTATTGGCCAGGGGTGACGATTCCTGAATGCGCGTGGACAGCACCTGAATCTGATTGTCTGCAATGTCGACAATATCATTGCCGGACCTGAGCTTGATAATCCTGACAATTTCCTGGGCCGCCAGTTCCTCGGGATGAATGATCAGGTCGATGTTAAGGTCTTCCACCGGCAAGAAAGAGTTGTCGCCACCGAATTCCAGGGAACGTACCCGGACGATTTTTCTTTGAATTCCAAACCGATGGCCAATCATGGCCGCCATCATGTTCACGGCATCGTTGTTGGTGACGGCAATCAGGTAGTCCATTTTTTTCGCGTTGGCTTCACGCCAGCACTTGATGCTCATGGCATTGCCCTGAATCAGGCGCGCATCCAGAATACCGTCTGCTTCGCGAATCGACTGGGTGTCAGCTTCAATGACGGTAATGGCGTATCCCTCATGGGCCAGTCGCTTGGCCAGATAGTAGCCCACGCCGCCGAGACCGAGGATCAGGATATTTTCGGATATGGCTTTCTTTTTTCCAAACATTTTTTAGTCAGAATACTCCTGAAATTGTAAAGTAGATAAAACCATTGATCTTTTACTTTAGCCTTATTTGGACAAGGATTCAAGGGGTCAAGGGGCCAAGGATTCAAGTGGCTGTTTTTATAGTCTTATTATATCTATTCCGGTTGTTAGAAATATGTTCCGATACAATTTGGGTTTCGCATAAGAAAAGTTTTATTCGAAGCAGTCAAATTGTTTATAAACATGACAAACGCTATAAGGCGCAGTATCAATTGAATATAAGGAAAAAAAGTGCAATAAACACAGTAAGTAAGTAAATCAATGGATAGTATAGATTGTGGATAAACTGCGGCCTAGCTGGCACAGAGGAGCAATGGTATGATAAAATACTTGAGAATATGGGTGGTGATGGTGGTTCTGCTGGGAGTGACAACGCCGTTATGGGCCTATGAAGTGGTTGTATTGCCGGGCAATGAAGCGGTTATAGACTGGCTCAAAGCGGAAAACTGGTGGGGCGAGATTAAAAAAGGGGAGCAGCTCCTGGTCCCGAAGATAATGATAACGGGCATCTCCCCCCGGTGGCAGAAAAACGCCGCCAATATGCCGGTTCCTCAGAAAAAGGGAATATTCTATCGTGTTATTCTACCGTTGGCCATGCATGCCAACGAAATGGTGCTGGACCGGCGCAAAAAAATGAAGGGGATGGACACGGTGCTCGCCGGCAATGGCAAACTGTCCCCCGAGGAGATTGCCTGGCTGCGCGATCTGGCTGTGACCCTGCGCATTACAAAACGCGAGAAAGCCGAACAGATGAGCGATCCGGCCGAGCTCCGTAAGGTCATCGACCAGGCGCTGTACAAGTTGGATGTGATCCCTGCGGGCATGGTGCTTGGTCAGGCAGCGTACGAGAGCGGCTACGGCACCTCACGCTTTGCCGCCAAGGGCAATGCCCTGTTTGGCCAGTGGACCTACGGCGGCAAGGGACTGGTACCCGAACAGCAGCGTAAGGAATTGGGTGACCACCGCATCGCGGCTTATGATTGGCCCTTTGACAGCGTGCGCGGTTACTTTATTAACCTGAGCTCTCATCCGGCTTACGAGGACTTTCGTCGCTTGCGGGCTGAAATGAAGGCTGCCGGCCAACCCCTGAGTTCCATGAAATTGATCGAAGGTCTGAAAAGCTATTCCGAACGTGGCCAGAAATACGTGGACACCTTAAAGGGCATCATCCGTGTCAACCACCTGGCCAAGGCCGACAATGCCGTTTTCCGGGACGAGCCCATGCGGTTCCTACTCACGACCGCCGATGAGGCCGCGGCTGCCAAGCTGCGCAAGGACATCAAGGCCATGCAGAAATCAGGTGAGATCGAAAAGATTGTAAAAAGGATGCGGCTGGAGTAATAAATCTTCATGAGTATTTGACAATATTCGGAAATGTTAAAGGAATATTGTATTGAAATATCCAGTGGAACCCTGAATTCGGGGAATGAAGATTTATGTTAAATTAAAGCCTGCATCTGCATGGCCCATGCAGATACAGGCCTTTATCATCGATCTCGAGATCGATGCAGTCCGCGGTCAAACCGGTGGACAACTGCTTAGCAATCCGGTTCTGGAAATAATTCCGTTAATCCCCGAATACCCAGATGTCATATCCTTTTTTCATAATTGCTCTTGGTGTCTTGGTGTCTTCGTGGCCATAAAATATAGTTCTTAGCGTCTTCATGTTTGCCGAGAAATATTGAAATGCCTTGAATAAAATTGGTTTTAGAGCCGGTTTTTTCTTTTCAATTTTCTCCAAGCATAAATTGTGCTAATGTATCTGAATCGTCATTTTTGTCAGTGTCAATGCAATCCGTTTCGCTCATTTACGGCATGAAAGGCCATGATGGAAAAAAACAGCACCTTTAAAATGAATCAAAAGGTGATGCTGGTTATTGCCACCCGGACCGAAATGGGATTTACCGCCACCATTGACGGGATCCAGGAGGGTGTTCTATATAAAAACGAAGTCTTTCAACCGCTGAAAGTCGGGGAAAAGATCAGCGGATATGTAAAGAAAGTACGGGATGACGGGAAAATTGACCTTTGCCTGCAAAAGCCTGGTTACAAGGCTGTGGATGCCTTATCCGCAAGTATCATGTATAAATTGCGGCACCAGAAGGGATTCTTGGCCGTGACGGATAAAAGCCGACCCGAAGTCATTGCCGAACTTTTTGGTGTCAGCAAAAAAGTGTTCAAGAAAACGCTCGGCAACCTGTATAAAAAAAGAATGATCACTCTCGAAGAAGACGGCATCCGGATCAGGGAAAAGGATAAAGATACAAGCGCCGGTTCCCCCAATAGGCGGCATGCTAATCGTTTTTCAAAGGGCCCCCGGCACGGTTCCTCTCAACGCAGAGGCGCCAAGGGTGCAGCGCCTAAAATAAAAAAATCGAGAACGTGAGAAAAAAAAAGGGGCGTTTTCTCTACGAACACCTATTTAATCTCCGGATCGATGGGAATTCTAATCAGCGCGTTTTCAAAGACACCGTCGAAAACGATCTGGCCGGTTTTGCGGTTCATCATGCTGAAGTTCATGGTGTTGGTGTTGAGCGAGGCCATTTCGGGTTTGACGGATACAATCTGGGCGATGCGTTGTTCAGGCGTGGCACCATGGCCACGGCAGAACTCAGGTTCACGATCAGGTTTGGCGACTTGGCCCGGATGGCGTCATAGGTGACCTGGATCCTGTCTATTTCGTGGGTGGGGAATCCATCGTCCCGGCGGGCATGGACATGTACCATGGCCGCTCCTGCCTGGTGTGCTTTGTAGGCCTCTTCGGCAAATTCTTCGGGTGTGTAGGGTACGGCCGGGTTGTTGTCCTTGAACGAAGCCGCACCGGCCAGGGCGGCAGTGATGATTACCCTTTGATACATCATATGCCTCAATCGGAATTTATAACCCCCCCAATCCGCAATTCTACCAATAGTTTTTTTCTCCCATTGTGATAAATACTTAGTTCACTTTGTCCGTCTTCGCAGAAAACCACGGGCATGCCCGTGGTTGAATTCCCGAATATGAACAGATGGTTATTAAATGTTAAAAACGCACCTGATAATAGGCAGAGAAAAAGAAGAGCATGCTACAGGATGACATGATAAAAAAACTGAATATAGAAGATATTGGTTATTATGGAAAACAGCTCGATACGCTAAACAGAGTTGATTTGATTGGGCTTTGCCTCCAATTATCTCAAACTATTTATGAATGCTCACACAAAGAACATACCATAAAAGATAGAAGCTATTCTGAAGAATAGTGATACCTTACGGTAAAAGAGCGGTTGTCAAAATAACATTACAAATGTCGTGGCTTCATTCAGGACAATATCCGTACGATTAGGGATGATTTTGTTTCAAAGGCAGTTCCAGGACAACAACAGTTCCCGGTCTGGATGTAATGGACAAGGCGCCGCCGATCTTTTGTGCCCTGGCTTTCATATTTGCAAGGCCCTTGCCGTGAACAATGCTTTTCCCGAAACCAATGCCGTCATCCTGAACAGACAACCGTAAGTTTGCTGCATCAGCGGATAGGTGGACTTGCACGGAATCGGCCTTGGCATGCTTGGTGGCATTGGTCAATGCTTCCTTGTAAATCTGCAGAAGGTTCAAGAAAAGGACCGGGTCCGGTCTTTTTATGTCATCAACGATATCGGCGCTAAAGTGAAAGATCATACCTCTCGACGCCAGTAATTTTTCACCGAATTGACGGAACTTGGCCTCCAGAATTGGCCAGTCCGTGTCATCTTCATCGAGGCTTTGCATGAAATTACCGATTTCGATGAGACTTTCACTCGAGTGTTCGGAGATATTTGCCAATGCTTCCTTCATTTCAGGTATGGAAGTGCTGCTGCGTCCCATTTCAGAAATGAATTTTATGTTGGTTATTAGACCGCCGATGCCGTCATGAAGATCCCTGAGCAGTTCTTCCTTTTCCACAGACTTTATTTCAAGTTGGGCTGTATATTTTTTCAGACGGTTTTGAACCTTTATGAACAAGCGTCTTTGAATCAGTTCGAGGCTGAGAATAAACACCATCATAGCCCAGGGCACGTACGAGGACGATGATTCGATTTTGTCCAGCCCCGCCAACGAGTCATGAATACCCGCTAAAATCACGGGGAGGAACCCGCAGAGATAAATTCGGGCCTGCGCGTCCTTTTTTGCGAAGGCATCCCAGCTGATGATGCCTATGATCATGAACATTTCCAGGATTAACAACCAGCGCAGGATGTTTAGCAGCAAGGTCCCGATGGAAATAGGTGCCAGGGCATATAGGGCCAGAAGGAAAGACAGCTGGCACACAGCAGCATACACTGCATGCAGGATCCAGAGGCGGTGTAAAAAATTGCCGGGACGGGCCCTGAATGTCTGCCATACGAATCCGATGGCGCCGACCGGTATAATTGTCATGGACACGATGTACAGATTGAACCAGAAGACAGGAGCGAATAATATCACGTCTTTGAGGGTGGTGACATTGATGGTATAGAGACCAAGTGCCAGTGCCAGCACACCGAACATGGGGATGGCACCGGTGGTTTTGATGTTATGCCGATAGCTGAAGAAATCTAAAAGGCCGATCAGGACCATGAAGATGCCGATGACGAGCTTGTTGATATCCTTTCGTACAATGGATTGGTATATGCTTGATTTCGAGCCGATGTACACCCGGCCCCTTATGCCGATATTGGAATAATCCGAAAAAACGTGGATTACGAGGGTTTGGCCCAGGTGTTGTATGTCGAGCGGGATGATATGTGAGGATATACCAGAGATATGGCCCTCGCCACGGGAATTCATTCTGCCGAACTCGTGGATTAACTGTTCACCGACATAGGCCCGGAACGTCAGCAAGATTCCCCTTCCATCAATGAGAAGCGCCGGCTCCGACCAACTGCCTGCCGGGATTGTGTGTCTCAGGAAAAGCAGGTTACGGCCGTTTCGCTCCGGGGGATTCAAAGGATAGACGATGGGCTTCCATTCCTTTTCTATCGGGAGCATCATTTCATCTGTATTCTTTTGGCCGTCGGTAGTCGTTCGGTTATCCCATTGGTACTCCCACCCTTTGGACATTTTTTCCAGAAGGGCTTCGTTAAAATCGGTGCCGGGTGTCTCGCTTTGTAGAAAATGTTGAAAAAAGCCTGCTGCAGGTCCAAATAGGAACAGTAAGAGGAAAAGGATGGATAAATATATATAGGGCCTTGAAAAATAAGTATTTATAAATCTTTCTGGTGTGCGGGCCGGCTTTCCGCCGTTACCTTGTTGATCGGTTGTCTTCATACCCCTAGTCGTATGTAAATGCTTCCAAAATGTCAAGGAACGGTGCTTTTATTAGACGGAATGCGCACCTGCATTGCCGCGGCTGACAACCGCCTGGCATAGGCTGCAGCACCGAGTAAGATTTTTTTACCCTTGGAATCCATCTTTCTACCCATTGATTTTATCATAACACTGCGCTAATGGCTACCTTAAGTAGAATTTGCTTCCGTAGCAGCGACAAAACATGAACAGCGGGTTATGGGTAACCCCGACTAGGGGGATAACATAGCCTTTGAAAATAAAAGTCTGTATGCTAACCTGAAATTATGATCACATGGTGAATCAAGGGAAGAATTATGAGCATTAACATCATACTCGTGGACGACCACAAAATAATCCGTGACGGCCTGCGCTCCCTGCTTGAAAAGGAGACGGACATGGCGGTCGTGGCCGAGGCGGAGAACGGGCGCGATGCCGTCAAGCTTTCCCGGAAACTTAATCCGGACATCGTGGTAATGGACATCAACATGCCTGATCTGAACGGTGTGGATGCCGCCACCCTGATCCTGGAAGAGAGCCCGGATGTAAAAATCATCGCCCTGTCAATCCACTCTACACGGCGGTATGTAGCCAGGATGCTGAAGGCCGGCGCTTCAGGGTACCTTGTCAAACACTGTGCCTATGAGGAGCTTGCCGACGCCATTCGCAGTGTCGCCAACAACAAGCCCTACCTGAGTTCCCAGATACTGGATACAGTCCTCAGTGATTACACCTCCAGTGTTTCGTCCGGTGAGATATCCACACTTTCAACCCTGACTTTCAGAGAAAGGGAAGTCCTCCAGTTAGTGGCCGAAGGCGTGAAATCCGAAAAGATTGCCGACCGCCTTTTTGTGAGTGTCAAAACCGTTTCATCCCACCGCCGGGCCATCATGCAGAAACTGAATCTCCGCAGCGTAGCCGATCTGACCCGCTATGCCATCCGGGAAGGCCTGGTATCGCTGGACTATTGATCGTTGAGTAAACGAAGAAACCTCCGTTTCAGCCAGTAATTCCTGGTTCAGTAGCTTCTTTCCCATCCTGCATCAGAATTATTAACCCCCCAATTCCGCATTTCTGCCAATTGATATCACCGCCTGTTTAATGGAGAATATATGCTACATGGTGAGAATATTGTTTCACCTTGCCACTACCTTTTTTAGAATTAAACCAGGAATCAGCGACCTCCGGCAGAGCCGGAGGTATGAGGAAGGCCCCTCGAAGGGGC
>JAOZRT010000121.1:0-5229 GCA_029940035.1 Desulfobacterales bacterium
GCTTTGGGACAAAACAGTCATAATCCACGCGTGTAATGCGGCGGAAATTACTCCCTACAAGAAGCATACGGACGAAGAAAAAGAAAAAATATTCGGAGTCATGAAATATTGGTTCGAGAATGCCAAAATAGCAACACCCAATAATGTTCAGTTGACCAATGCCTTGATTAGTGGTGAGATCGACTTCCATGTTCCGGGCGGAGTTTATACTGCTTCTCGTGCTCGACTCGCAGGACACTGGAATATTGTCGCTATTACGCCGCGAAAAAGATCAAATGGTGGAATTGGCGGCGAACGTTTTCTCGAATTAATTATGGCCGTCAACAATCCCAAGCAAACTCCGTTGGCAGACGACTTCCTGGCTTACATGCAGACAAAGAAAGTTGCATATCATGTGGCAACTGGTAGTGGTGAATACTCCCTCAATGCTGTGGTCCAGATGAATGATCCCGAATTCCTGTCCTTATTTACCAAGGACGAGTTGAGAGCTATACAATACGATGACCTTGAGGAAGATCTCGATAACGCCCAAGAGCATGCCGCCATTCCAGATTATGATGAAATGACAAAATTGTACAGAAAGGCTAAGGCTTTGAGGTAAAATAATAGGCTGTATCCGGATTAGCCAACAATAGAATAGCCTATAATATTCGGTCGGTATTAAATAAATTGCATAGCTGTTGACCAGTCCAGATTAAAACGATGTTTGCACATTAGCTTTAATGCTAAACTGTGCATGCAACATGCAGATAAATCAGCCCGTGCTCCGACGTACATCACATTGGCGCATTCTCGTATTGATTGATATTCCGTTAATGTTCTTCATATAAATGAAAATAATTATTGAAAGCGTGTTGTGAAAACCGAATAGAACCATAAAATATCCTTGGGAACTTCTATTCGAGATTACATGTTATACCATATGCAAGAGGCCACTTTGCTACTCAGGGCAAAAAATAAATTGGAGCACCTCAAAGCGTAAGTTAGCATCAGCTGTGTATAGGATCAATGCTGAAAGAAGCAATAAAGGAGATTGTTTATGGAGCTTTATCGAATAAATATGTCTATGATGGAAGTCCACAGTGAGACATTCCCTACTGAAGAAATGGTTGGAGGTCGTGGGTTGATAGATTATCTTATTTCTGAATACAGTTCTCCCTCGGCTCATCCACTCAGTGAAGAAGGTCTGTTCGTCGTAGCACCCGGTCTTCTGGCAGGAACGAGCGCCCCCATGTCTGGTCGTATGTCGGTGGGAGGGAAGAGCCCCTTGACTGGAGGAATCAAGGAAGCCAATTCTGGTGGTGTGGCAGCTCATAAACTCGGTCGCTTGGGTATCATGGGTATTATGGTGGAAGGGAGAGCCAAAGAGTGGCAAATTCTTAAGGTCGACAAACAGGGTGCTGTATTAGAGACAGCAGGGGAAATCGTCGGTCTGTCCAATTATGAATCTTGCCAGAAACTTCGTCAACGCTACGGTGAAAAGATCGGTATCATCATTATAGGGACATCTGGAGAAAGAAAAATGGCTAACTCTACCGTCGCCGTTACAGATATTAAGGGTAGGCCATCACGCCACTGTGCTCGGGGTGGAGTCGGAGCTATCATGGGTTCCAAGGGGCTCAAAGCCATCGTGGTCGATGACACTGGTGGCGCTCTTCGAGAACCTGCAAACAAGGAGGCTTTCAATGCTGCTGTAAAGGACGCTGCGGAGGCAATCCGTCAAGGACCGTACTTTGATTTTATGCATACTGTTGGAACTCCTGGGCTGATTGATGTAGTTAACGAAATAGGAAATCTGCCTACAAATAACCATCGTTTAGGAGCTTTTGACAAGCATAATAGTATTAATAGTGACAAGATGATTGAGTTGAATGAAACCCGCGGTGGCAAGATGGGTCAGGCCTGTATGCCGGGTTGCCTTGTGAAGTGTACACCCGTTTATCACGATGCCTCAAGGAATTTCGTAACCGCTGCCCTAGAGTTCGAGACGCTGGGAATGCTTGGCTCCAATCTAGGTATCGACGATTTGGATGCTATTGCACGAATGGATAGAAAATGTGATGAAATGGGAATTGATACCATTGAAGTTGGCAATACTATCGGAATCTTGAATGATGTTGGTTTGTTCGACTTTGGAGATGCAGCCAAGGCTGAAGCTTACCTAGAAGAGATTGCACAGGGTACACCTTTAGGCCTTATTTTAGGTAGTGGAACAGCCACAACTGCCAAAATCTTTGGCATCGATCGGGTCCCGGCAGTAAAAGGACAAGGAATACCTGCCCATATGGCCCGTTCAGCTAAGGGATATGGGGTCACCTACGCTACAAGCCCACAGGGAGCTGATCACACTGCTGGCGCTGTGGAAGAGGAACTCCTTTCACCCAATGGGCATGCTGAAAGATCTCGGAATGAACAAATTGCCATGGCCGCCTTGGATTCAACTGGCTTTTGTTGGTTCACCTTCTTCATGTCACCGGATCCAATCGTTTCCTTGATCAACGCTTTTTACGGTTTGAATTGGACGAACAAAGATTATACTGAAATGGGTAAAAATGTTTTACGAAAAGAACGAGAGTTTAATTTGTTAGCCGGTATTGGACCTGAACAAGACCGACTCCCAAACTGGATGGCCAGCGAACCTATTCCGCCTACAAACGCTGTATTCGATGTTTCTGAGAAAGATATAAAAGAGGTGTTTAACTTTTGACGAGTTGGTTAGTGGGTTTCGCTACGGCAGAGCAGGTTTGCATCGTTTCCGACTGTCGAAAGGCTGACAATGAACTTAGTGTCCTGATTGAATTCATTGAAATTAATGGTATCTACAAAAAATAGAACATAAATAACCGAACGAAAAAGGAGAGAGAATTATGAAAACCAAAGCAGCTGTAATATATGAGCCCAAATCAAAATTTATTATCGAAGAATTAGATCTAGCTGAACCCTCCAATGGGGAAATATTGGTGGAGGTGAAAGCGACAGGCGTATGTCGAACCGATGAACACGTTATCACGGGAGACGAGGAACATCCTTTCCCTTGTGTACTCGGACACGAATCTGCCGGAATAGTAAAGCAAGTGGGTCCGGGTGTTGAAGCGATTAAGGAGGGAGACCACGTTATAACGGTTTGGATGCCTTCGTGCGGAAAATGTGAGCCTTGCCGTAAAGGACAAGGTAACCTCTGTGTAAGAGGCGCAGGCCTTTTTAGCGGCGTCCTTTTCGACGGTAAAACTAAATTTAAAAAAAATGGGGAAGATATATATCATTTCTTAAATGTATCAGGTTTTTCTGAATATATTATCATTCCTGAGGACTCGGCTATCGTAGTGGATAAACAAGCTCCCTTAGATAAAATATGCTTATTGGGTTGTGCATCAACGTCCGGTTTTGGAGCGGCCACGAGAACTGCAAAAGTAGAAGCAGCCTCTACTGCTTCTATTTACGGCTTCGGGGGGATAGGGTCGGGTGTTTTAATTGGTTTAGTATCGTCTGGTGCAGATATGATAATTGTAGTTGATCCCAATGATTGGAAAGAAGAGGTGGCAATAAAAATGGGTGCAACTCATTTTATTAATCCCAAAAAAGTAGACCCTGTCGAGTTAACTTTAGAACTCACCAATGGAGTTGGTGTAGATTATAGTTTCGAATGCTGGGGAAGTCCTGAGACTCAGGCACAAGTCTATAATTCCCTAAAAAATCGAGGAAAAGGAATCTTATTGGGTGGGTGTGACGAAAGAATTAACCAAATACCAATACAGCCAGTTTCATTTCCCCTTACAGAAAGACAACTTATGGGGAGCCTTTACGGATCTTGTACGCCAGCAGTAGAGATCCCTAAATTTGTTTCATTGTTTATGCATAATAAATTTGATCTTGATTCTGTAATAACCAAGACCTTCAAGTTAGAAGAGATCAATGATGCATTTGATGCCATGAGGAATGGAGAGGTTATACGAGGTATAATAAAGTTTGATTAGCCTTGAAAACCAATAAATTATATTGTTTACTTGAATCCCAATTAATCGAAGCACTGTTGGGTCGTCAAGGCAATAATCGACTTTCTGCAACCGTCGACAACCGATCTATAGATTAACAATTATTAACAACACGATAAAATCGTCGACCAAATATTGGGAAAGTCTCCTAATGCGAAAAACATTATTTTAGCAGATATTCCATCTTGATCCGCTTGAAAATCAGCAAAAAAAATTAGCAGGCCGGAAAAGATGTTAGTCGCTGATTTTCGAAGTGAATCATCGGAATTTTATGGAAATATGCCGAAATTTATGCTTTAATGGGTTTCATCTGCGGTGGCCTTCTGGTTGGGTTGATTCTTTGACAGATAATCATTTTATACCATAATCTCAATGAGATTTGCAGTGTTTTTATTACTATTTATAGCATTTTATTATGCAAGGATATATATTGCGGTTGTATAGCGATATAGTGTGCATTCTTAGCATCAAGATATCGGATACGTGCTATAGTAGGATGGCTCTTTGGCCTAAAAATATTTGAGATGGATGATTACAAACCGAGTTGCAGTATGCCAAGAAAGCCTTCACCATTGAACTCATAACCAATAACAAGCCTTCTAAAATTGTGCAATCAGGTAATGGTTTAACTTTCTACCAGCAGCGGTAACGTTTCAATGGTCTGCCATCTTGAGTTCGTGGTTTCTTGCGATTTGCTTCGTGGGGAGAAAACAATTGCGTGCCGTTCTTTTTCCAAAGACACCATCCAATGGGTCACTGCCATAAGCTTTATCTCCAATTATACGTTGTGGTCTTTTCTGACAAATTGGCTCTTGGTGCTGGCTTCAATCGACTTTATTTTGTGGGGTGAAACGATTTGTATGTCACAGGCTACAGGAATACTAATATAAAATTACATTTATCTGACAAATATTATTAATAAGGAGTTTAGGGACATGGAAGATAAACAAAAGAATAGCAATGAAAAAGATGCTGAAAAAGATAAAAACAATAAAGATGATGTCTTCAAGACAGAAGAAATCAAAATTGAGGAGATGGCTATCGATGGAATTTGTGGAGTCTATTAGAAATTAGTAAACCGTACTACTCACGAAAGTAAGAAAATAGCGGTATCCAAAGCTTCGAATTCCGATAATTTGCTGAACAGAGTACAAATTTATGGATTTTAAAAAAAAATCAAATTATAAACTTGCCCCCGGAACGAAGATGCGACAAGAGGATTTTGGGCTGCTTTTTT
>JAOZRT010000121.1:5239-12352 GCA_029940035.1 Desulfobacterales bacterium
AAGGGCCACAGTTGTATTTTTTGTCTTCAGGAAAGTTGCTTAACAGTTCTTTTTTCAAAGGCAATTTTACCCTTAATCAATGGTTACAAATGAACACTGAACTGGGAATTGTGCCAAGCGCTCGCGTATTGGAGCTCAAAGGGACCTTGGATCAGTTACGAGAGAAAGGAGTTCTCCTTGAGTGCTGAGATGATGAGCATGGGGTTACGGGCCCCGGTAAATGTTACCTGGGAAGTCACCCTGAAGTGCAACCTGTGCTGTGCACACTGCCTTTCTGACGCAGGGACTCCGGCTGACAATGAATTGACCCATGGGGAATGCCGTGCACTGGTGGATCAATTGACATCAATACGGGTGTTTCAGGTCAATATCGGCGGGGGAGAACCCTTTATCCGACCTGAGTTTCTGGATCTGCTCACCTATTGTCATGAAAAGGGGCTGGTCACCTGCGTTAGCACCAACGGCATGCTGATTGACGACAGCTTGGCCCGCCAGTTGTCGCACCTGAAAATGCTCTACTTGCAGGTAAGCCTCGACGGGGCTACGGCTGAAGTGAATGATCCCATACGGGGGGCGGGGACTTACAAAAAAATTCTGAAAGCCGCCGATTGTTTCGCTCGGCACGGAGTGCCTTTCGGCATCAACACAGTTTTGACCCGGACCAATTTTTCACAAATGAATGAACTGAGAAAATTGGCTGGCAGTTATGGTGCTGAATTGCGGGTTTCCCGTTTTCGGCCTTCGGGCCGGGCCAAAGGAAGCTGGAAATTGCTGGGGCCAGAAAAGTGGCAGTTGGAGTCTTTTGCGGGGTGGCTGGACAGACATGATCTGGTGAGAACGGGTGACTCCTTTTTCTGCCTGACTTCGGAAAACCGTCGCCGCAAAGGGCTGGACATGTGCGGGGCGGCCAAAATGACTTGCTGTATTTCACCCACAGGCGATGTTTACCCGTGTGCCTTTCTGCAGGAAACACCGTTTTTGGCCGGCAATGTTCGCTGTACGGAGTTCAAGGCTATGTGGGATCATTCCCCGGTCTTTTCCCAGTTGAGAAACTTGAACATTGCATCCTGTCAGACCTGTTTCCGCTTTGACGTCTGCCGCGGGGGCTGCCCGGCAATGGCTTTTCACACCTACCATGACATCGACATGCCGGATCCCGAGTGTCTGGTTAATCTGAGAAACGTGACATGAGCACCAATCTCTTAGATGCGTTGAGCATCGGCAGGCTAAAGCTGCCCAATCGGATCGGCTTTACTTCCCACCGGACCAATTTCGGGCGCAAAGGCAGACTGAACAAACGCCACATGGCCTATTATCGACGAAGGGCCCAGGGGGGGTGTGGTTTCATAGTTCTTGGCGAGCTGTCCATTCTTCCCAACGACTACCCCTGGGAAGGAATGATCGAAACCTATAACCAGAAGGCCCTCACAGATTTTAAGAAGTTCACTCATTCAATTAGTGAATACGATACTCGTATTTTTGCCCAGCTCACCCATCACGGGTTTCAGAGCAACGGCACCCGAACCCGACTGGAGACCTGGGGGCCATCGGCAGTCGCGGATGTCGTGTTCGGTGAAGTCTGCAAACCCATGGAATCAGAAGACATCCAGGAACTGGTGGATTCCTTTGCCGGAGCCGCGAAAATTGTTAAGGAGGGAGGGTTTGACGGCATAGAGATCGACATGGGATCGGAGTCTCTGCTAAGACAATTCCTTTCTCCTATCAGCAATCACCGGCAAGACGATTATGGGGGGAGTCTTGAAAACCGGATACGGTTGCCGTTGGCTGTATTGAGCGCAGTAAGAAAAACGGTTGGAGATGACTATCCTGTGGGTGTAAAACTGTGTGTCGATGAAAGGTTCTGGGGTGGCATAACACCCGAAGAATCGATTCCCATAGCCAAAGAACTGGTGGAAACGGGGACCATCGATTTCCTGCATGCAACCCTGGGGACTTATTACAACCTTCATATGAATATGGCTTCCATGCACACATCGGAGGGTCATACTATCGAACTGGCCCAGCAGTTGAAGGACAACGTACAGGTTCCGGTCATTGCCGCTGACCATATCCAGTTCCCCGACATGGCCGAAAACGTTCTTTCCGAAGGCAAAGCCGATGCAGTAGGGTGCGTACGTGCACTGATCTGTGACCCTGATATAGTTGTAAAGATGCGGGAGGGTAAAGCTGATGCTATCCGTCCCTGTCTCAAAGACAACCAGGGCTGCATCGGTCGAATCAACCAGGGGAAAGTCCTGGGGTGCACATTCAACCCAGGGGTGGGGTACGAATCGCTAACCAAGGACCGATTATCAAATCCATCTGATACAAAGAAGAAAATCATGGTTGTGGGAGCCGGGCCGGCCGGCATGGAAGCGGCGCTTACAACCGGAGAAAGCGGACATGACGTGACGCTCTATGAAGGCTCCCCTTCCATTGGCGGACAGGTTAAAACGGCCCGGAAAGGTGCGGGCCGGGAACGGCTGGGGCTGCTCATCGATTTCTACAAACGGATGTTCGAAAAAAAAGGTGTAAAGGTACTCATGAAAACGCTTGTCACATCAGAGACGATACAAGCGTGTTCTCCCGATGTTCTGGTCATCGCAACAGGTGCCGCTCCCACAGAAAAACCGTTTCCCGGAGAATGTGGCCCCCCGCAGGTATTGACGGTTTTGGAGGTGCTCAATGAATCCTATCCGGTTGGCGAAAAGGTGCTATTCATCGATGAAACCGGCGGGCACCGTTCGTCGTCTACGGTAGAAATGTTGGCTGATCAAGGCAAACAGGTGGATATGCTGACCAGCGACCTGTTCATCGGCATCGAGCTGGCGCCCATCGGGGATCTTTATCTGACCCGCCAGCGCCTGCTGCAAAAGGGGGTGACCTTTACCACCGATGTAAAGGTGGATAAAATCAGTGCAGGGCACGTCGGCGCACACAACCTATATACCGGCGAGCCGGTGACCTACGAGGGCTATGACACCATTGTTATGGATGCCGCATATGTTCCGCAAAATAGCCTCTATCAACTATCAAAAAATCACGTCAAAGCGATCTTTGAAATCGGTGATTGCGTGGCACCCCGAACTCTGGAAACGGCTGTTTTTGAAGGCAGAAAGGTTGGGGAGGCCCTGTGAGTGATCTCAACTACCTGTTTTCACCTTTGCAAATCGGGCCCGTCGTGGTGCCGAACCGGATCAATTTTGCAGCCCATCTGACAAATCTTTCCGAAAATCACCAGATCAGCGAGAATCACATCTGCTATTACGAGGCACGGGCAAAAGGCGGCTGTGGGCTGATTACCACCGAGGAGCTTACGGTTCACCCTTCGGACCTGGCCTACGACAAACTGGTGGATGCTTTTGAACCCGATGTGATCCCTGGGTTTCAGCGGTTGACGGACACAATCCACCAGTATGATACCCGCATCTTTGCCCAACTGAATCATAACGGTATGCAGGCCGACGGCAAAATTTCACGGTTGCCGGTCTGGGGGCCGTCATCGGGCAAAGATCCCATCTTCAGAGAGACATCCAAGGCCATGGATGCCGCTGACATCCAGGAGTGTATTGCCTATTTTTCAAAGAGTGCGGGCCATGTGAAGGAGGGTGGTTTTGACGGGATCGAGCTTCAATTGGGCCACAGTTCTCTGATTCGACAATTTTTATCACCGGCCACCAACCATCGTAATGATGAATATGGCGGCAGTTTTGACAAAAGAATGCGATTTACCCTGGAAGTGATCAATGCGGTCAGAAATGCTGTTGGTGATGATTTTGCGCTGGGGGTCCGGCTGAATGCCGATGAAATGCATCCCGACGGCGGGATCACCCACGAGACGGCCAAACAGATTGCTGTTAGACTGGAGCAGACTGCAAAAATCGATTTTATTGATATCAGTCTGGGAACGTTTCACAACCTCTTTTTGGTGGAAGGCTCCATGCACACTCCCCTGGCTTATACCGCTCCCTTGTCCGCAGGTATTCGCTCCGTGGTGAGCCTGCCCGTATATGCCACCAATCGTATCAATGATCCCCATCTGGCGGAAAAAATTCTGGAAGAAGGCAAGGGTGACATGGTGAACATGGTCCGGGCCTTGATCGCCGATCCGCAGCTGCCCAACAAAGCCCGTGAAGGCAGATTCGAAGATATCCGGCAGTGTATCGCCTGCAACCAGGGATGCATCGGTCGCATGAGCATGGGCTACACCATTGGCTGTATGCAGACGCCGGTTACGGGCAACGAGAAGGCGCTTGGTGAAGGGACTATGACCCTGTGTGATATTCCCAAAAAGGTAATTGTCATCGGCGCCGGGCCTGCCGGCCTCGAAGCCGCCAGGGTCGCTGCGCTGAGGAAACATCAGGTGGTAGTATTCGAACGTAATGAGGACGTGGGAGGCCAAAACAGGATTGCGGCAAAGGCCGCAGGAAGGCAGGAGATTCAGGGTGTCACACGTTGGCTCATCAGCCAGGTCGAAAAGCTGGATATCGATCTGAGATTGGGAACCGAAGCAACCGTCGAAACCATGCTGGCGGAAAAAACGGATGCAATTGTGGTGGCTACCGGATCCAGACCAAAAGAGAAGCCTTTTCCCGGCGAGTATAGCGCGCCTGATGTGGTGAACACCTGGCAGATATTGAATGGAGATGTGGAAACCGGCCAGAAGATCCTGTTGATCGATCTGAATGGTCATCATCATGGAACCGGGACTGCCGAGTTTCTGGCGGATCAGGGGAAAGCGGTTCACATGCTGACGCCGGCGCTGTTTCCCGGTTCTGCACTGGGCCCACTTCAGGACCTCTATTTGACCCGTCAGCGTTTGGCCCGCAAAGGAGTGGCCTATACGCCGGATATTGCGGTGTTGGAGATCCAGGGCACCCTGGTGAAAGGATTGAACGTCTACTCCAACGAAATGATCGATTTCGAAAGCTATGACACAGTGGTTCTGGTGGCGGGCAATGAGTCCGAAGATGCCCTATATTTTGCCCTCAAGGACAAGGTCAGGGAGATATACCGCATTGGAGACTGTGTAGCGCCACGTCTGACGGATTCTGCCATTTCCGACGGTCATCGTATCGGCAGACTACTGTAATCAAAAAAAATTTATTATCTGACGAGAAAGACATTTCATCAATAGCTGAGAGGATGCAACGAAATCTTAAAACCATCCTTAAAACCGGTCGTAAAATGGCCTATTTCACGTAATGCACGGCACACTGTCTCTTTCCGAAAGTGGTCAGTAACGTGGCACTGACCAAACAAGTTTATGATAATCAGGAGAACAAAGTGTTTCTAAAATAGCATAAGAATAATATCGGGTGATTCAACAACGATGACGATGGACATATATATTTGGGTGCACCACCGGGAGGGTCTCATTGAAGATGTGACCTTCGGTCTGGCTGCCGAAACCAGCAGAATAATCTCTGAAAAGGGTGAAATAGGCACCATCACTGCCATTGCCGTAGGAAACAATTTCGTGGATCCCTTGAGGCACTTGGGGTTATACGGTGTAAATCGCGTTGTCCACTTTAAAGGAAGGGAAGCGGACCGGTACCAGGGTGAATACTATGCCGCTATCCTGGCCGAATTCATGCAACAGGAAAACCCTTTCGCATTTTTAATGGCTCACACCGATGAAACGGCGGATCTGGGCCCACGGGTTGCAGCGCTCAAAGGTCTTGGTATCGTAACGCGGGCGATTGATCTGAAGCTGGGCCTCCATGACGATGTGGTCGCCATTCGTCCAATTGCCAACGGCCACCTGAGTGAGGAAATGTACTTTCAGTGCCCGCCGCCCTACCTGGTCACATATCTGCCGGCTGTTTTAAACATACCGGAGCCAGGAAGCGGAAAAGATGCGGTCGTGATGGAGATCGAAATGGCAAAACAAGTATCCCAAAACCTCAAAACCAAAATCGTCGAGGTCATTGAAGCCTCTCCCGAGGACCTGGACATCGAAGAGGCGGATATCGTAGTGGCCGGTGGCCGCGGTGTAGGCAAGGATGGACGTTTTGAAATCATCCATGAACTTGCTGCCGCGCTTGGCGGCTCGGTGGCTGGTACACGTCCGGTAGTTGACTGGCAAACACTTCCCTACGAACGTCAGGTCGGTCAGACCGGTAAAACCGTCACACCGCAATTGATCATCAACTGCGGCATTTCCGGAGCCAACGAATACACCGCCGGCATGGAGAAATCCCGAAATGTAGTGGCGATCAACATTGATCCCAAGGCCAGGATATTCCGTTTTACCGACCTGGGTGTGGTGGGTGACGTTCACAAAGTCTTGCCGTCGTTGATCGAACGATTAAAAAAAGAAAAGGCTGTAAAAGAAAGGGCATGAGCATCCACTCAATCCATATCATGATTTTTCTGTTTTTGCTCTCGTCGTTCGAAGCCGGAGCTTACACTGACTCGGATTGTATAAAGTGTCATGATCGGGCTGGCAAGGGCTCAGCGCTCAAGATGTCGGCGGATCAGTTCAATAGCTCGATCCACGGGGGTGAGACATCCTGCCAGGAGTGCCACACATATGTGCTGGATGATGCTCATCAGGAATCGGTGGGGTCCGGGGCTGTGGGCTGCAATGGGTGTCATGATCAGAAGAACAGGCACGGGATCCGGGCACTCGACAACCGCCCCAAGTGTTTCAACTGTCATACTCGGCATAATATCCGATCCAAGGACGACCCGCATGCCACGGTGCATCCGGATCGGCTTCAACAGACCTGTAGGGCCTGTCACCCAGCAGAAAGCGGTGCAGTCGGATATCTTTCCTGGTTCATCTCGATTCAGATCGCATCCCACCCAAAGCAGGATTTTTCCCAGGTATATAGCAGAAAAAATTGTATGGGGTGCCACCAGGGTACAGCCGCCCATGGAGAACCCGATCCCATCAATGAACTGAACTGTCACGTCTGTCATCTTACCGGAGAAGGGAAAAATAAATTGTGGGGTGTTATGCATCCTGATGCGCAAATGGAGACTCAACCCGGGGTGTTTGCTGCGTCTGTCACCTATCAACAGATTTTAGTGATACTGGTTTTGGGTGGCTTCCGCAGGCTGGTTCGATATTTTTCAAAACCTGCAAAGGGGAAGGATTAGACCGGA
>JAOZRT010000449.1 GCA_029940035.1 Desulfobacterales bacterium
GGACTTGATTGAAGGTGCAAAGTTATTTTCAAAGGAAAATGCCGTTATAATAAACCAATTGGATGCGACGGAAACGAAGTACGATTATGATGTAACAAAATGTCGTTATGCCGAAATGTATCAAGAATTGGGAATGGCTGAATTGGGCTATACCCTTTCATGCGGCAGGGATATGGATTTTTATAAGGGATTTAACCCGAAGATGAGGTTAAAAAGAACCAAGACCATTATGGAAGGTTACGATTGCTGTGATTTTAGGATAACGATTAAATAAAACAGATAATGATTTGGTTCATTTTATTCAAAGGGGGATATATGACTAAGCTGGATCTTGAGGGGGTAACTGTTTGGCGTATAGGTGGGGATGAATACACTCGGGAAGATCTGAGGAAGATGGACCCTGTCTGTCTGCGTGCCTTATTCAGGGAGAGGATTCACCACACAGTCGAGGTTGAAATCTACCCCATTATGTTGGGTCGAAAGAAGATGCCGGAAAATTTTGGGTATCAGGCGGAACTACTTATAGAGGTGTGCAATGAACGCGGATTTAACCTAGAAGACGATGATTTTCAGTGGGGTTTAAAATACATTGAATTGGCTAGAAGGCTTCGAGCAGGTGCAAATATTGAGATCGACGATCAATTACCGGTTGCATTTACCGATGATGAAATGAAAGTAGTCAGAAAACTCCTATGGGCTCGACGTTCAGTTAGAGACTGGGTGCCAAATAGACCAATTCCCGATGAGATTGTGGAGCAACTTCTAGAGGCGGGCAGAGCTGCACCTAATGGTTGTAATCTCGATATTGTACGATTTATCGTAATTAAAGATAAAAAAAGAGCCAAATGGGTTTGGAGTGACATTCCCACGCCGATGAATCAGTGTGTACTAATTGTCATATGCTACGATGCTAGAGTTTATGAAACCGTTGGTCACGATAAGCTCGTATCTCACAATCAAGGTTATGACGCTGCTGCTGCGGGTGATCATATGTGTCTGATGGCCCATGCACTGGGCCTGGGCGCAGTTTGGCTTACATGTACTGAAAAGACAGCTGCTAATTTCCAGAAAAAATACGGACTGCCCGAGTATATCAAGCCTGCCATGCACATTGCATTCGGCTGGACGGCCATCGCATCCATCAAGTCAGGAAGAATGCCACTGAAGGAAATGATTATTGCATAAGCGGTTGAAAAAGTGAGGACCTAAGAAAGCTAAAAATGACATTAATCTGAAAATCGTATGAAAATGGATGAGAAACATTTCAGAGAGTCGGTTTCTAATCTATCTCTGAAGAGAAAACTTGACGATACAATATTTCATTATTGAAGATTCTATTTCAGTTTCAGAAACCTATGTAATGTTTGCCGATTCACATGTTTGTGTGATCACCGTAAAATTGAACTACTTACACAAATTATGAAAATGCGCATTGTTCTGCCGCAAGTATTATCATTTTTGAAAGGACCATTATGAGAGAGAGTAACACAGGCTTTATATTGGCGTTGCCGAGCATCATGATACTATTCATCCTGTTCGCAGCTCCCCTAGTCCTCATTATAATCTTTTCGTTCCAACAACCCTATTCATTTGATATTAATTCAGTTCCAACTATTGAGAACTACGCAATATTTTTCAGTGATGGTTACTACAAATCATTGGGCTGGTCGGTGTTCCTATCCATGATTACTGTATTTATCAGTTTTTTATTTGCATATCCGTGTGCCTACGGCATGGTAAAAATATTCCCCAGATATACTTTATGGATCGCACTTCTGATAGCCATGCCGATGTTCGTCTCTAGCGGCATCCGGCTCTTCGGCTGGACCCTGATCTTGCAAAAGGGCGGTTTCTTGCCTTACCTGCTAAGCTGGATCCCCGGTATTGTGCATATCGATTTTTTATACCACATACCAGCCATCGTACTGGGCCTGGTCTATATTTACGGTCCATTTATGCTCTTTCCTCTCATATTAGGGATTCAGATGGTGGACGAAGAAGCGCGGGAGGCTGCCGTAGACCTGGGAGCCAGCCGCTGGAGTGTCTTAATCGAAGTCGAACTGCCCATGGCAGCAGCCGGCATCTTTTTTGGTGCTCTCCTGGTTTTTGTTACGTCCCTGGGAACGATAGTCGAAGCGCAGATATTGGGCGGGGGAGCAGTTGTGCCCTTTTCCGATGACATGTACCATGCCTTTGCGATGCAGCAGAACTGGCCCCTGGGGTCTTCTCTGGCGGTCATCATGTTGATCATTACGCTGGTTTTGATCGTGGTTATCATGCACTATGTGGACTTAGACAAATTGCTCGGTTCGAGAGCGAAGTTAGGTTAGAACAAACTACCCCAGTTTCCTATAGGGGGAAAGGATACTGATGATCAATAAAGAAATAAAAATGGCCCTTAAGAAGACATTGATGGGGTTGTTCATCGTGTCTGTCATCATATTCATGCATGCACCGATCATCGCCCTGATGGTGAGTTCATTTTCTACCGACATTCATTTTTCCCTCCCCTTCGCTGGACTTACCACAGAATGGTATGTTGCTGTCTTCCATTCAGGGCAAATCAGAAGCGTTGTCTGGAATACCTTTTCCACGGCTCTGGTCGTTATGGTGCCGGCGACAATAATAGGATTAATGGCCGCGCTGGCCTTTGCCAAATACAAATGGCGCTCAAGAGGTGTATACCAAAAAATCCTCTTACTTCCCATCTTCTTCTCTCAGATGGTTCTTGGATTGGCCTTACTTCTAATGAGCAATCAGATTGGAATCATCCCCTCATGGATCACCGCTGCTATTTCACACTTGGTCTGGATTCTACCAGTGGTGACGATTGTCATAGCCATCCAGGTCTACGGTTACGATAAGACGTTAGATGAGGCGGCCTACGATTTGGCAGCTACACCAATACAGGTTTTCAGGGAAGTTACTCTGCCGATCTTGATGTTCGGCATTTTCTCCGGGGCTGTATTTGCATTCCTTCTTTCGTGGAGCAACTACGATCTGTCCTTGTTTCTCCAGGGAGTTGACCAAATGCTTCCAGTCTATATTATTGGTAAAATGTCGGGTGGATACTCACCCATGGCTCCGGCCCTTTCAGTGGTTATTTATCTTTTATCGGGAGTCATTCTATTTCTGCCCATGTGGTTGATGCAGCGAATAGCCAAATAAACTGTAGGAAAAATAAACGCGGTTTTACTGTAAGAAGGGACTGATTGAAAAATCATAAGAATGGGGGCATCAGCCAAGAGTTCGATGAGATAAGGCGTGACGATTGATCAAA
>JAOZRT010000122.1 GCA_029940035.1 Desulfobacterales bacterium
AAAATTGTCCTTCACTGCATTATTTGTTTGACATCCGTCGCGCTCTTTACTAAATTCCGTCTCTTTTTGATTTGGCATACACTTAAAAAAATAATACGTACCCATAAAAACAGAAGGAAAAAATGAGCATGAACTCCGAGAATTGTTCCATACAGGATTTTGCCACAAAACAGTCCCAAGAACTGATCAATTATTTTTCAACCAGCGTAATGGATAAAAAGGCCGCCATACCGGTAATCACCATCTGCATGCAGCCCGGCAGCGGCGGGCGCCTGATCGCAGTGGAGATCGCGCGTCTACTGGGCGTGGAGCTCTATGACAAGAATTTACTGGTTCCCATGGCCAATGCCGTTGATGCAGAAAGCCGGGCCTTGGACAGCATCGAAAAAGAACGCCCCTCCGGCATGCAGGATTTCGTCTCCGCGCTGCTGAATAAAAATTACGTGTACACCGGAGACTACCTGCAATATCTCAAGGATATATTTGATATTATAGGAAAAATTAACCGCGGCGTCATCCTCGGGCGCGGGGCCAATTTCATCCTCCCGGCCAAGGGGCGGTTCAGTGTCCGTGTAATAGCCCCCATGGACATCCGTGTAAAAAATGTGGCCTTCAGATTCGGCGTATCACTGGCTGAAGCCAAAAAGCGTGTCAGGAACCGGGAGCAGAAACGGAAGCACTTCATCAGGGAAGCCTTTCACAAGGACATCGCCGACATCGAACATTACGATTTGATCATCAACACGGCGCGTATGAGTCTCGATGCCGCCGTGGTCGCCATCATCGGCGCGACGATCGGTGCCCAAACCGAGGGCGGTTTTGAAAAAGAAAATTCCTTTATATTGAGGAACAGCAAGTAGAAAAAGGGCTAATTGCCCATAGCCAAAAGCCTTCATCTTGGATATTTCCTATTTTTTCACAACTGGGATCTGCCCGACACCTGAAACCTGACACCTGACATTAAAGATTTATTATTCATTATTATAATAATTTATTAGATACACGATCCATTGGTCACCAGAGGTAAAATTAACATGAAAGCAGTTATCAAAGCACTGGCCCTGATACTGCTGCCCGGTGCAGCATGGGCTTCAGGAGGCCACACAAGCGCAGTTGCGACCGACTTTGCCGCCTCCGTGTACGGTTACCTGGGACTGGTGCTTTTCGTTGCAGCCTATTCCCTTGTTCCGTTTGAAAACAAATTCCATTTGAGAAAAAGCAAACCGGTCCTGCTGGCTGCCGGTCTTATTTGGGTCCTGGTGGCACTGGCGTACAACAGTGTAGGGGACACCCACACCGCCCACCAGGCCATCAAGGAAAGCATGCTTGAATACGCGGAACTGTTTCTTTTTCTACTGGCGGCCATGACCTACATCAATGCCCTGGAAGAAAGAAACGTGTTCCAGAGTTTGCGGGCGTTTCTGGTTTCCCGGGGGTATTCCCTCAGAAAGATCTTCTGGATCACCGGCGCTCTCTCCTTCTTTATATCGCCCATCGCGGACAATCTGACCACGGCGCTCCTCATGGGGGCTGTCGTCATGGCCGTGGGTGGAAAAAATAAGAAATTTATTGCCATCGCATGTATCAACATCATCGTGGCCGCCAACGCAGGCGGTGCCTTTTCGCCTTTCGGCGATATCACCACCCTTATGGTGTGGCAGAAAGGGCGGGTCGAATTCTCCCAGTTCGTGCTGATCTTCCTGCCGTCCGTCATCAACTGGCTAATCCCGGCCGCGTTCATGCACTATGCTGTGGACAAGGCCGTTCCGGCAGTCAGCGACAAAAAAGTATCCATGAAAAAGGGTGCCGTGCGCATGATGTTTCTGTTTCTCGCCACCATCACCACGGCTGTCTGCTTCCACAATTTCCTGCACCTGCCGCCGGCCGCCGGCATGATGCTCGGTCTGGGATACCTTGGCCTGTTTTCCTTTTACGTCAAAAAAGCGGAAGGCCGGGAGGGACGCTACGACAGCATCCTTGGGCAACGGCCCCAGGAAACGCTGCATCCACTTTACAGGCTGATCAAATCGCCTGATAATATCTCAAAAAAACTCCAAGGCTACCCGGAGCCCACGTTCATGATCGACAACGACCATGTGGTGACGCATTGGAACCCGGCCATGGAGGCACTCTCCGGCGTACAAGCTAAAGATGTGATTGGAACCCGCCGGCACTGGCACCCCTTTTATAAAAAGGAGCGTCTGGTGCTTGCAGACCTGGTTCTTGAAAAGTATTCAAAAAAACAGATCGGAAAACACTACAAAGGGCATCACCGAACCATTGCCAATGTCAACCAGGCTTACGAGACCGCAGCATTTTTTCCGAATCTGCCGGAAAACGGGAAATGGCTGTCAATCGCCGCCGCTCCCGTAAAGAATGACAGCAATGCCGTCATCGGCGTTATCGAGACCCTGCATGATCACACCGGCCAGAAATATCGGGCCGCCCATTTTGACCTGATGAAAAGGATCGCCCGGGCCGAATGGGACACGCTCCTGTTCTTTTACGGTGTCATTTTATGTGTCGGCGGACTGTCCCAGTTCGGCTACCTGAGCCTTCTGTCAGGTTATCTCTATACGGGCATGGGCGCCACCGTGGCCAACTCCCTGGTAGGTGTTCTTTCGGCGATTATCGACAATATTCCCGTTATGTTCGCGGTGCTGACCATGGATCCCTCCATGTCCGTAGGGCAGTGGCTGCTGGTGACCCTGACGGCAGGGACGGGCGGCAGCATGCTGGCTATTGGCTCGGCCGCCGGTGTAGCCCTGATGGGAGCGGCTCGGGGAACCTATACCTTCGGGAAACACCTGAAGTGGACACCGGTGATCGCTCTGGGATATATTGCCAGCATCGTCTGCCACCTGGTCATCAATGCCAGGCTATTCTGATCCCGCAGTTTCAAGTTGACAAACAAACGGTTGGAAATTATGACAGTTTAGAGAACGATTGAAGAACCTCGCAGCAAGCTGCGGAGAATGCGCTCGCTATTGCGGTTCAAACACCAATAGGGAAGATTATGCCGATTTACGAATTTTTCTGCGAAAACTGTAACACGATTTTCAGTTTCTTCTCAAAGACCGTCAACACTAAAAAACGTCCGCTCTGTCCCAAGTGCCAAAAACGAAAGCTGTCGCGCCAGGTTTCCCTGTTTGCATTCACGGGAAAAGCCAAGGAAAGCGACCCCATGGACGACCTGCCCATAGATGAAAGCAAAATGGAGCAGGCCATGAACGTGCTCTCCCGGGAAGCCGAAAACCTGGACGAGGACGACCCCCGCCAGGCCGCCAACCTCATGCGCAAGCTTTCCGACATGACGGGCCTGAAGCTGGGCCCCGGCATGGACGAAGCCCTGGAACGCATGGAAAAGGGCGAAGACCCCGAACAGGTGGAAGCTGAAATGGGCGACCTTCTGGAAGGTGAGGATCCCTTTATCCTGCCGGAAGCCAAAGCTAAAGGTGCCAAGATCAAGCGGCCGGAACCCACACGGGATGAAACACTGTACGACCTTTAAACGCTATAGATACAAATTTCAAATTAGCGTCGTCTGCGCCATCCATAAAACATTGCTATGGCAATGAATTTTGATATTATTACAAAATATTATCTATTCTTTGCCATGTTGTTTATGCAACCTTGGGGTTGACAAACCCGCCACCTGTGAATAGGTTCTTCTACAACATTATAGATCGGGATTGCATTGGACAATACTGACGACAGTTAAAAAATGAGATTTACGTATAAAATGCCAAGGAGGATATCATGGTCGAGGTAACAGCAGCAGCAACGGAACAGATTAAGGAATATTTCAAGGGCAAGGAAGCTTCGCCCATCCGGATTTTTCTCAACGAAGGCGGGTGAGGCGGCCCAGGACTTGCGATGGCTCTGGATGAGTCTAAAGACACTGATCAAGTTTATGAAGTTGAAGGTTTCAAATATATTGTCGACAAAGAATTCCTGGAAAAAGTCCAGACCGTCAAGGTAGATTTTTCCATGTATGGGTTCAAGCTCGACTGCGGCGTGGACCTTGGCGCCGGTGCCTGTTCCAGCTGCAGCACGGAAGGCAGTTGCTGCTCAACCTGATAATCCATATAAAAATGAAATGGCACTGTCCATCCGTGATAGACAGTGCCATTTCTTTTTTTAAGGGAGGAATTCAATGGGCGCCTTTGAATATAGCGTAAATGACAGCGTCGCCATCATCACCATGAACAGCGACGAAAACCGGTTCAACCCGACGTTTCTGAAAGGCTTTTTAAAAGTACTGGATCAGGTCGAAAGGGAGAGTCGCGTAAAAACAGTGGTGATACGATCCGCTCATGAAAAAATTTTTTCCAATGGAATCGACCTTGAATGGCTTGTTCCCGTCATTCAGAAAAGTGATTTGAAAACCGCGAAAAAGTTCTTTTACCAGATGAACGAGGTTTTCAAACGGCTGCTAACCTATCCCATAATCACCATTGCCGCCATCAACGGGCATGCTTTTGCCGGCGGCGCCATTATGGCCTGTGCCTTTGATTTCAGGTTCATGCGTTCGGACCGGGGGTTTTTCTGCTTTCCGGAAGTTGACCTGGGCATCCCGTTTCTGCCGGGTATGAACGCCCTGTTGAAGAAAGCCATTCCCATGTACAAGGTCGAAGAGATGCAATACACGGGCAGCCGCCTCACGGCCTTTGACTGCCAGGAGCACCACATCATCCTCAAGGCCAGCCCCATAAACGAACTCATGGATGACATCCTCGAATTTGCCAACGGACTTAATAAGGAACGAAAAATCGTCCGGGAAATGAAACTCCGCCTGAACCATGAGATCGTGAGGATCATGGATGTGGAGGACCCGCCCTACATCGATTCCGGGCAGTACAACATTGCTTAGACCATCTTACTGAAGAAATTTATACTGCTCGTCTCATCTGCGCTATCGCGCGTGAATAATGGTCATTCGCTTAACTGTAACTTATTGCAGCTAACGGATTATTGCTGAAAACGTCTACAAACAACACGCGAAGCGCAAATTACGTGCGCAGCACAAATAACACCAGAAGGGTAAATTACGGCCGAAGGCCAAATATAGCCCCAGGCGTCTATTCGTCCCCCGCCTCCCGCTTTTTCACCGTAAAAACGATCACGACTTTGCCGTTGGATGCTTCCACCACCTTTAGCGAAGCCGGATTCAGAGCCAGATTGACGGACAAGCGCCCTGTTTTGTTGATACTGTCCAGTGAAATCTTTTCCGTGTAGATGGTATTGATTTTTTCCAGGACCCTGCTGCCGCCGATCACGGAAACAATATCAGGTTCCAACGTGGCGGATTCCAGGATCAGATGGTCAGCCAGCTTTCCGATCCAGTCGATCTGCACCGGCAGTTCCTTTTTGATGGGGATGTCCAGGGTCACGTCCACAACCTGCGGCTCTACCTTTTTCAGGGTAACACCTGGAGGCAGGGAAATATTGTCCTGGGTAAGAGTAAAGGTATTGAGCCCCACCGCAGCTTTTCCCAGGCTGATTCTGACCTTTACCTGATCGGTTGTGATAGACCGCATCAGGGGGCCGGCACCGCTCAGGTGCACTTTAACGGCATTGAGGGATGAGCCCAGAAGCTCCATGCCCGGATCGCGGTTCTGATATTCGATGGGCACTTCCAAAGAGGCGAGTGTTTCCAGACCCCGTGAAAAACTGAACCAGATGCCGGTCACGCAGATGATGAGAATAAACGCGGCAAAGCCGAGCTTTAAATTCTCTTCCCGCCGGGCCCCCTGGTCATCTGCGGTCCTCCCGCCATGTTCCCGTAAACTTTTCTGCAGCGCCAGGTTGTCTCTTATTTCTGTAATTTCACCGTGCTTTGCGATCATAACACGGCCGGTCTCCTCTGACACGATAATGACCAGCGCATCGGTTTTTTCAGACAACCCCAAAGCAGCCCTGTGCCGCGTGCCATAGGACGAAGGCAGGTCGCTGCGCCGTGACAGGGGCAGAATCGCCCCGACTTCGCCAATGCGCTTGCCGCTGATAATGGCCGCACCGTCGTGGGCCGGGTTGTCAGGCCAGAAAACACTTAAAATCATCTCCTTGGAAAGTATGCCCTGCCATGGGATGCCCCCTTGGATGACCTCCTGGAAATCATCCTTGGCCGGCAATACCATCAGGGCGCCGATCTTTTTCCGGGCCAGCGCATACACGCTGCTGGTGATGATTTCTTCAGGGGTCAAAAAGGCCTTGTGCGATACCCCCCAAAAGATCGCCCCCACATCTTTGGCCTGCAGTACATTCTTGATTTCATTGCGAAATACAATGATGATGATGATGGCGGCAAAAGCGATGATGCCCTGCATGGCCCATGATGTCACGATCAGGCCCAGATAGGCTGCCAGGCGCTGAAAGACCCAAAGAAAACCGATGCCGGCAATGACCCGAAACACATACGTTCCGCGAAAGAGAACATACAGGCGGAACAAAATGTAGCTGACCACCAGGATGTCGATGATATCCCGCCACCCGATGGAGTTAAGCTGTGTGAAGATGGCACTCATGAAAATTAGTCCGTGATGCTGAATTTTATAATTTTGATAACCCCGCCGTTGTGGTCCTTGACCTCCACACGCCATGGCCCTTTGTCTGCCTGCCGCAATTGGATCTTACTGAAAACCGACCATTCGGGCGTCTTGAGCGACAGCCTTCTGGTGGTGATCAACCGGTCCCTGCGATACCAGCTGTGATAGACAAACATGTCGCGGGGTACCGGATTGAAGGAGGTAAAGCAATACACTTTGCCCGCGGCAATGGAAAAAACCGCTGCCTGGTTGTGCGGTTCGTATTCCTTGATCTCCTCGCACATGACGGCTTGGGTGATGGCAAGATGCTTTTGGTTGCCGTTATTTTCCTGCGCGGGCGCTTCCAATGAAACAGCCGTAAGAATTAGGCATAACAGGCAGCCTGCTACAATTTCATGTGGTTTTAATAATCGTATCAAGGTATGCATAAACTCCTTTGACACAGTTGTGGATAATGGCCGCCGAAGCTTCATAGGCCGCAATACCCCCGCCCATGGGGTCCGGAACGTCATAGGGTTCCCCGTTGGCCTCGAACCGCGTCAGCATCCGCACCTTGACCGGGTTAAGCATGGATTTCATTTTGACCAACCGAAGATGAAACTTTTCCATCACCAGAATCAGATTCGAGGACCGGACCAGGGTGCTGCTCAATTGTCTGGCACGGTGACCGCTGATATCAATGCCAACCCCCTGCATCACCTCCAGGGCATGCGGCTGGGCCATATTCCCGTGAAGCGCATGTGTACCTGCCGAAGAAATCGTCACCCGTCCTGCCAGTCGTTCCGGCAAATTCTTTATCAGCATCCCTTCGGCCATCGGGCTCCGGCAGATATTGCCTGTGCAGACAACCAGTACATTGTATGAATTGTTTGTCATTGTGCTCTCTTCTCGATTTAATACTATCTGAAATAAAAGAATTATTCAATCCTCATAAATCTTTACCCGCATCATAGGGATACTGCTGTGCTTCATAAATTTTCATGCCCCTGCGTACACAACCAAGCATGAAACATCCACCATCACCAAGTAATTCATAGGTGGATTGGGCGTAAGTAATGAATGCTTTTTACCCCTTGGTAATTATCTATTCGTTAAATTCTTATCAAATTTCATGCAAAATTCAGGCATTAGGATTGACTTGATGACGATAGTATTCCATAATATTGCTCCGGCAATTAAATACGTTAACGCCGTCATTCCCGCGAAGGCGGGACACGCAGTGAAGCTTATGCGCTATCCAGGATAATACTGGATGCCGGAACAAGTCCGGCATGACGAATTAGGCTATTTAGTTGCCAGGTTAATATCACTTCATTATATTCAAATGGCAATGGCTTCACTGGTAACACAAGGCGAGGAATGACAACATGGCCGAATATGACGAGTATTCAAACAGCAACAGTATCATTCTAAGGCTGATGGAACTGATCCTATCCATGAATAAAGAGCAGCGGTTGGATTTATTGGGCAAGCTGGAAGAGATGCCCGCAGAGGACCTCAGCATAGGGGATCGCAACGATGCCCGCAAGGATTTTGCCAAGAATATAAGCTTCTCCGTGAGGGACCGCGAGTACAGGGCCATCTGCAAGGATATCAGCAACGGCGGCATTTTCATCCAGACGGACGAAGTATTTACCGTGGGCCAAACCGTCGTCCTCAACATCCCTTTCAGTGACGGAAACCGTGAAATCAAGGTACCGGCTGAAATCGTCCGGGTCAGCGATAATGGCATCGGCCTGAGATTCATGAAAAAAGATGAATGACACCCTTCCGCATCCCTTCCAACCAGATCAAAAAACGGCTGCTTAAACTCCAGAAACAACTCAGGATTAACCGACTGGACGGTATATTGATCGTTCAACGCGTTGATTTGATCTATTTTTTCGGCACGGCGCAAAACGGTTGCCTTTACGTACTGGCTCGCGAAGCCCCCCTGCTGTTCATCAAACGCTCCCATTCCAGGGCCCGCAAAGAATCTCCCCTGAAACATGTGCTCCGGATTCAATCCATCAAGGATGTCCCCGGGCTGATTCAGGACTTCTATTCAGGCCTGTGAGGAAGCTATCGATATCCACGACTTCATTACGGAACCCGCCTGATCAGCCGCGTGCCAATAACCACTTTTATTTGTTAGGATATTTGACCTTAGGGCGCCATTCGTACTGCGCACGTTATTTACCGTGCAGGTGTAATGACAATGAATTACGCGCGTCAGCGCAAATGACGGCCGAAGGCCAAATGACAACACAGCGTTTATGGGTAGACATGTCCTTGAATCGGACTTATTTTGTAAACCTGAAACAATGATGGAGGATAATAAATGTTCGATACAAACCTCAGCTTTGAAACCGGCCCCATTCGGCCACCCAACGAAGCCCGCAGCCTTCTGCTGCGACTGACGCGCAACTGCCCCTGGAACCACTGCCAGTTCTGCCCGGTGTACAAGGGCAGGAAGTTTTCCCTGAGGCCGGTGGCCGATATCAAGGCCGATATCCAGACGGCCAGAGACATGGCCGACAACATTCAAGAGCTCTCTGAAAGGCTGGACCATGAAGGCCGTGTGGACGACCATGTGGTTTCCTATATTTTCAACAATACAGGCTACAACGACTGTTATCGCAGCATCGCGGCGTGGCTCTACTACGACACCAATGCCTGCTTTCTCCAGGATGCCGACAACCTGATCATGAAAACCGATGACCTGGTGGAGGTGCTGACCTTCTTACGGGATCGGTTCCCTAATATCACCCGGGTGACCACCTATTCGCGCTCAAAAACCGTTTCCAAAAAATCCGCTGAATCCCTGAAACAAATCCAAGAAGCCGGTCTGGACAGGATCCACATCGGTCTTGAAAGTGGATACGACCCTGTATTGAAGCTCATGAAAAAAGGCACCACAGCAACTATCCAGGTCGATGCCGGGCGCAAAGTCATGGCTGCCGGCATGGAGCTTTCCGAATACGTCATGCCCGGACTAGGCGGCCAAGACATGTGGGAGGAACACGCCCGGGGAACCGCTGAGGTCCTGAACCAGATCAACCCCCACTTCATCAGGCTGCGCAGCCTCAGGGTGCCGGATCGCGTTCCCCTGCATGATAAACTGAAAAACGGTGAATTCACCCTCCAGACCGACGACATGCTGGCTGAAGAGATCCGGGTGTTCATCGAAACGCTGGACGGCATCACCAGCACTGTCACCAGCGACCACATCATGAATCTTCTGGAGGAGGTTTCCGGGAAGTTCCCCGAAGACAAGGCAGCCATGCTGGAAGTAGTGAAAAAGTATCAGGATTTGTCCGACCATGACCGGCTCATCTACCGCACCGGACGGCGCGGGGGGACCTACCACTCCACCGATGACCTCCAAAACGATCCAGCTACTTACAACAAGATTCAAAACCTCGTCACCGACATCAAGATCAAAGAAGGTGGGGATGGCCTGGAAACGTTCATCACGGGTCTGGCAGATCGGTATATATGATGATTATAAATGGCCGCAATCAATCCAACCGATTAGGATTGTTTGGCATTAGTTATTTTTACACCTTAATCGGCAATCGTAAAGAGTTTGCTGAAATATCATCAAATTTCATTCAAGATGCAGGTATGAACCAGATACCATTGGTCACCTGGCAGTCGATGACATCCAGGCCGATGTGGATCACCAACCCCAGGCCAACCAATCGAGTTTTCCGGTGAAAGCACAGCGCGATGTAGAGCAATATCGGCAGCAACCCGTGCAAGGGATGAAACCCCACACTGCAGCGCTGCGGATCATAGATGGGATTCGCGAGCAGATGGTCCAGGTCGATCAGCAGAGTAGCCGCCATGATCATATAGGCGGCCAACCACTTCTTCCGATAGAAAACAGATACCACCAGTGCAGGAACGATAAAATGTAAAGCAATATGTGTAATGGATGTCCCCTATTATATACTATAGGCCCATGTTAATATCATCCAGTAACGTCTGTGCCCATCTGTGGTATGTCTCCCCCCTTTTGGGAAGAACCGTCAAAATTCTTTCGAGGAGGATCTTTGCCTCATTTTGCTTGCGATATCCTTCCACGAGAATTTGCGCTTTCAGATAAAGCGGTTCCGGCAAATTCGGGGCCTTTTTCAAGATTCCGTTAACAAGAACCAGGGCTTTATGATAGTTTTTCTGGGTCTTCTGGTGCCGTGCCTGGTGTAGTTCCCCCTCATATTTTTCATATTCGCTCCAGACCGGCCTTCTCCTTCCATAAAGAAGATTTATGCCTGACGATCCCAGCATCTCGATGATGAAATATGTAATGCACGATACAACAGCACCAACAACCGTACCGACAGCCAAGCCCGTCCCTGGTTTGCCGTACATACTGAAGCCCACGAAGAACCCCAGGAAACCGGTGATGGAAAACACCCAAACAGCCACCCGGATGAATCGGCTTCTGGCTACAGAATCAATGTCCTTCACTTAGCCCTCCTTAGCCGTGATCATACAAGCCTTTCAAGTAATCGCGAGCTTCTGCCGAACCTTCAACAGGGGCCCAGGAAGCGAAATCTTTGTCGGAAATTTTCTGATACGGGCCCTGCTTCACCTCAAACAACGCCGTGTCCTCCACAGTTGCCGCAAATGAATGAAATATGCGATCGATCGTCAAGCATTGTTGGACTTGGTTCTCAAAGGCAACGGGGCCTTGGGCAATGATCACCCCATTGCGCCGACCTATCACTTTTATAACCCGGATCGCCCCCAACGACGATACGACCCTGACAAAGCCAAATTTCACTTGAAAAAGGCAGGAATGGCACAGGGCAAAAGACATTTTTTTAGATCCATGTGTGCGCCCTTGATAAAAACAGTGTGTGAAGGGCGGCTGTCTACAGCAACTGCTCGGCTCCTTTGTAAACCGCTTCAACCTTTAATGCGGTCGCTGCATGGCCCGGGTGCTTCTCAGGGTTCCATTTTTTCATGTCTTCGAAAAGAGGACCGTCTGTGTGGTATTCAATACGTCCTTTCACCTGATATGATTTGTCTTCCTGTGTAATAAACAGGATTGAACCGCTGCTGCCAGCCACTATGTTTTCCAGTGTTTTTGAAAAATAATTATTGGCAACAACCAAGGTGTCTTCGCTGTATTTGGAAACACAGGTGGCATATATGGAATTGGGGGCGCCCTCTTTATTCACGGTTGACAAAATGATGGGGCCTTTTCGGTTTTCCCATGCCTTGCTGACTTCTTCAGGTAATACAGCCATTATAATGCTCCTTTGGGTAACGGGTTATGAAAATCCTATGTCCCACATCACGTCTAAACAAATTTCGCTACATTTTCGAGTGATGATTTCACGATGGGAGGCTTTAATTCATTGTTTCGGATGGAGGCATGAAGCACCGTCCTTGTAAAATCGTTGACAGAACCGTAACATCATTGACTGTTAACATCCAACCCTCACTTTTTCAAGTGCGTTGTCAACTCAAGTTCTGTTCAGTAAACCCTATCATTGCAAAAGCCGGAGAGCTTCAGAGCCAAGGCGTCTGAGGGTGAAGTCGTAGTTTTTTACCTTGTCGGGGCGTAGCTCGAAGAGCGACGTCGGATAAATTCACCTGGGGGGATATCCAGAAAATGGCGTTATCGCTATGATATTGGCTATAATTACAGCTTATTATCTCTACTTTGCCATATTGTTTATGCAACCATAGGGTAAAATCAGCGACCTCCGGCAGAGCCGGAGGTATGAGGAAGGCCCCTCGAAGGGGC
>JAOZRT010000450.1 GCA_029940035.1 Desulfobacterales bacterium
ATGGATGATCTCTTTTACAGGAAAAAGCCCAAACCCAGACCTCCTGTAAAATGGGCCGGGTATGGTCCTTGGGAGTAGAATGTCTTCTCCTTAAGTTGTTGTCATCGGCGTTAGTAATTAACGCCGATGGTCTATAGAATTTGTTTGCTTTATTAGGGTTAATCTTTTACTACAACCGGTCTTTCCACCTGTGGCAGATGTGGATTTCAATGTCATCTACGTGATCAAAATCAAGTTCCGGAATGCCACCCACATCGCGATTCAGGATAAACAGCTCCCACCCGCTGGCAGCGACGCTCCGCTCACGCAGTCCGGTATTCTCTCCCTCTACATAAGTATCAAGGCAGCCAAGGTCATGGTCGGGATTAACCAGAACGTCGATGTTCACCGTCTGAGCCTCTTGGGAAACGAATTTTTGAGCCTCTGGACGAACGTCTTTGGTCCAGAAACGGGTTGAGTAGGTGGTCAGCTCATTCATCAGTTTGTCCGGCCGCAATGGATCAAATTGCCCCACCCACTGGCGCCGGATGAAGCTCGTGCCGCCGTATGTCAGGGAGCCGGCAAGTTGGGGTTCCCCTGAAGCCCCGTCACCAACTACCGACACCATCAGTTTTTTGATCTTGTCCACAAAACGTCCAGGAATCAGTATATTACCGTTGTCGTTAAATACGGGTCCGAAAAACAGGTTGGTTCCCGGGAACTCTCTTGCCGTACTGAACTTGATTGTCAGGTTGCCACTGGAGTCGCTTTTTGATTTCAGGTAATTTCGGAAGGCCGTAATGGCTTCGACCATGGTTCCGGGGTTCAAGGGGTCTTCATAGTGTCCCCCGTCGAAAAATCCCAGGATGTCCTGGCGCAATGAAAGTTCATCAGGGAATTGGCCGTCAAAGGTGAAGTCGCTGTCGAATTCATCCATGGCCACATAAGCATCATACAGCTCGTCAGCATTTCTGCACCGGAAAATTTCATCCACTGTCCACGTTCTTCCGAGCCATTCCTTTTCAAAGGTTTCGTTCCATTTATACTCCAGTGCGCGGGCCATATAGAAAATCCAATGCTGGGCACTTTCGAAGCTGGCAAGTGCCCGCCGGACATCTCCTGCATACCGCAGCTGATGGACCGGGTCGGCAAAGTACCGCCGTGACAGGTTGGCGTTTGCTTCGGTCAGGCCTGTTTCCAGGCGTTCCACCTCGTTGAGCAGTGCCTTGAGGCGCCCCAGTTCCTGGGCCAGAAGAATGGCTGCTTCCAACGAGTCCACGGCCAGGACCTTCGTCTCCAGAAGCCATGTTTTGATCTGGGCGTCGCTGTCGATGTCATCAAGCTCACTTTCCAAAGCCACAATGTCGGCCTTTTCCTGAGCAGCCATCCGTTCTTTTTCCCCCTCCAGTTCAGCTTTCTGGTATCCTAAGCCTCCCTGTAAGACGGCATTTGAAGCTCCGAGACCAATTTGAAATATGGCTTCAAACGGATTTGAGCCAACTCCATGGACAGCATTGGCCATTGCATCGGAGGCTGCCTGGGCAGCTTCTATACGAGCGATATCCTCACTCAGTCTTGCCTGGAGACTTCCATAGTTGACATAGAGTTTCTCCATGGCGTTCTGGACCCCCCGGGCCTTTGCCCGACGTACTACCTCAATCCGGATTTTTTTTATCAAGTTGTCCATCTCATGGCGGTTTCTTTCAATCGCCAGTTTTGCAGCCTCGATGCTCAAAAGCTGCTGGGCCACCTCGCCCCACGAGGCATCATTCATAGGGTCTTCCTTGGCCGAGTCATAATCACACTCTGGGTCTGGGTTCAGTTTGGAGCAGCCAACGATCTCTATAAGACGGTCATCGTATTTACTGGAAAGCAATTCTAACTGGACTGAAAGCTCAACTTGCGTAGCGTCATAGTTCTCGTAGGATAACTGAATTATACCCAACTCAGCCATGGCATTTCCAAGAGGTTTGGTGGGTTGATCAAAAGGATGCAGATAGGTTTCCAGCAGATCAAAGGAATCAAAGAGGCCATCGAATTCCATACCACCCGGTTTTGCCATGAAGACCAGGAAATCTTTGTCAAAACCCAATGGATTTTTGTCCGCCCGTATCAGCTGGGCGGCGGTGGTCAACTTCCGAAGGGCTTGCCGCCACAAGGCTATGGCGTCATTCACACCGGAATCCGTATCTGCATCTGTTTCCAGGGATTGAAAAACATTGAACAGGATCTGCCCCTGCGTCAACAGGAGGCTCTGGGTCCTTGTGATCAAGTTTTCAGCTTCAATAATATCGCCTTTGGCAGAATAGAGATTTGCCAGGCGTTCTGCCACGCTTCCCATATCCCGCAGGAGTCCGAAAAGAAGGACCACATCTTTGTACCCGCTGAAGAGAGTATCCGGGCTGCCGCTCACGTGTGTTCTCGTCAACGTATCCGAGTCCCAATAGGTGAGAGGTTCCAGTGCCCTTGCAGGCACCCGGGACTGAAAAATTTCATAACCCAGCGGGACAAGTCCGGGACGGGCTACATCGAGTTTGTCCTGGAGAAGATGGAAATATCCGCCTTCAGATGCTGTGGTCGAAGAATTTATTCCACCCATGGATGCCCATTGATAGGCCTCAAGGGCAAGCTCCAGAATGCAGATTTCCCGGTCGATGATATCCGGTGAAGGAGGATTGCATTCAGGTGGCAGAAATGCTGTCAGACCTATCTGTACGCCATCAATGTTTGACAGGAGTTCACCTGCAAGAATCTGTGCCGCTGCCGTCCGGTGGTAATAGATGTCCAGGAGCAGGTCCCAGAGGTTTGTGTCATTGGGTGCAAACATCAGGCCCTGGCGGACCAGCGCCTCGGCTTCAAAGGAACGTTCAAATTCTTCCTCATCGTAAAGTGAACCCATCTCCTTGAGATTTATCGTTCCACCAATTTTCTGATAAAGCTCTCCTGTGTAGCGGAATGCTGCCCCTTCATCTGTCCAGGAGCTGTCATACTCTTGTGGAAACATCATGTGTTGGGTTTGTGCCGCCACCTGGGAGATATTGTCACTGTCAGGGCCGCCATAATAGACAAAGGCCGCTCCTGCAGCCAAAGCAGTTTTACTGTAGCGAAAGTCCGCAATAATGATGTCGTCAAAGCCATCCTGGTTGACATCTCCAGCAGCTGAAAGACAAAATCCAAAATCATTGCTGTCTTCCGGGTCACCTTCGGCCCTCCAATCAGCGTTATTCGGGGTTCCGAAAATACCAAGGCCCACTGGTGCCGGGGATCCGTAATAGACCAAGGA
>JAOZRT010000451.1 GCA_029940035.1 Desulfobacterales bacterium
CCCTGCCTGAGGACGGAGGGCAGAGGACGAGGACCGGTCAGCGGTCAGCGGTCAGACCGAATGAACGTCCAACATCGAACACTGAGCATCGAACCTTTGGCCCTTTGCTCTTGGCTGAATGCCCAGAAAAACTGAATACAATATGCTGACAAACCACATTCGATGTTGGACATTGGATTATGAACATTTTGCTGATGGCTATGAGCAACCTGAAACCCGACACCAGGAAACCTTTAAGGTGACTACCTTTAATAAGGACGTAACCATCCCCCCTTGATCCCTGAGAGCCACCATCCGCTTTTATCTCATCGACTGCAAGACAATGACCGGCAAGCTTATCGATATCGTCATCGTCCTTTTGAATCTGCTCATTTGCGGTATCTATATTGCCGAAACGTATGTGGAAACCAGTGCGGCCTGCGCTTTCACGACAAAGACGCCTCGCACTGCAAATCGTGTGGTCACGTGATATATCAGGAGTATGAAGGATAAGCCTTTGGCTTGTCATTAACACTTCGTGTGATATTTGCGCTTCGCGCGTAATTTGGCCTTCGGCCGTAATTTACCCTTAGGGTGTAGTGAGCTACTTACGTACGTCATTAACGCTAACGCGTGTCATTTGTTGCCGCTCTTGGCGATAAGCTATCGGCAACAATGAATGACTGTGAAGCATAATGACGATTAATAACGCGCGAAGCGCAAATTACAGCGAAGCGTATTGACGGCCGCAGGCCAAATTACAGTCAAAAGCCTATCGTTTCACGCGCTCCACATACTGCCCGTTGCGTGTGTCGATTTTTATCAGCTCACCCTCTTCCACAAAGGGAGGCACCTGGAGTTCATATCCGGTTTCCACCGTTGCCGGTTTGGAGTCCCCTGAGGCAGTATCCCCTTTTACCCAGGGATCTGTCCGGGTGATGGCGAGTTCGACAAAATTGGGAAGGGTAAGAGCAATGGGACGCCCATCAAAAAAGAGCATATCCACGACCGTATTTTCTTTTAACAGGTCCTTGGCATCGCCAACACCATCCCCGTTAAGAAATTCCTGTTCATAATTGGATGTATTCATGAAGCAGTAGCTTTCACCATCAAAATAAAGGTACTCCATGGCATGCTCTTCCAGACTGGCTTCGTTGAATTTTTCACCGGACCTGAAGGTTCTATCGAACTGAACACCGGTTACCATATTTTTCAGCTTGCATTTATACAGAGCCTGTCCCTTGCCGGGTTTTACGAATGCAAACTGAACAATGACATAGGGGTCACCTTCAATCTCAAGCTTCAGCCCTTTTCTCAGATCTCCACTTTCAAGCATATGCGTCTCCCCCAAACACTTGGTTCCCAATTGTTTGTCTACATAAAAATAGATTTTTATTTATAGATTCCACATAGTTTGCCCGTGGTGTTCAGTCTTCGACCACATAATTTTTCATGAATTTACGCTATATGAATATGTGACTGCTCTTTTGATGGAAGTCGTTTCATGCTTTGTTGTGCGCGTAAGGTAATGAAAACTTATGACAACCAGTATATCATCTTGACATTTTCAGCCGTCTCTAACATATTCACCTAGTTTTCGCAAACTGATTGCACAATGCAACTTTCTACAATATCAACATAAAATTCCGCTTGGGGTTTAACATGATTCTGATCATCGATTTCGGCTCGCAATTCAACCAGCTCATCGCCCGTCGGGTGCGCGAATGCCATGTGGATTGCCCGATCGAATCCCCAGCCATCGGCATGGATGAAATCCGCAAGCTCAACCCCGAAGGGATCATCCTTTCCGGCGGGCCCTCCAGCATTTATGAGAAGGGCAGCCCTAAAATCGACAAAGCTGTTTTTGATCTGAACATCCCCATTCTGGGTATCTGTTATGGGATGCAGTTCATGGTTGATGCCCTCGGCGGCAATGTGAAAAATGCCAAGAAGCGCGAATACGGGTTTGCTGAGCTGACAGCCAAAAAAGCCACCGGGCTTTTTAAAAAGGTCAGCCGCACCACCCAGACATGGATGAGTCATGGTGACAGTATTGTCAAGCTGCCCAGGGGCTTTACCATAACAGCCTCCACCCGGAACACCAAAATTGCAGCCGCGGCCAATGCTAAACGCAAAATGTACGGCCTTCAGTTTCACCCGGAGGTGGAGCACACCTTGAAAGGAAAAACCATGCTCCGCAACTTCCTTTTCGACGTGTGCGGGTGCAAGCGCTCGTGGACCATGAAATCCTTTGCCAGGGAATCTATCGCCGATATCAAAGCCCTGGTGGACGGCAAAAAGGTGGTGCTGGGGTTGAGCGGTGGTGTGGATTCGTCGGTTGCCGCATTGCTGATCCACAAAGCTGTGGGGAAGAACCTCACCTGCATTTTCGTGGACAATGGGCTGCTCAGAAAGGATGAAGCCCAGCAACTGAAAAAGACGCTGAAGCAGCATTTGAAAATGAACATACGGTTCGTCAGCGCCAAAAACAAATTTTTAAACCCTTTGGCAGGCATAACAGACCCTGAAAAGAAACGGAACATTATCGGCCGGGTCGTCATGGACGTATTCGAAGCGGAAGCCAAAAAAATCAAAGACGCCGAATTTCTTGGCCAGGGTACGCTCTATCCGGATGTCATTGAATCCGTATCAGCCTTTGGCGGCCCTACCTCGGTTATCAAATCCCATCATAATGTGGGCGGACTGCCCAAAAAGATGAAACTAAAACTCGTGGAACCCCTGCGGTATCTGTTCAAGGATGATGTAAGAAAGCTTGGCAGTGAGATCGGGCTGCCGGAAGACCTGATCTGGCGTCAGCCCTTTCCCGGACCGGGACTGGCCATCAGGATTATCGGTGAAGTCACCAGATCGCGACTCGCCATATTGAGGGATGTGGATGCCGTGCTGCTGGAAGAAATCAGGCAGAACGGATATTACCGGAAGTTGTGGCAGTCATTTGCCGTACTGCTTCCCATCAAGAGTGTCGGCATCATGGGTGATTCCCGGACCTATGAAAACATCGTCGCTATCCGCGCCGTCACCAGCCGTGATGCCATGACCGCCGACTGGGCCAGGCTGCCCCATCAACTGCTGGGTAAAATGTCAAACAGAATCATCAACGAGGTCAGAGGCGTCAACCGTGTGGTTTACGATATCAGCTCCAAGCCGCCCAGCACCATCGAGTGGGAATAATGAATTGGTTTGACCAGAATTCGTAATCGAATTCTGGCAAACCAATTCATTATGTGTAAGCATTTTGGCTTTATTCATTTAAAATA